>CAKQHO010000041.1 GCA_934234185.1 uncultured Psychrobacillus sp. | reverse complement strand
AGCGGAAGCACCCGGACTGAGCGTAGCGAGGGAGAAGGCTGGAGCCGTGCCCGCGAAAAGCGTCCGCCGTAATGGAAATCAACGATATAAAAAGCGAGTATGTGAAAGATTCTTTCTCCACATACTCTCTTCAAATATTAATGGACTTTTTCAGTGCCCTCGCCTTGTGTTCATGGTCTTTTTTATTTTATTTCAACATTTAGCTCTCGACGTAGAGGCTAGTAATTAAATAAGGTCTTACTTGTTTTATTTATTAAAATAAGGGAATACATATGAAGATATGCAAAGAACAAACGGCAAGAGAAATTAGAGCGAAACAACTAATACGATAAGGGAGTATCTTCGCTATTGATTAGAAGAAATCCTGCATTTCTTTCGGAAACATTTTTTACAAAAATTCTCATTTAAGGTGTGAGAAATTAAAGAGATAGTGATATACTTACATCAATATACATAGAACGAGGCGGTTAGGTTTAATGAAGAAAAAAAATCTTTACCTGCAGAACAATGAAAATGTGATTATGTTTCCTGGAACAGTAGAAACATTAATAACGGATGGTTTGGCCTATGCAGAAAAAAATAATTACATAAAAGCAGCGGCTTGTTTTGATGAGGCTAAAAAGTTTATAAAGCTAGATGATATGATTCTGAGTGTTTATATTCTGACATTGTTAGAAACGAGAAGAACAAAAGAAGCAAGAGAGATTTGCGAGGATTTAATGCGAGAAAAATCTCCTGCCTTTGAGCAAATTGTCGAATTATACCTAACAATCCTGTTAGATTTAAAGGAATACAAAGCATTAAACCAGGCTATTTCCTACATATTATCAGAATATCAATTCTCCAATGAAAGAAAGGTGAACTTCCACCAGCTATTAGAGCTTAGCAATAGACTTATTGGCGAGAAGGACATTATGGTAGAAGATGGGGAAACAGAGGTAGAGAAATTGGATAGCAGGGCGGTGCAATATTCATCATTCGTAAGCCTTACTTTCGTACAGCAGGAGCAAATGCTTCAGCAAGCCTTTTACCAAAATATTTCTGAAGCTATAGAGGATATAAAGAAAATAGCGGAAAGTACAGAAGTTGTACCAACCATACAAACACTAGCCTTGTTATTGCTAGGGAGTGCGGGAGTAGTAGAGATGGTAAACGTTACGAAATTCGGTCATCAGCTCCAGGTTTCTCCAGCAAAACCGCCAACTGATACTGCTGTGGATCGTATGGAGGTCATCGAGAAAATAGTACAGGAAAAGCTAGAAAAGGATCCTACGAAGCAAGCTATGACTAATGAGCTTATTCATAGACATGCCTATGCATTGTTTCCACTTGATTGGAAAGGTTATGATGATGAACAAATAGCAGAGAGTTATGCAACTTTTGTGGATACACTTTTTACCGAAAGCTCTGTTGAATCTAATGACTTGCTAGATTTGATATTGAAAATAGAGTTATCTCTACAAGCACCGGAGAATCAATAGTGTTGAAAGTCTATTTAGTTATGCTATAATATACAAGTTGTCAATATAATTAGTGTAAATGAGCCTTATATATCCGTAAGTAGGCTACTAAATTATTGTAATTTATTTTTTGGAGGTAGAATATATGTCAGTTAAATGGGAAAAACAAGAAGGAAATAATGGTCTTTTAACGGTCGAAGTAGCTGCTGATGTAGTGAACAACGGTCTAGATCAAGCGTTCAAAAAAGTAGTAAAGCAAATTAATGCACCTGGCTTCCGTAAAGGAAAAATGCCTCGTCAAATGTTTGAAAAAATGTATGGAGTGGAATCTTTATTCCAAGATGCTCTTGATTTTATTCTTCCAGAGGCTTATGCATCTGCTGTTGAAGAAGCTGGAATTGACCCAGTTGACCGTCCAGAGATCGATATTGTTACTATGGAAAAAGGCCAACCTCTTGTTTTCACTGCAAAAGTAGTGGTGAAACCAGAAGTGACATTAGGCGAATATAAAGGTCTAGAAGTAACGAAATTAGACGAAACTGTTACAGATGAAGAAATTGAAGAGCAGTTATTAAGCCAACAAACTCGACTAGCAGAGTTAGTTGTTAAAGAGGATGCTATTGTTAACGGTGATACTGCTGTTATTGATTTCGAAGGCTTTGTTGACGGAGTTGCATTTGAAGGTGGAGCAGGATCTGACTATCCATTAGAAATCGGTTCTAACTCTTTCATTCCTGGCTTTGAAGAGCAATTAGTAGGTGTGAAAGCAGGAGATACTAAAGACGTGGAAGTAACATTCCCTGAAGAATACCATGCAGCAGAATTAGCAGGTAAGGCAGCAACTTTCAAAGTAACAGTAAAAGAAGTAAAAGGAAAAGAACTTCCAGAGCTTAACGATGAATTTGCAAAAGAAATGGATTCAGAAGTTGAAGGAATCGATGCTTTACGTGAAAAGCTAAAAGAAAAAACTGCTGAAGAGAAAAAACAACAGGCAGCTCAAAGTCTTCGTGATGATTTAGTAGAAGCAGCAGCTAACAATGCAACTATTGATATTCCAGAAGCAATGATTGAAACAGAAACTGATCGTATGCTACAAGAGTTCGGACAACGTTTAGAGCAGCAAGGAATGAACTTGGATCTTTACTACCAATTCTCAGGTCAAGATGAAGCGGCACTTCGTACTCAAATGGCTGAAGACGCAAAAAATCGTGTGAAAGTTTCTTTAACATTGGAAGCTATCGCAGAACAAGAAAATCTTCAAGCTTCTGAAGAAGATGTAAACGCTGAATTAGAAAAAATGAGTGCTCAGTTTAACATGTCTGCTGAAGATATTAAACGCGCGCTTGGTGGTACTGAGGTCCTTGCAAATGACCTTCGTTTCCAAAAAACAGTTGAATTCTTAGTAGATAACGCAAAAATTTCTTAATCGAAACATAGCGTTATAATAGAACAAGGTACAGATTTTGTCTGTGCCTTGTTTTGTACCATACATAGAAGTTTCTGATATAAAAAACATACTTAAACTTATTATTTGATTCTGTTTAAAGAATCTTGTAAGATAATGGCTTGAATAGGGGTGAATATTTTGTTCAAATTCAATGATGAAAAAGGGAACTTAAAATGTTCTTTTTGTGGAAAACCACAAGAGCAAGTTCGTAAGCTAGTTGCAGGACCTGGAGTATATATTTGTGATGAATGTATAGATCTTTGTTCTGAAATTGTAGAAGAAGAGCTTGGAACAGAAGAAGAAGTTGAGTTTAAAGAAGTTCCCAAACCAAAAGAAATCTTAGCTATCTTAGATGAATACGTAATTGGGCAAGAAAGAGCAAAAAAATCCCTTGCTGTAGCTGTTTACAACCACTACAAACGTATCAATTCAAATAGCGTAATAGATGAAGTAGAATTATCTAAATCTAATATCGTGCTAATCGGTCCAACTGGTAGTGGGAAAACATTACTGGCACAAACTTTGGCACGCATCCTAAATGTTCCTTTTGCCATTGCAGATGCTACTTCTTTAACAGAAGCTGGTTATGTTGGGGAGGATGTTGAAAACATTCTACTCAAGCTTATTCAATCAGCGGATTATGATATCGAACGAGCTGAAAAGGGAATTATTTATATAGATGAAATAGATAAAGTAGCACGGAAATCAGAAAATCCATCGATCACTCGTGATGTTTCTGGAGAAGGTGTTCAACAGGCACTTCTTAAAATTCTAGAAGGTACTGTTGCAAGCGTTCCTCCTCAAGGTGGCCGTAAACATCCTCATCAAGAATTTATCCAAATCGATACAACAAACATTCTGTTTATCGTTGGTGGAGCATTTGATGGTATCGAACAAATTATTAAACGTCGTCTAGGCGAAAAGGTAATCGGTTTTGGTGCTGATCCAAATAAAGCTGCCCTTCAATCTAAATCTGTGTTAGCACACTTGATACCAGAAGACTTGTTGAAATTTGGTTTAATTCCAGAGTTTATCGGACGTTTGCCAGTATTATCAAGCTTAGAGCAGTTAGACAATGATGCTTTAGTTCAAATTTTAACAGAGCCTAAAAATGCACTTGTAAAGCAATATCAGAAAATGATTGAATTGGATAATGTTAAGTTGACATTCGAAGATGAAGCATTGGTGGAAATTGCAAAAGAAGCTATTGAACGAAAAACAGGAGCACGTGGTCTTCGTTCTATTATTGAAAATACAATGCTTGATGTGATGTATGAGCTTCCTTCTCGTGAAGACATAGTAGAATGTGTCATTACGAAAGAAACAATTACAGGCGGCGAAAGACCAAAGCTATTATTAGAAGATGGTACAGAAGTGAAAGATATAGATAACAAAAAAACATCGGCTTAAATTTTAGCCATTTAAACAGCTGGCTTCCCCTGCGTCATGCACGCAAGCAGGATGTCAGCTATTTTTCTCTTTTCATTTGTATGTTAGAGAAGAGGTTAACCTGTATTTTTAGGTTTACAATCGGACACAATAAGACGGAGGTGAATTCCCGAATGGCAAATAAAACATATTACCCCGTATTGCCCCTAAGAGGTCTATTTATTTTTCCAACCATGATACTTCACATAGATATTGGACGAGATCGTTCTATTGCTGCACTTAATGAAGCGATGAAGCGTGAAGAAAAACTTTTCCTTTCTGCGCAAATCGAAATAGGGGTCGAGCAACCAACAGAGGAAGATATTTTTGATATGGGAATTCTAGCTCATATTAAGCAAATCGTAAAGCTTCCAAATGGAACGATGCGTGTCCTTGTTGAGGGCATTCAACGTGCTGAATGGGTTGATTATCGTGAAACAGACACATTTGATGAGGTAAGTGTGGAAATCTATGAGGAGCCTTTAGAGGTTGATCAAGAGATGAAAGCTCTTATGAGAACTTTGTTAAATAACTTTGAAAAGTTCACAAAGGCATCCAAGCATGTTACAGAGGACACTTTTAAATCGGTTGCAAACATAGAGGAACCAGGAAGACTTGCTGATATGATAGCTTCTAGTCTGCCGTTAAAAATAAAAGCTAAGCAAGAATTATTGGAAATTGTAGATGTCAAAAAACGTATAGAAACATTAATTACGCAACTCTATAACGAGCAAGAAATACTTAATCTAGAGAAAAAAATTCATACGCGTGTAAAAAATGCGATGGAGAGAACTCAGAAAGAGTTTTATTTGCGTGAGCAAATGAAAGCGATTCAGACTGAGCTAGGTGATAAAGAAGGGAAAACTGGAGAGGTTGCCGATTTAAGAAAACGGATTGAGCAAGCAGGTCTTCCCGAACGAACTAAGAGTAATGTCTTAAAAGAGCTTGATCGTTATGAAAAGCTACCAACACAAGCACCAGAAAGTGGAGTAATTCGAAATTATATTGATTGGATTGTTTCTATTCCATGGTCTAAGGAAACGAAAGATCAGCTGGATATTAAGCGCTCTGAACAGATTTTGGATCGAGACCATCATGGGTTAGAAACCGTAAAGGAGCGAGTGTTAGAATATCTTGCAGTTCGTCAGCTGACTAAATCGTTAAGAGGTCCTATCCTTTGTTTAGCAGGACCGCCTGGTGTAGGGAAAACCTCCCTTGCAAAATCTATTGCAGAATCACTGGGAAGAAACTTTGTGAGAATGTCACTCGGAGGAGTCAGAGATGAATCCGAAATTAGAGGACATAGACGTACCTATGTCGGTGCGATGCCTGGACGTATCATTCAGGGAATGAAGAAAGCAGGTACCGTTAACCCATTAATCCTGTTAGATGAAATAGATAAAATGTCCAATGATTTCCGAGGAGATCCTTCTGCTGCAATGCTAGAGGTCCTGGATCCAGAACAAAATAATTCCTTTAGCGATCATTACATTGAAGAGACCTATGACTTATCCAAGGTTCTGTTTATCGCAACAGCAAACGATTTAAGCACTATCCCGGGACCTTTAAGAGATAGAATGGAAATTATCTCTATTGCGGGTTATACGGAAATGGAAAAGCTCTCTATAGCTAAAAACCATTTATTACCAAAGCAACTAAAGGAGCATGGATTAAAGAAGGCTCAGCTACAGGTTAAGGAAGAGGCTATTACAGATGTCATACGCTACTATACGCGTGAGGCAGGTGTCAGAAGCTTAGAGCGAGTTTTAGCTAATATTTGTAGGAAAGCGGCGCTTCAAATAGTTTCTGGTGATAAAAAGAAAGTTACTGTAACATCTGGTAATCTCGAAAGCCTTATAGGGAAACGGAAGTTCCGTTATGGACAAGCAGAAACAGAGAACCAGGTAGGAGTTTCAACTGGTCTAGCTTACACAACTGTTGGTGGAGATACACTACAAATTGAGGTTTCCCTTTCAAAGGGTGCCGGCAAGCTTCAGCTTACAGGGAAATTAGGAGATGTGATGAAGGAATCAGCACAAACGGCTCTTTCCTATGTGAGGTCTAAGGCTGTGGATTTTGGGATTGACCCTACCTTCCATGAAACCCAAGACATTCATATCCACGTGCCGGAAGGAGCTGTACCAAAAGATGGACCATCTGCTGGTATTACTATTGTTACGGCACTAGTTTCTGCTCTTTCTGGACGAGCCATTCGCAGAGAAATAGGTATGACTGGAGAGGTGACGCTTAGAGGAAGAGTCTTACCAATTGGTGGACTCAAGGAAAAAACATTAAGCGCCCACCGAGCAGGATTGACTACGATCATTTGTCCTAAAGATAATGAGCGTGATATAGAAGATATACCAGAAAGTGTTCGTGAAGTATTGACATTCCATTTTGTTTCCGATGCAGAGGAAGTGCTTCAACTGGCATTAGAGGAGGCAAAAAAATGAAAATAAATAATGTAGAACTACTGATTAGTGCGGTAAGACCCGACCAATATCCAGAAGGAGACTTACCCGAGTTTGCCTTGGCTGGACGTTCCAATGTAGGGAAGTCCTCCTTCATCAATAAGATGATAGGTCGAAAAAGTATGGCTAGAATTTCTTCTAAGCCAGGTAAAACACAAACCCTCAACTTTTATAAATTAGAAGAGGATTTACTGTTTGTGGACGTACCCGGTTATGGTTACGCGAAGGTTTCGAAATCTGAAAGAGCTGCATGGGGTAAAATGATTGAAACTTATTTTACCTCGCGCGGTGTTTTAAAGGCTGTAGTTCTTATAATTGATCTTCGTCATCCGCCAACCGCAGATGATTGTATGATGTATGATTTCCTCAAGCACTACAACATCCCTTGTATCGTAGTTGCTACGAAGGCAGATAAAATTTCTAAGGGTAAATGGGACAAGCATAAAAAGGTTGTAAAAGAGGGACTCCAGATGGATAAGGAAGATCCTTTAATTGTATTTTCGTCAGAAACCGGATTAGGCAAGGACGCAGTTTGGACTGAAATAGAAAGTAGAATCTAGTAATATACCTATCCTTTTAGAAGGATTAAAAACAGCCGATTAGGGAATAATGACCCTAATTGGTTTTTTATTTGATTGGTTTTATCCACACAAAAAAGCGTTCTACTTAAGGAGAAAAATCTGATTTTCTACATTTATTTACAACTATGTTTTTGAAATAGTTAGTCATTTTCAAAATGGGACATGAAGGTTTGTATTAACTATATAAATTTGTTATCATTAATTTATAATAATTCTAATGTAATATTTCATATCTTAGTCACAAATGTGAAATTACATTAGGGAAACCTATGATATAATAGGACTAATGAAATGAACGTGAAAGGGTGACATGATTCCATGCATACAATCGTGGTAGGTGTCAATTATCGGACTGCTCCAGTTGAGATTCGAGAAAAGCTTTCTTTTATTGAGGACGAGCTACCGAATGCAATGCAAGCACTACAAGAGCAAAAGAGTGTATTGGAAAATGTAATCGTGTCTACATGCAACCGTACTGAAATATACGCAACTGTAGATCAATTACATACAGGAAAATACTATGTAAAACAATTTCTAGCTAATTGGTTTGATATACCAATGGAACAGCTATCTAGATACCTCTTCGTCCATGAGAATGACTTAGCCAACAAACACTTATTCCAGGTAACTGCTGGAATAGACTCCATGGTACTTGGAGAGACACAGATATTAGGACAAGTGAAGAAAAGTTTCTTGAATGGTCAAGAGCACGGTACAACGGGCACTATTTTCAACCAATTATTTAAACAAGCAGTGACGTTTGCAAAACGTGCACATGCCGAAACTGCGATTGGTGAAAATGCAGTATCCGTTTCTTATGCGGCAGTTGAGCTTGGAAAGAAAATATTTGGATCCCTAAATCATAAGCACGTCGTTATTTTGGGTGCTGGTAAAATGGGGGAGCTTGCTATCCAAAACCTGTATGGTAGTGGAGCAGGAAAGATTACAGTAATAAACCGTACTTATGAAAAAGCGAAACAGCTTGCTTCAAAATTTGATGGAAATGCAAAGCCGATGGACGAGCTACAATGTGCTTTACTAGAAGCCGATATTCTTATAAGTTCTACCGGAGCAACAGATTATGTTATTGATTTAGAGTTAATGCAATTTGTTGATCGCTTACGTAAAGGAAAACCATTATTCATGGTCGATATCGCCGTTCCACGGGATTTAGATCCACGAATTGGCGATTTGCCAAATGTGTTCTTATACGATATAGATGATTTGCAAGGGATTGTAGAAGCAAACTTAGCAGAACGCGAGCGTGCTGCTGCGCAAATCAGAAATATGATTGAAGCAGAAATTGCCCAATTTAATGACTGGGTAACCACTCTTGGTGTAGTGCCAATTATCTCTGCTTTACGTCAAAAAGCAAATATTATACAAACAGAAACAATGGCTTCGATTGAAAATAAGATGCCTAACCTTACAGATCGAGAAAGAAAGATTCTAAACAAACACACTAAATCGATTGTAAATCAGCTACTGAAGGACCCTATCTTACAGGTGAAGGAGTTATCCAACTCTGAAAATTCAGCGGATCAGCTAAGACTATTCCAACAAATTTTTGGAATAGAGAATGATGTGAAAAACGAATTTGAACTTCAAGCTGAAAAATCAAAGGTTCAAGTAAAACAGTCCTTAGTGGATCATAAAGAATTAAAAGAGAATTTATCATTTAATTAAGAAAAGGAGGCGTTTATATCTGATGGTTACTACTAGATATACGAACGCCTCTTTTTTTGTTTAAAGGGAGAAATTGTATGGCTGATTTGACGATGACAAGGCTACACGAGATTATGGTCATCCTTCAATCTGTTAGCCTCGTTTTCTATTTTATTGATTATCTTAATAAGGATAAACGTGCACAACGATTGGCAGTTGGCCTATTATCTGTAGTTTGGATATTGCAGACTGTTTTTTTAATTATGTATATAATCGAGATGAAAAGGTTTCCTATTCTTTCTTTGTTTGAAGGAATCTATTTTTATGCTTGGTTGATCATTTTGCTAGCGTTAGTCGTACAGCTAATTTTTAAATTAGAGCTTCCAGGTTTTTTCTTAAGTATTATTGGTTTTATTTTTATGACCATCCATACTTTTGCGCCTAGTCAAGTAGTGCAATCTGCCGTGAGAGACTCCTTGCAATCCGAGCTTTTATTTATTCATATTACTTTTGCATTCTTGTCTTATACTGCTTTTGCTTTATCGTTCGTGTTTTCTATTTTATACTTAATATTGTATAGAGTGCTAAAGAAGAAAAAATGGACAAAGCAGTTTTCTAGATTACCGTCATTAAGTCAGGCAAAGAATGGAATGACCATGTCAGTTGTGACAGGAATACCTATGCTGTTTGTAAGCTTAGTTCTTGGGCTACAATGGGCATATACATCTTTAAATGAGTTTTCTATTATGGACTTTAAAATTGTTAATTCCTTTATTCTGTTAGTCATATATCTTGTGGTTCTTTTATTGCGTAAAAGAGCTAATTTTAAAGGGACAAACTATGCATGGGTACATGTGTATGCATTTCTATTTGTATTAATTAATTTTTTACTAGGTAGTCAATTATCACAATTCCATTTTTGGTATTAAAAGAGAGGTAGCGATTAAATGCGTAAAATTATTGTAGGTTCTAGAAGAAGTAAATTAGCGTTAACGCAAACAAATTGGTTTATTCAACAAATGAAGGATAATGGGGCTCCGTTTGAATTTGAGATTAAAGAGATTGTGACAAAGGGAGATAAAATCCTGGATGTTACCCTATCTAAGGTCGGAGGAAAAGGACTGTTTGTAAAGGAAATTGAACAAGCTTTATTTGATAAGGAAATAGATTTTGCTGTTCACAGTATGAAGGATATGCCGTCTGTATTACCGGAAGGTTTAACAATTGGCTGTACTCCTAAGAGAGTGGACGAGCGTGATGCTTTTATCTCTAAAAACCATGTGAAATTTATGGATTTACCAGCAGGTGCTATCGTAGGGACTAGTAGTTTGCGTAGAAGTGCACAGCTTTTAGTGATGCGTCCTGATATCGAAATCAAATGGATACGTGGTAATGTGGATACAAGACTTCAAAAATTAGAAAATGGAGAGTACGATGCAATTATCCTAGCTGCAGCAGGACTTAAGCGTCTCGGCTGGGGTGAGGATGTTATCACTGAATATCTTTCCGTAGAGGATTGTATCCCAGCTGTTGGACAAGGCTCATTAGGTATTGAATGCCGTGAGGAAGATCAGGAGTTATTAGCGGAACTTCGCAAATTGTCTGATCAAGAGACTTGGGATACAGTGATAGCTGAACGCGCATTTTTAACAGCGATGGATGGAGGCTGCCAAGTTCCAATTGCAGGTCATGCAACAATTTCCAATGATGAGATTACATTAACTGGTTTAGTAGCAGCTCCGGATGCATCCATTATTTATAAAGAGGTTGTTTCTGGAAAGAATGCAGAGGCTGTTGGTAAAGAAGTTGCTCGCATAATTACGGAGCAAGGAGCCTACGACTTAATTCAAAAAGTGAAGGCTGAGTTGGATGTCTAAGCTTCCATTGGAAGAGGAGTATGTTATTTTTACAGGATTAAGTAGAACCCAGGAGGCAGTTGACCTTACTACCGCATATGGTGGTTCCCCAGTTGTCAGTCCTTTTATCACTACGCAGGAAGTTAAGGAAGCAATTGATGGTGAACGGTTAATGGCATACAGGAATAAGGATTGGTTTATTTTCACAAGTCAGAGTAGTGTCGCTGCCTTTGTGAATAAAATAGAGCGGTATGGACTTACTCCTCTCTTTTTTCAAGCAAAAATAGCAGCTGTAGGGGCAAAGACTAAAGCAGCCTTAGAAAATAACGGATTTGTAGTTCATTTTATACCAACCACTTACAGTGCAGATGTATTTATAAAAGAGTTTCCAAAGATTTCTTTAGCTACAGAGAAATGTGTTTTTTTTAAAGGGAACCTTGCTAAGCAAACAATAGTAGATGGGCTTCCAAACGAAGTAGAAGAATGGATTATTTATGAAACATTAGAAATAAAGGAAAATGTAGAGAGAGTAAAGAAACTTTTAGAAAGTGGTAAAAGCTGTTCTCTAGTTTTCACTAGTCCTTCTTCTGTTAAAGCCTTTCATGCTAATGTTGGAAAAGAGATAGATTATAATTTATATACTGTCTGTGCAATTGGACATATTACGAAACAGTATTTAGAATCCTTGGAAATACCTGTCCAAGTGATGCCTAATACTTATACAATACTTGAGCTGGTCAATAAGCTAGCCGCATGGAAAGGAAGAGAGCAATGACAGAATTACATTTTCAGCGTCACCGTCGCTTAAGACATACTGCTGGTATTCGCTCGATGGTAAAAGAAACATATCTACATAAAGAGGACTTAATCTATCCTATCTTCGTAATGGATGGGGAGAATATTAAAAATCCGGTAGCATCTATGCCAGGTATTTTTCAATTTTCTTTAGATCGTCTAGAAGAAGAAATAGATGAAGTGGTAAGCCTGGGAATTCCTTCAGTTATCCTATTCGGTATTCCTGCAGAAAAAGATGCAGTGGGAACACAAGCATACCATGATCATGGTATCGTTCAAAAAGCAATACGTCTTATTAAAGAACGTCATCCGCAACTGATGGTAATCGCAGACACTTGTCTCTGTGAGTTTACTGACCATGGACATTGTGGGGTAGTGGACGAAAATGAACAAATTCTAAATGATCCTTCGCTAGACTTACTTGCAAAAACAGCTATTAGCCAAGCGCAAGCTGGTGCAGATATTATAGCACCTTCTAACATGATGGATGGCTTTGTAGCAGCAATCCGCGTAGGTTTAGATAACGCAGGGTTTCAACATATTCCAATTATGAGCTACGCGGTGAAATATGCTTCTGCATATTATGGTCCATTCCGTGAAGCAGCAGATGGTGCGCCTAAGTTTGGTGATCGTAAAACTTATCAAATGGATTACTCTAATCGTACAGAGGCTATGCGTGAGGCAGCATCTGATGTAGAAGAAGGGGCAGATTTCTTAATTGTTAAGCCGGCTCTTTCCTATTTAGATATTATCCGTGATGTTAAAAATAACTTTGATTTACCAATCGTTGCTTATAATGTAAGTGGGGAGTATGCAATGGTTAAGGCAGCTGCCATTAATGGGTGGATTAATGAAAAAGAAACTGTTCTAGAAACGCTAACTGGCATGAAAAGAGCAGGAGCAGACATTATTTTAACGTACCATGCAAAAGATGTGGCACGTTGGCTGGAGGAAAAATAATGGGAAAATCATATGAACAATCGAAACTAGCGTTTACTGAAGCAAAGGATTTAATGCCTGGTGGCGTTAACAGTCCCGTTCGAGCATTTAAATCAGTAGATATGGATCCAATCTTCATGAAAAGCGGAAAAGGTGCAATTCTCACTGATATTGATGGAAATGAATATATCGACTATGTCTTATCTTGGGGACCTCTTATCCTTGGACATACAGAGCCGAATGTTGTCAAAGCTATTCAAGAGGTTGCTGAAACAGGGACAAGCTTTGGGGCGTCTACGTTAATTGAGAACAAGCTGGCACAGCTCGTAATTGACCGAGTACCATCAATTGATATGATTCGTATGGTTTCTTCTGGGACTGAGGCTACGATGAGTGCGCTACGTTTAGCTCGAGGATATACAGGTAGAAACAAAATCTTAAAATTCGAAGGCTGTTACCACGGACATGGCGATAGCTTGTTAATTAAAGCTGGTTCAGGGGTAGCAACACTTGGTTTACCTGATAGCCCTGGTGTTCCAGAAGCTGTGGCGAAAAATACCATTACGGTAGCATATAATGATATTGAAGGCGTTCGCTATGTTTTTGAAAACTTTGGAGACGATTTAGCAGCAGTTATCGTCGAGCCAGTTGCTGGGAACATGGGAGTTGTTCCACCAGTAGAAGGGTTCTTAGAAGAATTAAGAGTGCTAACAGAAAAAAATGGTACTGTGTTAATTTTTGATGAGGTAATGACAGGATTCCGTGTTGGCTATAATTGTGCTCAAGGTTATTTTGGTGTTACTCCAGACTTAACATGTCTTGGTAAAGTTATTGGCGGAGGTCTGCCAGTAGGGGCATTTGGTGGTAAACGAGAAATTATGGAGATGATTGCACCGGCAGGCTCCGTCTACCAAGCTGGTACTCTATCTGGGAACCCTTTAGCAATGACTGCTGGTTATGAAACATTATCTCGTTTAACAGAGGATTCCTATAAGTATTTCATGAAGCTAGGCGATCTATTAGAAGCTGGTTTTAAGGAAGCGGCAAGTAAGTATAATATCCCTCATACAGTTAACCGCGCTGGTTCTATGATAGGCTTCTTCTTTACAAATGAACATGTTACTAGCTATGATGTAGCGAGAACATCGGACTTGGAGCTATTCGGAAAATATTATCGCTTAATGGCGGAGGAAGGGATCTATCTGCCACCTTCCCAATTCGAAGGCATGTTCCTATCAACAGCTCATACAGAGGAGCATATCGAGAAAACTGTTCAAGCATTCCATACTGTATTTGAAAAACTATCAAAATAAAATGCTGGAGGCTATTCATTTAAGAGTAGCCTCCTTTTTTATACGAGCAATTGGAAAAATGCGCTTAGCTGTTGAAGGAGATTTTCATATTTTCTCTTTTTATATCATAAGTTGTCCTATAAGAAGGAGGCTAAAGTATGGTAGTGAAAAGCTGGGAAGTAAAGGAGCAATTTTGTTTTCCACAAAGTTTTGGTAAACCAAAGGGAGTAAAAGCAGTAAATGTGACTCCGCAATATATACACAGGAATGAGGCAGATGCCATTGAAGTAAACGGCATCTACCACATCACTTGTCATGTGGAGTTTGAAGAGGGTGAAGTGGCTCACCATGCTACAAGTGAGTTTACACAAATTGAAGATTTAGATCTTCAAGGAGACTTAGGTTATTTTGAATATGCTGTACCTATGAGTGTGGAAGTAAGTAAGGAAAAAATTCCATCTGAGTGCACACCAAAGGTAAGTGTTCAAGAAATTGATACAAAAGCTGAGCAAGATGGTATCGAAATCATGTGGGTTGTAAACTTTGAATACGAAACTAGTAAGCCAGTAATGGAGCCAGGGGAAAAGCTACAGGAAAAAACCATGGAATCATCCTCTAGAGCACCTATCGTATTAGAATCATCGTCTAGTAGCTCTTCAGCGGTTGAGATATTTGAATCGTCCAACAAATCCTTTACGGAAGAAGTAGTGCTAGAAGCTTCTCCGAAAGTAGAAAAAGAAGAACCAAGAATCAGTGTGACAGAAACGAATGTAGAAGGTCCGTCATTTGATTCAGAGCTTGAATTTATTCATAGTCTAGAGGATGGGTATACCAAGGTAACATTTCCATCAAATAATGTCTTTGAGAAATAAATACCAAAGAAAGATTAAAAACATTAATAGGAAAAAATCCCATGTAGTAGGGATGATAATTACTCGGATAAACTGAAATCCGCAAATAGGTATGATTATACCTTTACAATAAAAGCGAATCGTCCGCAGCCAATACGGTAATAGATATGGGTTATATCCTCTTTTCATTTGTTATACCTCCTTTCACCATATGAAGCTTGACGGCATATAATATCATCCTATACAATAGGTACAACTGAATATCGATGCTATGAATGGGAAGAGTAAAATGTCCTGGCTCTCGAAAGAAAGGAAACAGCCTGCTGAAATGTTTCTGTTAGCCACCATTTGAAGGTAGCCCAAGAGCAGCTGTTGTGAACAATTAGTAGCAATAGCCGGTTTGAAGCCGTTATCTAATTGAGAGCGTGATGTGTATGCTGCATCTGCGAATAAAGGTGGTACCGCGAAACAAACTCCTTCGTCCTTTAGTGATGAAAGGAGTTTTTTTATTTTCAAAAAACGGGAGGAAACCATTATGACAAATGAAACATCAATGTCTACCAAGTATGATCCACAAACGATTGAACAAGGGCGTTATGAGTGGTGGCTAGAAGGAAAATTCTTTGAAGCACATCCGGAAAGTGATAAAAAGCCGTATACGATTGTAATTCCACCACCAAATGTAACTGGAAAGCTACACTTAGGTCATGCTTGGGATACAACACTGCAAGATATTTTGATCCGTATGAAGCGTATGCAGGGATATGATGCTCTCTGGCTACCAGGAATGGACCATGCTGGTATTGCGACACAGGCAAAAGTAGAAGAAAAGCTACGTGCAAACAATGTATCTCGCTATGATTTAGGTCGTGAAAAATTTGTAGAAGAAACCTGGAAATGGAAAGAGGAATATGCTGGTCATATTCGTGAGCAATGGTCTAAGCTAGGACTGGGGTTAGACTATTCTCGAGAACGTTTTACTCTGGATGAAGGATTATCCAATGCGGTTAAAGAGGTTTTTGTGAAGCTCTATAATAAAGGGCTAATATATAGAGGAAAACGTATTATCAACTGGGATCCTACAACTCAAACCGCTCTATCCGATATTGAAGTAATCCATAAGGATGTACAGGGTGCATTCTATCATATGCATTACCCACTAACTGATGGTACTGGTTCTATTGATGTTGCGACAACTAGACCAGAAACAATGCTTGGAGATACGGCAGTTGCAGTTCATCCAGAGGATGACCGCTATAAGCATTTAATTGGAAAGACTGTAAAGCTACCTATCGTAGGCAGAGAGATTCCAATTGTAGCAGATGATTATGTGGATATGGAGTTTGGTAGTGGGGCTGTAAAAATAACACCTGCACATGACCCGAATGATTTTGAAATAGGGAACCGCCATAATCTTGAGCGTGTCCTTGTGATGAATGAAGATGGTTCAATGAATAAAAATGCTGGTAAATATGAAGGAATGGATCGCTTCGAATGCCGTAAGCAAATTGTTCAGGATCTTCAAGAAGCTGGTGTGTTATTTAAGGTAGAAGAGCATATGCATTCGGTAGGACATTCTGAGCGTAGTAATGCTGTTGTAGAACCTTACTTATCGACTCAATGGTTTGTTAAAATGCAGCCTCTTGCACAGGAAGCGATTAAGCTACAAGAAACAGAAGGAAAAGTAAACTTTGTACCAGATCGTTTTGGTAAAACGTATTTACGTTGGATGGAAAATATTCATGACTGGTGTATTTCTCGTCAATTATGGTGGGGACATCGAATTCCAGCTTGGTATCATAAGGAAACAGGCGAGGTATACGTGGGGCAAGAGCCTCCAGCAGACGAAGAAAACTGGAAGCAAGATGAAGATGTATTAGATACTTGGTTCTCATCTGCCTTATGGCCCTTCTCAACACTTGGCTGGCCAGACGAAGAAAATGAGATGATGAAACGCTATTACCCAACTAATACATTGGTAACAGGGTATGATATCATTTTATTCTGGGTATCACGAATGATATTCCAAGGGATTGAGTTTACAGGGACTCGCCCGTTCGAAGATGTATTAATTCACGGCTTAGTACGTGCAGAGGATGGACGCAAAATGTCTAAGTCTCTTGGAAATGGGATTGATCCTATGGATGTTATTGATAAGTATGGAGCAGATTCCTTACGTTATTTCTTGAGTACAGGTACTTCTCCTGGTCAAGATTTACGCTTCTCTGTAGAAAAGGTAGAGGCAGTTTGGAACTTTGCCAATAAGATCTGGAATGCCTCCCGTTTTGCTTTAATGAATATGGATGGACTAAAATTCGAAGAGATTAATCTGGAAGGCAAAAAGTCAGTTGCAGATGCATGGATTCTGACTCGTCTGAACGAAACGATTGAACAGGTAACCAGATTGTCTGAGCGCTATGAGTTTGGTGAAGTTGGTCGTGCTTTATACAACTTCATCTGGGATGACTTCTGTGACTGGTATATTGAAATGGCGAAGTTACCGCTTAATGGTGAGGATGAAGAAGCGAAGCTAACTACTCGTTCAGTTTTAGCATATGTATTAGATAACACGATGCGTCTATTACATCCTTTCATGCCTTTTATTACAGAGGAAATATGGCAAAACCTTCCGCATGAAGGGGAGTCTATTACAGTAGCGGCTTGGCCGACGGTAAATGAATCCTTTACGGATAATGAAAAAGCAAATGGTATGCAGCTGTTAGCTGAAATCATTCGCTCTGTTCGCAACATTCGTGCAGAGGTTCAAACGCCTATGAGCAAGAAGGTACCTTTATATATTTCTACGAAGGATGCTGATACGCTTGCAATTCTGGAGGAGAATGCCAAGTACCTTGAAAGATTCTGTAATCCAGAGCCTCTAGTAATTGGGCAAGACCTGGATGATCCTGGTCAATCTATGTCTGCAGTAGTAACAGGTGCATTATTGTATCTGCCATTACAAGGATTGATTGATATCGATGCGGAGAAAGCTCGTCTTGAAAAAGAACTAGAAAAATGGGCAAAAGAAGTAAAGTTAGTTCAAGGCAAGTTGTCTAATGAACGCTTTGTTTCAAAGGCTCCGGCATCAGTAGTAGCTGAGGAGCGTGCGAAGGAGCAAGATTACCTAGAAAAGCATGCAACTGTATTAAAACGTATAGAAGAATTAAATAATTTGTAATAAATCAAGGAGCAGCCCCGTGCTGCTCCTTTTTATTATGTAGAGTGGAATTTAGATCCAACTATCTAAAAGTATACTTCTCTTCATTTTTTATTAAAAGGAAATATGTAGTAGAATTAGTAGGACAACTGTTAAAGGGGTGGGTTACATGAATGCAGGTTTGTGGATTATGATAGGGGTAATAATATTATTTATATTACTAGGAGTTTATTTATCGATGGGGAAAGGGAGTATGCTAATAGCGGGCTATAATACAATGCCAGAAGAGGAAAGGGCAAAATACGATACGAAAGCTTTATGTAAAGCTATGGGTAAGCTAATGTTTGGTCTAAGCTTTAGCATGATCCTTTGGACGGTAGGGCTTGCTATTGAGCAGATGAGTGTATTTTACATAGGTCTTGCATTATTTTTCTTTATCATTTTTGGAGGACTGATATATATGAATGCAGGAAATAGATATAAAAAAAGTGACTCCTTTTAAAAAGGGTCACTCTTTTTCTATAAGTTTACTTTTTATATAATTCATGATGGGAATAGCTATATCAGTTTGTGTGGTTTGGAAAAAGGAGCGTGCTCCGACAGGGTCCTCTAACTCGTTAAAAATCCAGCCACCATTAGGCAGCAAGAGAAAATCCATCCCAATATAATCACTTTTTAGGGCCCGTGCGATTTTCTGAACATCCGCTTCCTGATTAGCATCCAGTATGTATTTTTCAACTGTCCCACCAAGTGTAAAATTAGATTTAAAGCTGTTTGGTGCACCAATGCGTTTCACAGCTCCTACTACCTCTGTTCCAAGCATAAACACTCGTACATCTGTCGCATTTGTTTCAATATATTGCTGGGCAATAATTGTTTGTTCACTATACGTTTCGATAAATTCGGCAGTATGGTCGGCTTCCTTAAACAGCTCAACCTGCATTCCGCCATGTCCGTCCACTGTTTTTAGCACCACTGGATATTCCGTAATCTCCGAAACGTCCGTGACCTTTATAGTAGGTACCGTTGCGATCCCCAAAAGCTGGACAAGCTGTAAAGCCTTCCATTTATCATTGGCAATTTCATTGACCTGGGCACGGTTAAACATAGGAACTCCTTTGCTCTCCAATTGCTTGGAGAGCTTTGAATTCCGTGATCTAAAAAAGATAAAGTCAGCTTTTGGGTATTCAGCTTGCTGGTCATCTAACACCTGCATATCGAGACCATTAAGTTTACCAGCATGAATTAGCCGATCAATGAAATTCTGATTGCGTACGATTTCTTTAGGCTCGTATATTAAAAGTCCTTTCATAGGGAAAAGGCTCCTACTCTAGATATAATATAACTAATCATGGCATCACCTACATTAATGCCAGTAACGTTGAAAATATTCCGTATATGTGCAACACCATTTACTTCACATACTAAAGGCTCTTCATTCTCACCGAATAATAGATCGACGCCGGCAAATTCTGCGTTTAGCGCCCTCGCAGCATGAATCGCTACTTCTTTTTGACGTTCGGTTAAAATAATTGGTGAGGCAGTCCCACCATTTGTAATATTGGCCCTAAAATCAGTTTCGGAATGGCGATGCATACAGGCCACCACTTGTCCTCCAACCACATTCACTCGGATATCTCGCCCCCTACTGTTTGCGATAAATTGTTGGAAAACGTATTCGATGCCTTTCAATTCTTCTACCTTCTCAAAGAACTGTTCTCTTGTTTCGATTAAATAAACCTTCATGCCAAAAGAGCCATGTGCTTCTTTTATGATTAATGGCAGTTGAAGTGTTTCTAAGACTTGCTCGTAATAGCCTGTATGTTGAATTGTAAACTCTGGATACACTTTTGGTGCTACGATGGTAATAGGCATCGGTACATTTTCATTAGCAAGTACAAGGTATTGACGAGCTTTATTGTCACATATTTCAATTACATCTGGATCATTAAATACAGGGATACCCTGAGCCTTTAAATAGTTGGCAAGCAAAATATCCTTGTCTAAAAAGACGACAAAGTCGGGTCTCACGGACAGTTTTTCATGGGTGTTAATTAATAGCTCATAATTTTTTACAAGGAGTGCTTGGATTCCTTGCTTCTCAGCAGCTTCTTTAAGGAGGAGAGCCTGATCAAGAAATTTGTCATGTGTAAGACTACCATTGTAAATGATCCAACATGTTTGCATAATTTTTATGACCTCCACGGGTGCGTGTTATAATGTGTTCACAAGAAGTTTAGCACGAAAGTGAATCAACTGGAATAGGGTGAGTGACTTGGAAATAAAAAAATTTAACATTTATAAAAATAAATGGAACGTAGAAAGTGAAACGGCGATAAAACCAGGGTTAGAAAGTATTAGAAAGGCGCTTTCAGTACTTCACAATCCACAGGACAAGCATAAGATCATTCACGTAGCCGGAACAAATGGGAAGGGGTCCACTATTGCTTTTATGAGAGAGATTGCAAAGGAGCATGGGTATACTTATGGGTCGTTCACCTCTCCTAGCTTGATAGATGTACACGATCAAATTCAACTTAACGGACATAATGTAACAGAGGCTCAAATGGATAGAGCCTTCGAAAAAATTTATGAAGCTGGTTTAAGTGGAACGCTCACTGATTTTGAATTGCTGACTGTGGTAGCCTTCCTGGTGTTTCAAGAGATTGAACTAGATATCCTATTTATAGAGGTAGGAATGGGTGGGAGATTCGATAGCACAAACGTATTAAAACAGTCCATAGGAATTATTCCAAGTATTTCCATAGACCATACCAACTTTTTAGGAGAGACTATAGAAAAAATTACTTGGCATAAAGCAGGAATTTTAAGAGAGCATGGCAAATTACTTATAGGAGCTCTACCTGAAGATGCTAAAAGAATCATATTTCAGGAAGCGGCAGATAAAAAAGCAGAAGTTATAGAGCTAGCCTATGATATAATAATGAATGAAGATGCATTCATTTACAAAGATGTAAATTTTAGTGAATTGCAGCCTAGCATGCTAGGGAACCACCAATTCTCCAATATGGCTTTAGGTATCACTGCATTATTAGAAGCGGGTTTTTTGCTGCAAGAGGAAAAGGTAAGAGCAGCGGTGAAAAACACCTCACTTTTAGGGAGAATGGAAAAAGTAGACGATCGTACATATATGGATGGAGCACATAATTTAGCGAGTATTTCAGCATTGGTGGAGTCGGTGAAGAAAAATTTTGCTGATAAAAAGGTGCATTTTATTGTGGGGATGTTGAAGGACAAGGATTATACAAACATGCTAAGAAAGCTAGAGGAGGTAGGTACTAGCTTTGAGTTTGTGCGCTTTCATCATGAAAGGGCTTTATCTCCTGAAGTTTTATATAATATCAGTACGAATAGTGATAAAAGTATTACTGAAAAAGTAGAAAAGATTAGTTTGTCAAACCCTTCTGAAAATAGCGTTACTATAGTCACGGGGTCACTTTATTTAATTACAGAATTAAGAAATATAAACAGGTAATTGGTAATTTTAATAATTCAGAGTATTCGTGGTATAATTTGGACAATTATATCGTGTGAATAAAGTAATGGTATTTTGAGTCGGAAGGGGCAATATAGACCTATGGATATTTCAATTAAAGCCAAAAAAAATATATTTTATCTCTGGCTATTAGTTGTGCCTGTAGGGATAATGCTAGTTTATTTATATTTGCCAAGCGAACCAATCGATTGGGGTATATATCTATCTTTTGTTGTATTAGGCTTATTAGCCGCCCTATTCCCATTCTTTATTGGCGGATCTACCCTGTTTCTTACCCAGTGGGTTACTTTAGCTATTTTTATGAAATATGGAGTCCTTGCAGAATTGATTGCTATGCAAATAGCGATTTTACCTCTCGTGTTTCATATGAAAATAACTAATGACACAAAATATAAAATGTATTATAGCTCTTTTATGTTTTTTACTATCTCTGTTATTTCTGGATTAGTTGTTATGTTATTGGGCTTTGAAATTGGTACATTGGATATTAAAAGTGTCGTTCTTTATGGAACCATTTATGGAATGTTAAATGTCGTATTGAATCATGTCATACTCTATACTCGAGAGGTAGTTACAGGATTAAAGCCCATCTTTTTTACAAAAGATTTTTTATGGGATATCATCTGCTTATTTATCACGCTACCTTTTGCCATCAGCTTATACATGTTAGAAAGTCAATTAGGCTACATTTCCTTACTATTATTAGGTATACCGTTTTTTATTATTACTCTGTTAATAAGAATGTATAATGACTCTGAAAGAGTAAACGAAGACTTAACGAGTGCAAGTGAGTTTGGCCATGAGCTAGCGGATCAACGGAGTTCTGCTGAAATTTTTGATTTGTTTATGGAAAGAATAACAAAGATGTTTCCTCTAGATAGTGCTTACATCATTGATATTGTAAATGATAAGTTTCTTATTTTAAGAGCATTTGAGGATGAAGAAAACAAGGAAGTCAGCTGCTCTCATGAAGAGATTAAGTATAGTTTGATTGGCCGTGCCTATGAGAAGGGTTCACCGATACTTTATAATAAACAGGCAGAATGGATGTTTATGAGACCGCCATTTTTAGCATTGGATATGCAAAGTGCAATGGCTGTCCCTATATATCGTAATAGTAAGATCGAAGGTATATTAGTACTTGCTTCTAGACATAAATATGCATTTGAATCCTACCAGTTAAATATCGTTCACTTACTATGCTCTTATTTTGCTGTATCACTGGAAAAGGCAAGATTTGTACGTGAAACAGTTGCAAAAAGTGAGATTTGTGAATTGACTAAACTATATAATTACCGCTACCTAGATAAACAGCTAGAAAAAGAGATGGATAAGCTATCCTTAGGTGTTTTTAAAACATTATCATTGATTATGCTAGATATTGATAAATTTAAATCGGTAAACGACACGTATGGGCATCATAGTGGAAATCTCCTTCTTCAGGAATTCGCTAGAATTTTGAAGGAGGAAATAGGAAAAGAGGGAACGGTAGGTAGGTATGGCGGGGAGGAGTTCGTCGTGATCCTACCTAACTACACAAAATTCCAGGCGATGAACCTTGCGGAACGCCTAAGACATAAGATTGAGCACACCCCATTCATCGTAGAAAAGGACCTATCCGAAATAGCTACAGAAGAAATTATCTTCATTACGGCAAGCATCGGCGTATCGTCCGCACCAGACGACAGCGACGAGGGAGGATCCCTCATTCGCAATGCTGACAGAGCGCTTTATATTGGAGCTAAGCAGGCTGGTAGAAATAGGGTTGCGGAGTATGTGAAATGAAGAATCCTTAGGGATTCTTTTTTTTGAACACTGCTTAAAAATAAACTATTTTTCCTAATTGTCGTGTTTAAGTGACTAAAGCTACAGACAAACGAAAGGATGTTTATGTCTGGAGCAAACTATCAAGTAGGAAAGTATTAATAGGTCAGTAAATTTTCCCTATTAAATTATATAAAATTTTAGATGATATGCTATTATAAAGGGAGGATGAGCATATTATTTGGGATATAATACAAATTATAAAGGGGAAACGTTATGGATAAGTATTTTTATAATAGTAAGGGAATAAGTTTAATTGAAATCATTGTTTCTATTGCCCTCCTTTCTATAGTCCTTATTACCCTCTTTGGTGTGTTTATTCAATCAAATAAACATACTAAATATAATGAAGAAAAACTAGATTCAATTCAAATTGCTGAAATTGTGAAAGCTGAAGTATTAAATGGGGAGCGAACTTCGGATGTAGAAATTAAAGATTACCCTGGTTATAAAGTTAATATAAAAATAGTTGATGGACCAAGTTCTCTTCCAAAATTAAAAAAAGCTATGATTGTTGTTAGTAGCAATGACAATGGAATTAAAAGAAAGCCATTTACAACAGAAATGTATTTTGAGGTGAAGTAATGAAGGATGAAAATGGTTTAACGCTTATCGAGCTATTGGCTGTTATATCGATAATTGCAATAATATCAGTATTTTTATTTTCTATTTTACTTAATGGCTTTACTGTAACTGAGCGAACAACCATAAAACAAAAGGTGCAACAAGAAGGGAACTATATAACAGAAACTATTAGAAAAGAATATCTTACCTCGTCAAATTCGAATATTATTCTCAAAGTTGAAGGGAATAACAAAAGCTTATTGTTGAATGATAATGTAATCTCTTCAGGCTATGATATTAACATATACGATAATCTTGGGAATAAAACTAATGAATATACAATTAAACGAAATGAATCAAACTACCTCCATATTGAAATTACAAAAGATTCTTTTTCTTACGAGGTTAAGACTGTATTAAGTAAGCTGATAGATAAGGAGTAATGAAATGAAAAAAAAATATGAAGATGGACACGTATTGCTTATTGTATTGTTACTAATCATGGTTTTTTCCATACTGAGTGTTAGTTTAATATCAGTTAATACTTCAGCATCTAAACAGTTTGATAAGAAAGAGGAGCAAGTTAAAGCTAGGCATATTGCCGAAATGGGAGTCATTCATTATAAAGCCGAATTAAACAAAAGAATTGAAACGCACGTAGCAAATATAAAAAGCATGTCAAAAAGAGAAGACATAGATAAAGAAAATGAAAAATTGTGTGATTATCTAAAAGGTTCCGTGTCTGCTGTTAATACTGAAAAAAGTAAATATCACATCACTAACAACAATACAGGATGTTCACAAAAAGAAGATAATATTTATATAAATATTACTAGTAAAGGTGAGACGGAAAAAGGTACTGTATCATCAATTGGTTATGATTTAGTGATAGACAGAACTTTAAAACTAAGTGAAGGCGGGTCTGGTACTAATCCAGGAGACTCTTCAGCACAACCGACCCTTCCAACTCCTCCTACATCTTTTAATACCAAATGGCCATGTCAAAAAGGAAATGGTAATGGAAATATTAAATGTGATACTCATCCAATAACACAATATACAGATGTATCAGGTTCATCTGGTATAGATACTGTTTATGCTGGAAATGTCAACCTTAGCTTTGAAGATAGTTTAGTGATTGGTAAACTAATAGGTCGTGGTGGGAAAGAATTTAATATGACAGTGCAAAAAGATTTATTTATAAAAGGAGATTTAACCCTTCAAAACCATGCATGTATTATGGTTAGAGGAAATTTTAGTTTAAAGGGTAACTTTAGCTCAAATGCTCAAACTAAAATTTATGTCTACGGAAATGCGAGTTTAGTAAACTTTAATGGAAAGAAAAATGTTGAGCTATTTGTCTCAGGTACAACGTATATAAATAATATGATTTCCACTTCAATTAATAAAGTACCTGATGGAAAAAACTGTGGGATACCAGTATCACCTCCAACGCTTCCAAATACTCCGGTTGATCCAAAGGAACTAGAAGTGGAAATAGTGAAGGAAAAGTTTATTTATTAATATAGTGGTCAGTTGAATGTAAAACATTTTACTGACCATCTTTTTGTAAGTTGAGTTAGTATGTTGTTGATATGTAAATATACTAAATTAATAGGCACACCAATTGAAATGGATGATGTTCACTTTCTATTTGATATGGCCGATAAGTACTCGATCCTCTATAGATGGTCATTACCTTTTTATGATTTATAACACCTCTTTTAGCCGAAGGTTATCCTTAGGTTTCCCCTCGATCGGAGAATAGGTTCAATCCCATTATATATCCTGACTTCTAAACACCATATTTGCTAGATGGTTGCCTCAAGGTTGTTCCCGCGTGATACAGTTTAACCACTGTTTGTTAAAATTCTTTATTAAATTGTTTTTGCCTCATGTTGGACAAGTCCTCTCGGTAGTTGACTAAAATTAGATGTGTCCATATATCTATACTACATACATGAATAGGTAACGGCATAATTGTTACGAGATTGACTGGTTAGTATTAATGGAAAGGGAGAAATTAATCCAAATTTAATTTCTCTCTTTCCTTTTTCTTAAGTCTCAAATCTATTTAAATGGTAGTTCTAAAGACTAGTAAATAAGAATAACCTAGCTATACAAGTAATTTTAAAATCCTCATATCTTTTCTTAGTTATATAGTCTTTTATAT
>CAKQHO010000040.1 GCA_934234185.1 uncultured Psychrobacillus sp. | reverse complement strand
GTGCTGGGCTTACTGCATACCTTATCGAAGAAATATTCAAACTAATGGGTTATCGCAAGCGTTTCTTATCCTTTGACAAAAAAGATTTAGCGGAAAAAATGGGGGCAGCTATTTCTCATGAAATCCGCAACCCCCTAACGTCAGCTAGTGGTTTTGTACAGCTTCTCCAAAGTGACTATATCTCAGAAGAAAGTAGAGCACAATACTTAGCAATTGTTAAAAGTGAGTTAAAATCTGCACAAAGAGTTATTGAGGACTACTTAACCCTGTCCGCAAATAAAGATGATGTGATTAATACCATTTTAGTAAATCAAGAGCTTATAAAAGTTATCGAGACAATTTCACTCTCTGCCAAGAAAAATAATGTTTTAATTAATACTAGCTTTGCCAATGAGTCCATGATTATAGGCGACAGACAAAAGTTCTATCAAAGTATTTTTAATCTCATGAAAAATGCAATAGAAGCAATGCCAAACGGAGGTATCTTAACAATCGAAACGTATGCCACCGCTTCAAATGTAACAATATCTATTGCCGACACTGGTGAAGGTATGTCTGAGGATGAGCTTAAACGTCTTGGTCAACCATATTTCTCTACAAAGGGAGAGAAAGGAACCGGACTCGGAGTAATGGTTGTATTTAGTGTTATCCGAGCGATGAATGGAAACATCCATGTGGATAGTAAAAAGGGTATAGGAACCACGTTTGAAATTACATTTAGCTCTTCGTTAGCAGTTTTCGAGAATAAGGTTATAGACGTCCTGCCAAAAAAGAAGATATCTAACTAAGTTCTTACCTAATTTACCATGAGTAAATATATTATCTAGATACCAAATTATATTAGAAATAATAAAATGGCAAAGGAGATAATTATGGGTAGAGACGATAAAAAAGGAAAAAGCAACAACAAAAATTCGCTTCCACAGACACCAAAAAATTTAAAAATTGGTCCCAATGATATTGGAATGGAAATGGCTCGCGAGTTTGCAGAGTTAGATAAGAAAACTACTCCACGCAAGAAATAAGAACATACGCTATTCCTTACGAGCCCTCCCAGATGGGTTTGTAAGGGATAGCATTTTTTCATTTCCCTGTAACTTCACTTTAAAATACCTGTATTTTTAACCGTAGTCTCTACTTGAATATCCCACTTTAACCTAGCAATAGTTTCTCTGGTCATCTCCTTTGTCCATTCACCTTTATGATGCCTTCGAATATTCTCTGTTAAACCTATTGGATCAACCTGCAATTCTTGTAGCTCCTTTAAAAATTTATTCATTCTTTTTTTCAAGCTTTTATCTATTTCTTTCTCTAATTTTTTTATACTTGCTGGAGTATTAAATCTGCTGTTTCCTTTAAATTCAATCATGGATCCATCTATTTTTACTTTTATAGTTACTTCCGGATTTTCAAAGCTTTTATTCGATAATATTTTTATTTTATTATCAATTAAATCAATCAATACCTTTTCTTCATTGCTAATATTTAGAGTAAGTGCTGAAAGTTTTTTTCTTCCCTGTAGTGCTTGAATAATTAACGAATCATCTGGATTAACCACTTTTACCATTTTTTCATCCTTAAAAAGCGCTACCCCTACCACTTCTATTTTACCCTCCTTCATCTCTATGACAGGAACTATCGGATCAAAGTTTGGATTTGTATCCGTATACATAAAATCATGAATAGTAGTATTTGGGTTAAAGGCTGTATTGATGCTTGGTCTTAATACTCCTGCCAAATAATTTATAATCCCTGGCTTATCTGAATAATTTCCACTTAATAGCTCCTCTGTATCTCCTTTAACAATAGCAATGATAACTTTGGTGCTTACTTGAGGATTTCTATACAAATGATGAATGACCTCCCGTAGCTTTCCATCATGGCTAGCAAATTCTTCACTTATTAAGACAACTCGCAACTGATTTAAAGCCACTTTTTTGTCTGAACTAGATTCAATTTCCACTATTCCTTTTGTTATTATATCTGTATTAACTGTAAATATTTGCGTTTTCTCTTCTGCTTCTGGAGAATTTTGAGGAATGGCAGCAATTAATTTATAGTTATCATCCTCTAAATAATCAAATCCTAAAACACCAATTAAATCCGTCTTCTCGACAGGGACCTTTGTTCCGATTTCCCCGCATCCGCTAAGGAGTAAAGGGAAAGCAAGACAAAGAGAGATTATCCTTTTCATTCTATCGCCTGCCTTTTTTCCTGAGGTTAAATACAATTATTAATAGTAGTGGCCATATTAACAAAAAGTAGCCAAACCTATAGCTAATGATAAAAATCCTTTCCAAATACTCATGAGAATATGGGGAGGTAACTATTCCGAAAATGATTAGGGTAATTATATATATAAAATAGTTTCTATACTTTGGGACAATGGATCCTATTCCCTTTTTAGCCGCCCAAGCATAGCCACCCACTGTGGTGAGAACAAGGAATATCCAAAGTGTTATTCCAACTATGTCTATCCTTTCTGCAAAGGAAAACTCTGTAGCTTTAAACAAATGTAAAACAGAGAATTCTATGTTTTTTAGCTGCCACTCAGAAAAGTACATGACACTGACTATTACTGTTAAAAAGTAAAGACTAACACTAATCCAAACTCCTATTAAACCATCCCGATAAGCTTTTTTCTGGTTGATAATATAAGGGAAATAGATTAGCAAAAGCTCATATCCAAGCACCACATAATAGCCCTGATCCATCGCTTTAAAAAACTGGCCAGATGTAAAATTAAATAGCGGAAAAAAGTGGCTAACATCTCCCTCTGCTATAGACCAGCGTAAAAAATATACCATTGGGATAGTAATAAAGAAGGCCAAAATGCAAAACCTAGCAATATTTTTAATTCCTCCATTTACTAGGTAAACAATAAGTAACAAAAATAATATAAGAGGAATCGTAATGGTTTGCTCTTGTAAAGCAGTAGTCTCTATTAATTCCATATAATGACTAGTAATGGCAGTGGCAAAAATAATAAAGTGCAAGACAATAAGGATATTTATAAATTTACCAACCCATTTTCCAAGTAAATCTTCATTTATATAAAATAGGTTTTTATCCTGATATTTAGTACCGATCCACATCATCGGCCAAAGTAGAAGGCTTGTAATCACTCCAAACAGAATAGGAACCCATATCTGACTATATCCCATTGAACTTAATCTTTGAGGCAAGGAGAGGACTCCCGTGCTAAACATAATACTCTGTACTAAGAATATGACATGATAGCTTTTTAACACCTTTTGGTTTGTCGTCAATCTCCTTCACCTGCTTTTTTAAACTTTTCTAGTCTCTCTCCATTTCAGAGACTTTTTCATTTTTCTTTAAATACTTCGTTGGAATTCTAATAATACTATCCTTTAAATCACTCCACCTTCTCGGTATTACTGGAACTACAAAGGGTACTCCTAAAGAACGCAGTCTTACTAAATGAATAATTAACCATGCAAATCCTAGCATTTGCCCATAAAGTCCATATAAGCCAGCTAAAATGATGAAAATATAACGAATAAGTCTGCTTGTATTCCCCATTTGAAAGGTAGGAGCCAAAAAAGATAGAAGTGCAGAACCAGCAACTATAACGATTAAAATATTACTTACAAGCCCTGCTTCTACAGCCGCTGTTCCAATCACAATACCACCTACGATACCAATGGTCTGCCCTATTTTACTTGGCATCCTCGTCCCAGCTTCCTTTAATACCTCGATAATTAACTCAATAAAAAGAACCTCGAATAGTGGAGAGAAAGGTACTTTAAGACGAGACTCTTGTATATTTAATAAGAGTTCATAGGGCAGTATTTCTTGATGGAAGGAAAGAGCAGATATATAGGTAGGAGTAATCATAATAGTTAAGAAAAATCCAAAGAAACGGATAACGCGAATTAAGCTTGCAGTGGACCAACGATTGTATTCATCTTCAATCGAAAAGAACATTTCTAAGAAAGAGGTTGGGCATATCATAACTCCCTGACTATTATCCATCATCACTACTATTCTTCCGTCAGCTAAATAATGAGCAATGGTATCAGGCTTTATGGTTAAATAATATTGGGGAAACGGAGAAAAGGGATTATCCTCTATTATTTGCATCAGTTCTGATATATCTGTAAATCTAGGTTGATTCACACTATCTATTCTTTTTTTCAATTCGTTAAGCAGCTTCTTATCTACAATATTATCCATGTAAAGAATCGATATTTTCGTTTGAGTCTGTTCTCCGATTATCATATTTTCATTTTTTAATACAGGGTTTTTAATCCTTCTTCTAATTAGAGAAATATTTGTATCTAAGGATTCCGTAAAATAATCCTGTGGCCCAATAATAGTAGTTTCCGTTTCCGTCTCCCCTATATTTCTAGTTGGTGGGTTGTACGTATCGATACTGCACAGAAGATTTTGGTTGTAAAAATAAACAAGGGTTTCCCCTTTAACAAGCTTATTCGTAACTACGGCTAAATCTTGAGGGTCTATCATTTCGCTCATTTGATGAATTTGCTGGATATTATCACCTAAAGGAATGTAAACTAACATCTGTAATGTCAGCTTATCTGTCAAAGAATCAGAAAAAATAATGGTTACGGGTCCTTCGCTTGTATCAAAGTCTTTATAAATGATGTCTTCTATTTTATATGTAGCTTCTCTAATGTTTTTTATCTGCATTCTTGCCTTAGTCTGATTTACCATATTAGACGGTGATATATTAGAAAGCTTCGTCGGCTGAACCAATCTCCACTTCTTCACTTGCACCACATGCCCTTCTTTTATATTTAAATAGCTTGCCCAAAGAAAAGAGCATGTATGCAAAAAGAAAAGACCGAGAATCTAAAAAAGATCTCAGCCCTTCTTATTATAATTCCACTATAGTTGGCTCCTCGCCCTTGGTATTCATTATACGAATTTGCGTAGGAGTAATTTTTAAAATAATAAGGTCAGGGTCATCTGGACCATCAAACCATCCTTTTAATGCTTTATTCCAAACCTTTTCCTTCATTGTTTCATCGTCTGACTCGTATATAGTGCCCTCTATTTCTAAAAATGAATCACCTAAGCCTTTCCCATCATATCCTAACAAGATATGACAATATGGATTGTTTGCTGCCTCCTCCACCTTGTGTGTCTTTTTACTAGTTGCAGTGTAAAGGATAAATTCATCATTAAAGAAGGTCATATAGCGTGAGTGTGGTTTATTTTCTTGAACAGTCGCTAACGTACCAATCATGTTGTCTTCTAATATTTGGAGGGCTAGTTCCTTTGGTGTTTTAGACATTATTATTCGCTCCTTATTATTTGTCCTCCTAATTATTATTCCTAACCCTCTGCAAAATAAACAATTAACTACCATGTTTTTAGGAAACGCGTAGCACTATCTCTCCCCTTTTGAAAAAGGTTTAACTTCATCTCTTCTGAAAGATTAAACTGAGTGGCACTATATTCGTCAACGGGGATAAAAATAACATTCTTTTCAACCTTTCTAGAAATATACCGTTCATCATGCGCATTTTTCATTGTAGTAAATAATGCCTCAAACATATTTAAACCATTCTTTATATGTTGTGGTGGGACTTCGTCCGAGCTTCTACTTAGCTTTATTCCTAGCATAGGTCTTTCTCTAATTCCATTTTCGAAAATCCACATAGGAAAGTTACTTAAAACTCCTCCGTCTACAATTATTGTGTCTCCAGTTGCAGCCTTTAGCTTGACCGGCTCAAAGAAAAAAGGAATATTACAGCTCATTCTTAATGCTCTGCTCACCATAAAATTTTCTGGCTTTAGTCCATAATTTTTTAAATCATCCGGAAGCACAATCATTTTACCGTTTGTTAAATCAGAGGCTACTAGCTTCAGGGAACCCTCTGGGATATCGGCAAAGGTATAAACTCCCTTTCTAGCTAGCTTATCTAAAAACCAATTCTCTAATGCTTTTCCCTGGTACAAGCCCATTCCCCAGTAGAGATTCAGCCATTTCATAAAAGAAAATGGAAGAGCAGTCGCCCGAGGGTCAAGGAGCTTTTGAAAATCCTGTTGACTAAGCATCTCTTCCATTTCCTTGGCGGTATATCCAGCAGCAATAAAGCATGCCACGATGGCCCCTGCACTAGTGCCCGCAACCCTCTTAAACCTGTAACCTTTCTCCTCTAGCACCTGGTAAGCTCCTGCCAAAGCAATCCCTTTCATCCCACCACCTGAAAAAATCCCGTCTATCCACATGCCATTTCTCCCTTTTTATGTCTTACTAACAATTTAGGCGAGAGTTCATCATTTTAGAACAAATTTCTAGTCAATTAGACAGCTTCAATCTACTAATATATTTAGGTATCAAATGTGTAAGATCTATTCAAGGTAAACCCTTTTCGTGGTAGATGGATTAGCCACCTACAGTTCACTTTACACTACCTTATACTTATTTATTTATCATCTTTTTAATTCTTTAGACCTATTATTAATTATACAATTGAGATATAGTTACAGTTACTTTTCTCACTCAACATAGGTATGGATTTTATTTGCATCATGCTTTAATCCTTGCTATTATCACTTTTATTGCTTATGATTTAAGGACTATACTAAAGGGAGATTAAACAATGGAGTTGATGGAGAGGGAAATTTATCGTTTAATAGATGACTATTACAAATGTGATATTAATCATCTAAAAGAAATAATTTTTTATGATATTATTTTCTTGGTAGGGGCTTACTTCATCTCATTAAAAAGTAATTCTTGAGTTTTCTTGGATCACTCTATATTGGTATTTTAAGCCAAATAATATACAAAAGCATCTTTAGATGTTATACTTGAAATACAGTTTTTGGAAAATATTTGACTTTTCTTAGTCTCCTTCCACTAATAGGGGGAGTCAGATAACATGTCAACAAAATACCTACTAAAAATGCTACAAGATCTTTGTTTTTACAACGTTGTAGAAATTAAACATACTTTCAGCTCTAATGAACAACCAATTTTAACAGTAAGGTGTTTAAAGCATACAAATACTATAGAATTAACTAATCATATAAACAATACAATTCAATTGTTTGATGATTTAGAAGAAGCAGCTCAGACTATACAACTTTTAATGAATGAGAATGCTACCGTTTAAACCTCTTATTTTTAAGAGGTTTTTTTATACGCATTTTTGGTAAAAGTTATAGAAGATTTCCCTCAAGCCCTTTAAAAGATAAAAGCAATGCATAAAAAAGCGCAAGCACCTATGTCTGCCCCGACAAGCAAATGGTGATGGCGAAGAATCAGCTCCTCAGCCATCACATTGGTTCCCATTCGACTTACTTCTTATCTTTTAAAAAACAATATATCACATGTAACGGATTCGGTTGATGTGGAGAAAAGCGCAATTACCAACGTAAATAATCTGCATCTATATCAACAGTGGAATAGTGTCTAACAATTAGGATGCAGTACAAAGTCTGAGCGCTCTTTGGCGAAATTTTCTACTATCCTTATTGAGCTAACGCACCTGTTCCTGCAATAAAAAGGTTTCTTTAGAAAATTCTTGTTTTTCTTCCCATTCTTCTCGCAATATTCCCATCTTAATTGCATCAAAATACTCACCGTCAACCATTCTAGCATTTCTTATTCGTGCTTCTTCTTTCATTCCTATTCTTTCTGCTACCTTCATCATCCTTACATTACCTGACCATGTTGACATTCCTAAACGATGTAAATCAGTAGAACTGAATAAGAAATCTATCCAGAGTTTATAAGCCTCCGTTCCATAACCACCATTCCAGTAATTAGTATCATAAATAACTATTCCAGTTTCTAACCAATTAGTGTTTTTATCTACCCAGTAAGAGCCTACTGTACCAATTAATTTATTATCTACAAAAATGATTAGTGTATTAGGAGTGTTGGGTGCAATTTCATAGTCTTTATCCCAATTTGTTTTAAACTCTTCTTTTGTTATTTTCGTCTCAGGTATGTAAGGGCCATTCCATTTTTTCGCTTCTTGTTTCTTTTCTTCATACTTCCAATAATATAAGTCTTCCATATCTTGTTGGTTAGCCTCTTTTAATTCAATTTTTTTCCCGACAATTCTTATCATATTTGTGAATTCCCTCCTCAACGTTCACTTAAAATAATATTAACATAATATCCAACCAGTTTTCGAAATATGGAATTCTTGGAGTAAGCACCTTTTTAGCATAAATCTCTTCTTTTCTTTGCATATTTTTCTTTCTCATTTAGCAAGTGTTTTAACAACGGAATTAACATAGTCACATAAATTTACGCACTACTGCTAATTCCTGTGCCAATTGTGTTATCAATCCATCAATATAAAGCATGTAAATGTCGATGCAACAACAAAGGGACACCAATTCATATGCATATGAATTGTGTCCCAGAATACTGTTTTTTATTGTTTTCTCCCCATCAGCCTAACCCGTGATATCACATGTGATATGTTGTTTTTTTATTAAAGCATACTTACTTCCAGGGTATTATTAGTTTTCTTTATGGTCTTCCTCACTCTTTAGTTTATCTGTATCTTTTTCCTTTTTGTTGTCTGCATATCCGTTATTTCCTTCTGTTTCGAAATCATCTGGATTCAGATTAGCATCATGTTGAAAATCCTTTTCGTCTAGTTCCTCTATTTTTTTCTTTTCAGTCATTGTAATCTTCTCCCTTCCATTGTTTCTATTCAAGTATTCCCTTGTTTTTTTCTATTAATAGCTGCTCTAATATACTCTTTAAAAAAATACTGTGATTTTTTATCCCCATCTAGAGCAAATTCCTCAGGATGCCATTGAAATCCTATCACAAAGGTGTGCTCGGTGCTTTCAACGGCCTCTATAATACCATCTGGCGCATTAGCCACTACTTTAAGTCCATCACCAACTTTATTTACGGCCTGATGGTGAAAGGAATTTACTTTAAAGTGTTCCTCTTGGAAAATATCGTATAGCTTACTGCCTTTTTGTAATGTAATTGGATGCGTACGATGTGTTCGAATAGAATTTTGTCTATGTTGCATAGAAGGCTTCTCTCTTTGAGAGTGAATTGACTGAAATAGTGTCCCTCCCATTACAATATTCAGCATATGTAGCCCTCTGCATGTACCGACATATGGCTTGTCTAATTCAAGCATTTTTTTGATTAAATTAAATTCCATTTTATCTAACCTTGGTGTTGTTCTCTGTAAATCTATATGAGGATATTCATTATAATAGGCTGGATCAATATCCTCCCCACCAGTAATAATTAAACCATCAATTTGTTCACATAGCTCTTCTATATTTTCTTCTGATACTAGAGGAATTAATAAAGGAATTCCTCCAGCCTGTATAACTGCATCCGAATAAACTGGTGATAAATAATAACTCTTGTCCTCTTTTACTTCTGCTGTAATTCCTATTATGGGTTTCATTTTCCCTTTTCACCTTCTTTAATCTTGTACTACTGTATACCCATTATGCTGCTTTAAAAACTTGTTTGTTTTAAAGCAAGCGGGGAATTAAAAAAGTAGATATTATTAAGGAGGTTGTGCTAAATGAGTGATAAATATGAAAAAATTGATGAGCAGATTGATGGTCAAACACAAGAGCGTCAGCCTGGTATTGAGCAGGAGATGACCCCTAAGCCAATATTTGATGATGAAAATTATAAAGGTGCAGAAAAGCTGAAAGGAAAAACTGCTCTTATAACTGGTGGAGACAGTGGTATAGGAAAAGCAGTAGCTATTGCTTTTGCAAAAGAGGGGGCAGATGTAGCCATTGCCTATTTAGATGAGCATGAAGATGCCAAGGAAACGGTACAGCTTATTGAAAGCTATGGGGTGAAAGCACATAGTATTTCTACCGATTTAAGTGATGATGAAAACTGCGAGAATGTAGTGGCAGAGGTAGTTGAAAAATTTGGAAAGCTTAATATTCTTGTTAATAATGCCGGGAAGCAATTTCCACAGGAAAACTTCCTTGATATTACGAAGGATCAGCTTCACGAAACTTTTGAGACGAACATTTTTTCTATGTTTTATTTAACACAAGCAGCTTTACCTCATATGTCCAAGGGAGATACTATTGTAAATACTTCATCCGTTACTGCTTACCGTGGTTCACCAGAATTAATTGATTATTCTTCTACGAAAGGTGCGATCACCTCATTTACACGTTCCCTTGCATTGAACTTGATAGATAAAGGAATTCGTGTGAATGCTGTGGCACCTGGACCAATTTGGACTCCACTGATTCCTGCTACCTTCGATGAGGAAAAAGTGGAAACACACGGGGATAGCAATCCAACCGGACGCCGTGGTCAACCAGCTGAAAATGCACCAGCATATGTATTTTTAGCTTCAAGCGACTCCAGCTACATCACAGGCCAAACCATCCACGTAGACGGCGGAGGCTTCGTCAACTCTTAATAGAAAAGCGGAAGCGCCTATGTCTGCCCCGACTAGCAAATGGGGATCGGCGAGCTCGGAAGGAAAACTAAGAACGTCACATCGTGTGACAACGTTTTCCTGACCAACATCCTGTTGGCCCTCGAGGGGCAAGGCGCTGGAGCTGGACATCTTAGAAAAGCGCAAACGCCTATGTCTGCCCCGACAAGCAAATGGGGGATAGACTAATAGTATTATTACACTCAAAAGGTCGAAATGTTGGGATACCAAACATTTCGACCTTTTCTTTTAACCAATACTCTTACTCACTTTAACTCCATCAAATGTATACAATACATGTTCATTTTGCACGATAGTATCCATATGAACCGGCCTGCCCCAAAGCTGATAAATGTATGGCATAACGTTTTCTAAATAATGAGCATCTAACTCTGTGCCTTCATAGCAGTGCTTTATATATAGCTCTCCATTCCTGCCATAATCCCCGTTTTCTACTACCAAGTAAGGGAATCCCCCATTCGTTCGCATAGTAACAAGTTCGTCCCTTATATGTTGATGGTCCTTATCTGTAATTTCATAGTTGCCATTTTTCTTTTCAAATAAATACAAATCCTCCTGTTTCACTAACTCCTTAGTAAGATAATTACGTATAAAGGAGGTATCTGATTCGATTTCTCTTACTTCAAATATTTTTTCTCTTCCACCGCCAGCTACTATACCGAGCCTTTTCATTTCCTCCGATGGGTTATCATACCTTGATTCTATATCCTCAAATATTTTTAATCCTAAGTAATACGGATTAATAGTTGTTTTCGACGGCTGAACGACGTTAGCATTTAACTTCGCAAATTCAATCGTTTCCTCCGTTGTTAAATCCATTTCCCTTAATATCCTTTGATGCCAATACGATGCCCAGCCCTCATTCATAATCTTTGTTTCCAGCTGCGGCCAAAAGTATAGCATTTCTTCTCTCATCATTGTCAATATATCTCTTTGCCAATCCTCTAGCTCCTTACTATATTCCTCTATAAATAACAGAAGGTCTTTTTCAGGCTTCGGAGGAAACTTTTTTCTATAAGAGACAATTAGCTTTGAGTCTTTTTTAGGCTCATCTAAGCTCCATAGATCCGCATATTCACTTTTGGCTTCTTCCACTGTATCTTCTTCATCCCACTCGTATTTCGGAAGCTTCGGTCGGATAATAGAGGGATCGATGTGCTCCTGGATAGCTAAAACAGCATCTAAAAAGCTTTCCACCTCTTCTTTTCCATATAGCATTTCATATTCAGCAATCCTCTCGGCAGTTGCTGTCATACTCTCTACCATGTCTCGTCTTGTATTGGAAAAGCGGACATTATGCTTAAAAAAATCACAGTGTGCTAGTACATGGGCAATGATTAGCTTATTTTGTATCAAGCTATTCGTATCCAATAAAAAGGCGTAGCATGGATTGGAGTTAATAACCAGCTCATAAATTTGGCTCAACCCCAAATCGTATTGCATTTTCATTTTATGAAATTGTTTACCAAAGCTCCAATGTGAAAATCGAGTAGGCATTCCATATGCACCGAAGGTATAAATAATATCTGCTGGGCAAATCTCATATCTCATTGGGTAAGTGTCTAATCCAAAGCCAGTAGCAATTTCCGTAATTTCTTCAATAGCTCGTTGAAGTTTTTCTTGCATTATACGGATACCCCTTTAGAGAAAATACTTTTTAACGCTTTATATACATCTCTGTTCTCTTTTAAAACATAATATCTAAACTTAGGGTTATCAATTGTTTTATAGGTGTTCATTAATGTGGAATACCTGCTCCTCTCATTTACCTCCGCATAGCCAAAGATACTAGAAACGGTCATTAACTCGTTTACTAATTCCATACACTTTGCATTGTCACTAGAAATATTTTCTCCATCTGAAAAATGTACGGGATAAATATTATATCGAGCAGGAGAGTACTTCTCCTCGATTAACTCCAATGCTTTCTTGTATGCCGAAGAACAAATGGTTCCACCACTTTCTCCCTTTGTAAAGAATGCCTCCTCTTCTACAACCTTAGCTTCTGTATGGTGAGCAATAAATTCTATTTCTACTGATTCATATTTGGATCGAAGGAATTTTAACATCCAGAAAAAGAAGCTTCTTGCACAATATTTTTCAAATGCACCCATCGATCCACTCGTATCCATCATCGCTAATATAACTGCCTTTGAGTCGTTACGTATGACCTCATCCCATGTTTTAAAACGTAAATCATCCTGATGAATCGGAGCAATCTCCGCTTTTCCCTTTAAGGCATTGCGCTTAATAGCAGAAATAATTGTTCTTTTCTTATCAATATTACCCATTAGGCCTTTTTTTCTAATATCGTTGAATTCAATATGATCCGTAACAATCTCCGCTGTTTCTTTGTTCTCTAAGTTTGGAAGCTCCATATCATCAAAGAGGATATTTTCTATTTCTTCTATGGATATCTCTGCCTCATAATAATCTTGACCCGCTTTATCTCCCGCTTTTTTCCCTTGACCTGCCTGGCTTTCTTTCCCTGGCCCCTTGGCTACAATATCCCCTACTTCGCTTTCTCCACTTCCCTGCCCTACATGCTTAGCAGTATCGTAATTATATCTAATCTTATATTCATCTAAGGAGCGAATCGGTATTTTTATGACATCTCGACCGTTTGACATAATTATGCTCTCTTCACTAATTAAATCCGGTAAATTGTCGCGTATTGCTTCCTTTATTTTTTCCTTATGTCTTTGCTGATCTTGATGTCCCTTACGATGTAAAGACCAATTATCCTGAGATATCATAAACCCATTCTTCTTATCTTCTTCCATTTACTTTACACCTACCTTATTTAGCTAATGAACAGCCTGTGAGTGTAAAAAAACAAGACTAATAGATGTTATCAGTCTTGTTTTACTTTAGCTCACATGGCTATATGAAAGTTTCTTTTATACTTATGGTTATCGATTAAGCAGACTTCCTACATAACGTAGCAACTCATTTGCGGAGCTAGAATTATACCCATGCTCATCTATTAATCTCGCCACTACCTCATTAATTTTCTTTAAATGAGTTTCGTCTGGAGTTTTTGTGGAGGTCGTAATTTTTACAACATCCTTCAAATCGGCAAATAATTTTTTCTGGATAGCCTCTCTCAAGCGCTCATGAGAGCTATACTCAAATCTTTTTCCTTTTCTTGCATAGGCAGATAAACGAATTAATATTTCTTCTCTAAATCCTTTTTTAGCATTTTCCGAAATGCCAATTTGCTCTTCAATTGAGCGCATCAGCTTTTCGTCTGGATTCATTTCTTCCCCAGTCAATGGGTCTCTTAATTTGTTTTTATTACAAAAAGCTTCTACATTGTCTAAATAGTTATTCATCAGGGTAATAGCAGATTCCTCATAGGAATATACAAATGCTTTTTGTACTTCTTTTTTCGCAATTTCATCATATTCCTTCCGAGCAGTTGCGATGAAATTCATATATCTTTCTTTGTCTTCTTTTGAAATAGATGCATGCTGATCAAGACCTTCTTTTAATGAGCGCAATACATCTAGGGCATTAATAGAGGGAATATCCTTTCGAATGATTGCTGAGGATATTCGATTAATCACATAACGAGGATCAATTCCATGCATCCCCTCTGTAGAGGATTCCTTTTTAAGTTCCTCTACATCAATATCGTTATAGCCTTCAATCGTTTCTCCGTCATATAAACGCATCTTTTTCACTAAATCCATTCCTGGTTTCTTAGAATCCTCTAATCTAGTAAGAATAGAGAAAGTAGCGGCAGTCCTCAAAGCATGAGGGGCAATATGAACCTGATTCATCTCACTTTCTTGAATCATTTTTTCATAGATTTTCTCTTCCTGACTAACCTGTAGATTATAAGGAATCGGCATAACTATAATACGAGAATGCAAAGCTTCATTCTTTTTATTAGCAATAAAGGAACGGTACTCAGTTTCATTAGTATGCGCAATAATTAGTTCATCTGCGCTAATTAAAGCGAATCTCCCTGCCTTAAAATTACCCTCCTGTGTAAGCGAAAGTAGATGCCATAAAAATTTTTCATCGAGCTTCAGCATTTCTTGAAATTCCATCATTCCTCTATTTGCTTTGTTTAGTTCTCCATCAAATCTATATGCTCTTGGATCTGATTCCGAACCATACTCGGCTATAGTAGAAAAATCAATACTTCCAGTTAAATCGGCTATATCTTGTGATTTTGGATCGGAGGGAGTAAATGTACCAATACCTACACGCTTATCCTCCGAGAAGAAAATTCGTTCAATTATTACATCCTCAATCTTCCCATCATACTCTTTCTCAAGTCTCATGGAATTTAGCGGAGATAATGCTCCTTCAATTCTTATTCCAAACTCTTTATAAAAGTCTTCCCGTAAATCCGAAGGAATTAAATGCAGTGGGTCCTCGTGCATCGGGCACCCTTTTATCGCATATACCGCTCCCTGATCAGTCCGAGAATATCGCTCAAAACCTCTTTTTAAAAGAGTAACAATAGTTGATTTCCCTCCACTTACCGGACCCATTAGTAATAGAATACGTTTACGAACATCTAATCTTTTTGCTGCTGGATGAAAATACTCTTCCACTAGGCGTTCAATAGCATCTTCCAGTCCAAATATTTCATTCTCAAAGAAATGATAACTTTTTTTGCCTTCCTCGTTCGAGTAGCCTGCCTCTTTTATCATGCTATATACACGTGCATGTGCTGTTTGTGCTACTTCTGGTCGTCGTTTTACAATATCAAGATATTCCTTAAAGGTCCCCTCCCATTTTAAACGGTCTTCCACTTGGCGAGAATCTTTTATCCTTTCAAAGATGTCCATATTCCCCTCCATCCACCTTTTTTTTTCTAATGACGCTCACAATAAGTTTTCTCTATGAAATTGTAAGATATCTTTTATGGATTCTTCCAAAGGAATTTCTTGCCTCCAGCCTAATCTCAGTAATTCAAGTGGCTTTTTCTCTTCCATTTCCTCTTCTTTATCCTTTACAGATTGCACACTTACTTTCACCTTAGATAGCTTTTTCAATAAATCAGTAATTTCCATCAAGCTTCTAGGACTTCCAGAAACCACATCGAAGACTTCTCCGGCTTTGCCATGCTCCAAAATCTTTTCATATGCAAAAACTGCATCTCTCACATCTAAAAAATCTCGTTTTGCCAGCAAATTGTTCACCTTAATAATTGGATCTGCTTGGTTTTTTTCCATTATCGTTACCTGCTTGGCTAAGACAGAGCACACTCCATTTGAATATCCTGGACCTATCAAGTTTGAAGGCTTAGCTATTAGTATTTCTAACTCAAAAAATTTTTCCCATGCCTGTGCAATAAGTACTTGGATAGACTTACTTAGGCTATAAGGATGCTCCACAGAAGCTATATCCTCTAAATTAAACTGAAGTGCAGAACCTACAACTAATACCTTGCTAGGAACGGCAGCCTGGCGAACCGCCTCTACTATATACATAGTAGACAAAACATTCGCTTCTACAGCGCCTATGGGATCAAGCCATGAGTCCTGCACACTATTTTTTCCTGCCAAATGTAGAATCAGATCAGGTTTAATACTTTCAATGACATTAGTTACTTGCTGTCTATCAGTGAGATTGCAAGTACGAAATGGAATGGAACTATCAATAGAAGTCGAGCCTCTGGTTAAACCTACAACATGATATCCTGCCTTTTTGAAATGTTTACATGCGTGAAACCCAGTAAAACCATTTGCACCGGTTATCAGGATGGTGGGATTCATAGGAAATCGAACCTCTTTTTATCTATAGTAAACCTCATAGTTTTTTCCTCTCCGATGACTTATCCATATGCCCCATCGAGTACGAGTATGTTTCTTTTAAACCATTTTCTAAACTATATATTGGCTTCCAATGGATGAGCTCTGTAGCCTTTCGATTAAGCAAACAGCTATGCTTAATATCCCCACTTCTAGAGGCGGTATGGCGAACGGGAATAGATGAGCCATGCATACCTTCTAATAGGGATACTATTTCATTCACAGAGGTTCTTTTTGAGGTGCTAACTTGAAGCACCTCATCCTTGTCACTGTGTAATGCTGCAACGTTAGCAGCTACCACATCTTTTACGTATATAAAATCCCTTGTTTGGGTTCCATCCCCATGAATATGGATAGGAGTCCCTTCTTTGATTCGATTTATAAATACCGACACAACCCCTCCTTCACCCTTTGGTAATTGTCTAGGTCCGTATACATTGGCGTATCTCAGAATTGTGTAAGATTGGTTATAAAGCTCTTTATAAAGCTTTATGTAGAATTCTGCGGTTAATTTGGAGAGTCCGTAATAAGAGGCTGGCATTGTAGCATCCGTTTCTTCAATCAACTCTTTGTTCAGGTTTCCATAAACGGCTGAGGTACTTGCAAAAATAAAACGCTTCACTCCTGCAACTCTAGCCCCTTCTAGCAGATTAATAGTTCCAATAATATTGACATCTGCATCATATACTGGATTTTCAACGGATTTGCCAACGTCCGCCTGAGCAGCTAAATGGAAAATTGCGTAAGGCTTTATCAATTCTATGATGCCCTTAGTCTCTTCACTGCTAATATCAGCCTCATAATAGATTGCTTTCGGGTTGATCATTTTTGTTCCAGAGGTAAAATTGTCTAAAACATACACTTCATATCCTTTTTGTATTAGCTCATCTACCAGGTGAGAGCCTATAAATCCGGCACCACCAGTAACGACTATTTTCATTTATACTCTCCTTTAGTTTTTCCTATCATATGCAAAACAAGTGCGATAGTTAAAAGAAATAGAGAAAATAATCCTAAAAAAAGATGAATAAATGCCGGTATTCCTGTTCACTCCATTTATTCATCGATTTATATTTTATTTTTCTACCGATTGCCTATCTGATTGGTCACTATCTATCCGAAGACCGACCAAAAGACTAATACTAACATCGTTTGGCATGGAGTAACCGTCTGGTATATTAGCTATTATTTTTTTCCATACTGCATCATCTACAAAGGCTTTCTTTTCATTCCCTCTACTTTCAAACAACTGATTATAGGATTCATCACTCATTTTTTCATTAATAAAATGAAGAATAGGAGTAGGTAATTTATAACTTTCTGGAATATTTTTAGCTATCCTCTCCCAAACATCCGTGTTAACAAACAAAGCGGGAGCCGGAGCTGGATTGATTATTATGTTATTGTACCTCTCTGCTTTCATTGGAAAAAAGGTCTCTAACACACACTTATTCGGAATTTTATATCCATCTGGTAAAGAGTTCTTTATACTTTCCCATACATGCTCTGAAACTAAAATAGATGAACTTGGGGCATCCTCCAAAAATAACGAATGATACGCCTTGCTCGAAACAAGAATATTATCGTCTATTATTCTCTTAGGCTTCGGTAAAGGTTTCTTTCTAGGAAACATAAAAAACCAAACATTTTGGAGCGAACCCTTTACTTTATAAAATAAGGAAATAAAAAATATTTTAATCGAGTTAACTATCGCTGACATTATGTTCACCACTCTTTTTTAGAGAGATGGTCTCGTTATATACCTGAAGTAAATTTTTCATTCCTTGATCAATAGACCAATGAGTTAAACCCCACTTTTTTGCATTGGAGCCTAGCTTGTTCCTCAACAACTCATCCTCTAATAATAAATGTAAATTTTCATATAGTTTGTCTGCATCTGCTGGAGGAGTTAGTAATCCAGTCACCTTGTGCTGAACCATCTCTGGAAGCCCATTTATATCACTTACCACTGCAGCCTTACCAGCAATTTGAGCTTCTACTAATGAAAGTGGTTGGTTCTCTAGTAGTGTAGGTAGCACAAATATATCCGAAGCTGCCAACAACGCAGGAACATCCTCTCTTTTTCCTAGAAAGTGAACAAAGTCATCAAGGCCTAGTATTCTGCTTCTCTCTTGAAGCTTTTGATAGTCCTCCCCTGCACCAACAATCCAACAGATCCAATCCCGTCTCACCTTTTTTAGCCTACTTAGCGCGGTCAGTAAATGCTGCACTCCCTTTAGCTCTGTCAATCTTCCTGTATAGATGATTACCTTTTTATCTTTTGGTGCTTTTATTAATGTCTTCACTTTCATTTTTTTAATAAAGCTCTCCGTATCATATCCGTAATGAATTACTCTTACATGCTCTTCTGGGACATCAAACTCATTTACTAGAATATTTTTTAACCAATTATTTGCAACAATAGTAATGTCGGAGGAGGTTGCTCCAACAGTCTCCAATTCATCGTAATAGGCTTTGGCCATAAAGGAATTATCAGACTTGTGAATAGTTTTCACTTGATGGTGTATTTCATAGGCTACCGACCCATGCAAAGTAGCGACCAGAGGGATATGGGAAGGGCAAATTCGTCGAATGCTGGCAGTGGATATAACGTCCTGAGTGTGAATAACGTCATACTTTTCAAGCCCAAAATAGGCAACTCCTAATTCGTAAATATAACGTTGAAATTCTGTAAATTCTACTAACTTATTTTCGTAAAGCTCCGGATAGTTTTGTGGTGTCAGTTTCGCTTGAAGTAGCGGTAAGATTTTTTCTCTCCCTACCTTTTCATTGTGGTTATACAGTGTGACATGTTCGTTGTTCTCATCATATCCAATGATATCCACATCATGTCCAATTTTCTCTAGCTTCTCCTTAAGCTGTTGCATATAGTTCCAAACTCCTCCTAAGTGAGGAATTGACCAATACGTAGCCAATAATATTTTCACTTTAACACTCCCCTATTTTATTTCACCCTCTTATATTGATATTTGTTACTATTTATTTTAAATAGGCATATAGCTTAAGAAATGATCATTTGTAAAATGATTGGACAATTCTTTTCGGGGATATCTTCTGTCAGGATAGTAATCTGACCTTTTATAATTTCATAATTTGCTTTGGGCTGTAACACACCGTTGATGAACAAATTAGTGTAACAAACCATTACCGGATCTACTATTTTTTGTACCCCATATTCATATAAAGCATCCTCGTCTGTAAAAACTCTTCTAATTCCGTCTGCCAGGAAAAAAACCTCATGGCTTATAACCTGCTTCCTTCTAACAATATCCATTTTCTTTCCCTCAAAAAAAACGGGAAACAATAAAGGCCTTGAAGAGTCTTTAACTTCTCGGAATCGCGGTGTGTATGGCTGTTTTTTCAATTGTTCCACCCTGCCTTTTTTATTTCTTTCCACTAGTGTATTTTTTCTACCTTTAAATGTGCCTATAGAAATTTTACTTTTTTTATATAACCTGGGTTATCCGTCCCTCCCTGCCTTTCTCACCTATTCATATGTTGTTAGTAAACCAAAAGGAGGTACAGATTTGGCTTTAAAAATTGTAAAACTTGCGGTCAATCAGACTCATCAAATATCCACTTCCCCTACTGTAACAAGATTTTTTTATGAGGTCCCTGAGCTTATTACCGGACTGGATTCTTTGAAAATTGATGCGTCTAACTTTCTAGATGATCGAGGTGAGATGGCTTCTAAATTACCAAATCTCCAATTAAACAATAGTTATTTTAATGTGTATATAAACGGAGTACTGCAAATGGATGATCATTTTGCTTATACAGCAGGTGAAGAGGGGGTCGGTTCTCTTCTGATCTCCTTAACTGAGGATACAGAAATAGAAAAGGGAACTCCTATTATTATTGAAATCATTAACTTTAATCCAGAGATCAACAGTACTTTATAAGGGAGCGGATAGCCGCTCTTTTTTTGTATGCATATGGACAATAACCTCGCTCCCCTATTTTCGCACGCATTTAATAAAAGACAGGGTTTCTGCTCAAAAAAGAATTCTTGAGCTAAGCCTTGATTTTTTTAAAAATAGGGGGTGAAAAAATGGAATTAGCACAAATCAAAGGAGAATATGATGCAATATTTAGTTTAGGAGACCTTTGCTTGGCATCCATTCAATTAAAAAAACATAACTTACGACCATACTCTGGTGTTTTAGATTGGATGGCAAGCCCTACTCTCTCTTCGGTAAATCGACTATTAGAAAACCGTTTCGAGGGATTTTTTAAGAGCGAAAATTTACGCATCATAGGGTATGCAGATAACTGTATTTGTGTATCTGACGATGGTTATAACCTAGTATCTAATCATGATTTCCATAAGGAGAAAAATACATTAGAAAACCTTTACTCCTATCATGAGGTAATGGAAAAGTACAACAGAAGAATTGACAGATTCTTAGATAAAATGAATACCGCAAAACGAATCTTATTCGTTCGAACAGAGGGTAGTTTAGCAGATACCATTGTCCTACAGGAGGTATTATCCAAGCTAGTAAAGCATGACTTTACTATTTTGCTTATTAACCACACATATGTCCATGGCATAGTGGAGAAACAATGGCCACTAGAAAAAGTATGCTCCCTAGAATTCCCAAATCTAGATAAATGGGAGGGAAACCATGAACTTTGGGATGAAGTATTGGATGGTATCACATTAAAAAAGCCAAGTATATTTACCGTGTTAAAGAATAAAATGGGAACCCAGGGGGAGAAATAGTGTTCAATCATTCTACAATCTTAATCACCGGAGGGACAGGCTCTTGGGGAATCGAACTAATTCAACAGCTGTTATCTTTGAAGCCTAAGAAAATAATTATATTTTCTAGAAACGAAAATAGTCATGTCCTTACTAAGAGAAAATTCGACAATGACAAGCTTCAATTTTTCATTGGTGATATAAGGGATAGAGATGCAATGGTTAGTGCAATGGCTGGTGTAGATTATGTTTTTCATTTGGCCGCTTTAAAGCATGTTCCAATTTGCGAGGAAAATCCCTTAGAGGCATTTAAAACAAATGTATTAGGAACTTACAATGTAATTGAAGGAGCTCTTCAAAACAACGTAAAGAAAGTCGTTTATGTATCTACAGACAAAGCTGCAGATCCCGCTAATACCTACGGAATGACAAAAGCACTTGGAGAAAAGTTAATTATTCATGCTCATGAGAAATCGACAACTACCAAATTCTTTTGCCTAAGGGGCGGTAACGTATTAGGAAGTAACGGCAGCGTGCTACCTCTCTTCCAAAAGCAATTAAAGGAGGACAATAAAATCTTCATTACTAATAAAAAAATGACTAGGTATTTTGTTACTCCTAAAAAAGCAATTGAGGTACTTCTCCAAGCTTGTGAAATTGGAAATGGTGGAGAAATTTTCGTTATGCAAATGAAGGCATGCGGAATACTCGACTTAGCCGAGGTCTTAATAGAACATTTACAAAAAAGCAATGTGGAAATCTTAGAAACTGGAGCAAGGCGTGGCGAGAAACTTCATGAAGTTCTTATAGCTGAAAATGAAGTTCCTTATGCAAAAGTCTTAAACAACGATTTAATTCAAATTTCATTTGAGGCTCTAAAAGAGAACAATAGCTTACCACCAGCCTTATTAGATGCTACTCAGTCATTAATGACTAAGGAAGAGGTCAAAACCCTTCTTTTAGAAGGAAATTTTTTAAAATGAAGGCTCTGTTAAAGTTTATTTTTGAAAATAAACTACAGAAAAAAACGGAACTTCCGTAAGTTGGAAGTTCCGTTTGATTTATTTTCTTATTATACTAAAGAACCTTGTTAGTTGAAGAAGAATGGAGGAACACAATTAAAAATCAGTTCCTCTGTGGCAGTGAATATTTACAACTAATGCTATTTCTGCTTACACTCAAAAGAATAATTACTTGTGAGATTATTTTGGATTTCTAATATGATTTCTCCGCCACTTTCATAACAGCCAGTGACGAGTAAATTTATTTCTTTAGTATTGAAATAACTATCCGTAATCATTAGAAAAGCGACTACTAACAAAGCCGTAAATAATATCAATAAAGCCCCTGTAATATACTTATTTTTCAATACAGTCATTTTCTTCAGTACCCCCCTTAATTAAGTTGAACTGAACTCCAAAGTTAGTTGTTTAAAGAAATAAAACTATACAGTAAACTTAGAAAATCTAATTGTATCATATGTTTCTATACTTGGAATTAAATTGCTATTTATTATCATATCGTTCATGGTGACTTCAATTCGTTGATGATAGATGCTCTCTAACATCTGAAGCCACGCAAGATAATTGTTCAGTTACTTGGTCGCTACACCGTTAACATACCGGAAATGCTTTAAGCATTTCCGGTTTTTTTATTTGAAAGCACTATCTCTTCTCTATTATTACTCTACTATACTAATAGAACATCCTATTAGCAGATGAGAAATTTTTCCTTTTGTGAAAGAAAGTACTTAATTTATTGAAATATTTCGATAAAATGAAGATGAAAGTATATTTTTTTCTCATAATTTATTATTAAAAGGATAGTGATTCCAGATGATTTATTTAACAGGACAGAACTTAACCCTAGATAGTATGAAATCCATTTTGTATTTTAATGAAGAAATAGCTATTGACCCAAAGGCTATTGATGCTATAAAAGCTAGTAGAGCGGCTGTAGAAGCAATCGTACAAAGCGGAGATACAGTATATGGTATAAATACAGGATTCGGTAAATTTAGTGATGTCAGTATTAATACAACTGATGTTCACGCATTACAATTACACTTAATTCGTTCTCATGCGTGTGGAATAGGAGAGCCCTTTGAAGAAATTGTTTCGAGAGCTATGGTTGTTCTAAGATTAAATGCTCTTTTAAAGGGCTACTCCGGAATTCGTTTAGATGTGCTGGAAAGGCTTGTTTTTATGGTAAATAACCATATCCACCCGGTTATCCCTTCACAAGGCTCCTTAGGGGCATCTGGGGACTTGGCGCCATTATCTCACTTAGCACTAGTACTGATTGGCGAAGGAGAGGTTTGGAATGGTCATTCTAAAGTTAATTCTAAGGAAGTTTGGTTAAAGTATGGGGTTACCCCTATTTCTTTAGAAGCCAAAGAAGGTCTAGCTTTGATCAACGGTACTCAGGCTATGACTGCTCAGGGTGTTATTAATTGGTTAGAGGCCGAAGAGCTTGCCTATCAAAGTGAGTGGATTAGCGCCATGACATGCGAGGCTCTAAGAGCAATTATAGACGCCTTCCATCCTGCTATCCACCATGCCCGAGGTTATCCAGAACAGCAAGAGGTAGCAGAAAGAATGCGTTTCTGGTTGGACGGAAGCAAGCTAATCACGAAACAAGGAGAAATTCGGGTACAAGATGCCTATTCCCTAAGATGCATCCCTCAAATACATGGGGCTAGCTGGCAAGTTCTTGTCTATGTAAAAGAAAAATTAGAAATAGAAATGAATGCAGCGACCGATAATCCATTAATCTTTGAAGATGGGGCACTAGTTATTTCGGGTGGAAACTTCCATGGTCAGCCAATTGCTTTTGCCATGGACTTTTTAAAGCTAGGCATCGCAGAGCTTGCAAACGTTTCAGAGAGAAGAATTGAACGCTTAGTTAATCCACACCTGAATGAAGGCTTGCCGCCATTTTTAAGTCCACAGCCGGGACTACAATCCGGAGCAATGATTATGCAATATGCGGCTGCTAGCCTTGTTTCAGAAAACAAGACACTTGCCCACCCTGCCTCCGTTGACTCTATCCCCTCCTCTGCGAATCAGGAGGATCATGTTAGTATGGGAACAATAGGAGCTAGACACGCATATCAAATTATACAAAATGCAAGGCGTGTATTAGCTATCGAGGCTATCTGTGCTGCTCAAGGAATAGAATATCGTGGAGCTGAGCTTATTTCACCTGCTCTTAGCGAAAAGTGGAAGGAAGTGAGAAATATTATCCCTTCCATCATAGAGGACAGACCATTTCATCATGATATTGAAACGATGCAAGAATTCCTTAAAAAAGAGCTTTACGAAGCAGTAATTAGTTTGTAGAAAACAGGTATAGGTTCCGGTGGTTAAATATTAAATTGTAGCTGGGTATTTTTTTGTGCTAGAGATAAAACCTTAGAAAACCGTTCTACTATATTAGCTAAATCTCATAATTTGAAATAAAAAATACATCTCTTTATTTAAAGAAGTTTAAAGAAACAAGTGCCAATTCTGCCCATTAAGCAAATGGGAGGCGGTGAAGAGGAGAGCTCCTCAGTCACTATGCCATATTCCATTTAACTTGGGGGCAGAAGGCATAAGATATATGAACACTTGGCTTATGACATTAAAAACTTTAATAATCCTCCTTGCTTCTACAACTCGATTATACGCGAAATATTAGTCTCTATCGTTTGCAGTTGCTGCTGACATTGTTCCTGTAAAGATTTCAGCTGTTTTGATAATTCCTTTAGCTTAGTTATTGTTTCATTTACTCGATCTATCGCTTTGTTTATCTTTGAATGAACGGACCAAGCAGAAAAAATATCGTCAAAGAAATAATCTGAAAAGGTTATAAAACTGTCTGTTTCAATCATTAAATGATTCATGCGGATTTTTTGTAAATCCAACAGCTCAGTTTGAAATCGTTGCAAGGCTAGTTGGGCTTGGTGAATTTCTTCCTCTGAAGAGTTTAATTCCTTATGCTTTATAGCAGTTACTAATACTCCACCTCCTAAAAATGTGTCCCAGGTTGAATAGCCTTTGGCATTATTTAATGATTTTAGTGCTCGACATAGTGCATCATCTGCTTCTCTATTTGCATTAAGCGCCTCTTCTATCTCCCTAATAATTGCTTTCATATTTGCTTCTTCTTCATAGCTGTTCTCTAACTTTTCAGCCAGCATTGGATCATTATGAAAAATCCAATGTTCTTTTTCCTTTTTAATTCTTTTCCAGTCTTGGTCAAGCGATTGCCATTCAGCCTTCATTAGCTCTTTTTCAACTTTCGCAATTTCCTTTTCTAAATCTACTACCATTTTTTCTACTTCTCGATATTTTGCCTCTATTGCTGCAAGCTCTGCCAATTCTTTTTCTCTAACTACATCTAACTTACCCGTTAGCCCTTTCAATGTATTCAGTATAGAAAAACGGTCTAAATTATCTACATCTCTCTGTTCCTTATTTAATTGCTTTTTGTAGATTGATTTTCGATTAGCGGCTTCTACTAATTGTTGCTTTAGTGAAGCTTGGATACGTATTGCTTTATCTCTTTTTATTATTTCTGCCTTTAGCCTATTTTGCTGCTCCTGTAATTGGTTCCACATTCTAATCCCCCCTACAATCTTTTACGAGTTCTTAACCAGATAGTTTCAATACTTATAAGTTTATCTTCTTCTTAGCTGGGTAATTTACATATAACTTACTTTTGTTAAGGAGGAAGCTATATGTTTAACAAAGAATCTTGTTCCAAGATAGGAGCAGCCTCTCTCATAAGCTTGGGTGTTTTAGGGACCGATGAACATGAAATCCAGAATGATTTAATGATTAATGAAGAAGAACTAGAGGAAGAAAAAGAATAGAAAAAAATATTTAAAAAATTTGTGGATATTCTTATACACAGGTTTAGACCCTATGAATTAAGGGAATGGTTACATATTGAAATCTAGTTATCCACCGCTACATGTGGATAACAGGGATAACTAATGGGATAACTAACCTCATCCTACATATAAAATGTAAAACCTTCTATCTTATGAACAAAATTATTACTCTAGAAGGGAATTTAAGCAGCTTTTCAAGAAAATGTTTCGACAAATTCTGCACTTTTTCTCATCTGTGGATAAAGTTACACACAATATGCACATTAGAATTTCAACACTTTCCTTGTTTTATAAACACTTTACTAACAACTTATCCCCTTACATCTGTGGATAAAAGAACGATTGTTCTATCTTGATAAATTTGGTAAATTAAATGTACTTAAATTATCTTAATCACTCACTTGAATCTAACGCCAGCATATATAATTACATGATAAATTGGAGGTATAATTTATGAGTAAAATGTCTGATGATCTTTTAATCGAATCATATCTTACAGCAAAAGAATTAAAATTGTGCCCTGATTTTTTAGCCCTTTTAGAAAATGAAATTTTGCGTCGTTCTTTACACGTAAATTTATAATTTTTCTAGAAAAAATGAAACCTTTTTAGGGCTTATTCGTATTTTAAGTAGAGAAGGTATATCC
>CAKQHO010000039.1 GCA_934234185.1 uncultured Psychrobacillus sp. | reverse complement strand
GTCTAGAGGCTTAGAAGGAGTAGGACAAGAATTTCTGTTATACTAGTGTAAAAGTAAAAAAGTGGAGACAACGTCTATGAAAAGATTAGGATTAATACTATTAGCTTTAGTTATATATGTAGGGATTGTTGTTTACTTTGGTTGGAGCGTTTGGACATGGGTAAATACGTTTTTGTCTGTTTCAGTTTGGTTGTTCAGTATCATTTGGTTTATCCTTGCATTCTCTATCGTTTTTGCAAGACTAAATCATCGATTGAGATTTTTTCAAATTATCGGGGCTTATTGGATGATTGTGATGCAATACGGAATTCTTTTATTTCCAATTAGTACAATAGTGTCGCTTTTGTTTCCGGAGCAAATTGCTCTAATTGGTTGGTTTGTCTTTGTAATTTTTCTAATGATAGTTACTTATGGCTCCTTTAAAGCCTATACACCAGTGGTTAGGGAGCTATCCATTTCCATTCCTAAAAAGGAGTCTTCTCTCGACAAGTTAAAAGTAGTGGTTGCATCAGATTTCCATCTTGGTTTATTATCCAATAAGGCACATTTACAGAGATTTGTAAGGAAGTCTAATAAACAAAAGCCAGATTTAGTATTGCTTGTGGGAGATCTAGTAGATGATGATCCAATTTGGTTTGTAAAAAAGGGCATGTCCGAAGTGATGAAACAGCTTGAATCTACGTATGGTATTTATGGAGTACTAGGAAATCATGAATACTACGGAGGGAAAATTCCACTTTTAATAGAAGAAATGAAGGCTTCTAATGTAAGGATGCTGTTAGATGAAACCATAGAGGTAGGAGAGTCGTTCTATTTAACAGGCCGTGAGGATTTAACGAATAAAAAAAGGAAGCAGCTTAAAGAGCTTTCTCCTAATAAGCGTCATCTTCCATGGTTTGTAATGGATCATACGCCGTCCAACTTACTTATTCCACAAGAAGAAAAAGTAGACTTACATGTCTCTGGTCATACACACCTAGGACAAATGTGGCCAAATCACTTATTTACTAGAAGGATATTTGAGTTAGACTATGGATATAGAAAAAAAGGGAGCATGCATGCAATCGTGTCTTCAGGTTTTGGTTTTTGGGGTCCCCCTATACGAATAGGGAGTCAGTCAGAAATATGGTCGATACAAATTAAGTTTGAGAACGGAGAGTTTTAATGGAAGCTTGGGTTACCGACTGGATGAACCAGTTTGGATATTTTGGTGTGTTTTTACTAATTTTATTGGAAAATGTATTTCCTCCTATTCCATCTGAGGTTATTTTAACGCTCGGAGGATTTATGACAACGACTACTAATATGACGAAGATAGGAATTATTATAGCTTCTACTTTAGGTTCTGTTGTCGGTGCAGCAATTCTTTATGGAATTGGTCTGTTATTAGATGTGGAAAGACTTGAAAAGATTGTTAAAAAGTATGGTAAGATTCTTCGTTTAACTGTCAAGGATATTCATAAGGCTGATGCTTGGTTCGATAAGTATGGTGTTTGGGCAGTTTTCTTTGGAAGACTAGTGCCTCTTATTAGAAGTCTTATTTCTATTCCAGCTGGTATGTCTAACATGAAGTTTAGCCTTTTCCTCCTATTTACCACATTAGGTACACTTATATGGAATACGGTTCTTGTTTCCGTTGGAGCAGCCGTAGGGGAAAATTGGGAGGATATTGTAGAGTATATGGATGTATACTCAAACATAGCATATACACTTATCGCAATCGCAGGGATTGCATTCTTATTTTGGTATTTCAAAAAACGTGACTAAGGAGATTTTATGGATATTTTAGAATTAGTAAAAGCTTTGATTTTAGGGTTTGTTGAGGGAATGACAGAGTTTGCACCCGTTTCATCAACAGGTCATATGATTATTGTGGATGATATGTGGCTTCAAACAAAGGATTTTTTAGGGGAATATTCGGCTAACACTTTTAAAATTGTTATACAATTAGGGTCAATTCTAGCGGTAGTGGTTGTCTTCTGGAAACGATTATTGAGCTTAATAGGTTTATATAAAATAAAGGACGCTACTCCTGGAAGTCAGTTAAAGCTGACCCATGTAATTGTAGGTCTTATCCCAGCAGGTGTCCTTGGAGTATTATTCGAGGACTACATTGATGAGCATTTGTTTACTACAAAGACTGTATTGATTGGTTTAGTGCTTGGTGCAATCCTTATGATTCTTGCAGATAAATTTGGTCCGAAGCATCCGAAAACAAATTCATTGGACAAAATTACATATAAGCAAGCAATGCTTGTAGGGTTAGTACAATGTCTGTCCCTATGGCCAGGATTCTCGAGATCTGGATCTACCATTTCTGGAGGGGTTCTCTTAGGGATGAACCATAAGACAGCAGCAGACTTCACGTTCATCATGGCTGTTCCTATTATGGCTGGAGCCAGCTTCCTGTCCTTATTAAAAAATTGGGAGTATGTAGAGCTAGATCATTTCGGGTTTTATGCTGTAGGCTTTGTGAGTGCGTTTGTATTTGCACTAATATCTATTCGCTTTTTCTTAAAGCTGATTGATAAAATCAAGCTTACGCCATTTGCTATTTATCGTATTGTATTAGCAATTATTTTAGCAATTATTATTCTCTAGATTGTAGTACAAGAAAAAGGCTTTGGAGTATATCCAAAGCCTTTTAATCATTTACAAATGTATTTTTCACTCGTTTGGATTTCCTGAAATACGCTATCCATATTAAAGAAGAAATAATAGCTGGAATACTAAAGGATACTGGTGGTGTACCAATATCAGCATTTATTTTGTTGACTAGTACGGTAATAAGTATTTCAATCACCACATTAAAGATGTAATAAAAAATAATGAGTTTTGGTAGCAGCTTCTTCTTTTGAAATAGAAGGACAAGTAAATAGATTGATATTAGAATGTATAAAACATTACAGCCCGTTTCAAAGTAGAGTGCAGGCTTGAACATGGAATGATAGGAATCTCCTCCGGGGGTGGTAAGTTTAGTCCAGTTAGTTGAATTGATCAATTGGATGTTAAGGATCATATTAAATAGATTAATAAGTGGAGATAAAAAAAGTCCGATGATAGGGATTATCAGCCATCCTCCAAGTCCACGTGGACCTTGCTCATAATTTTCATTTTCTTGTATTAACTCCTGTGTCATTGTATACAGCTCCTCTCTTTATTTTTCAACAAATTCTATTATATGGTAAAATATCTAACGAAACAAGGAAAGACTTTCTTCCTATGTACAAGTTTAAATACTATATGTTAGGGTAGTTAAGTGAATAAAACACTATATATTGTATTTGGAGATTATTAGGTACCGTTATGGTTTAAAAGGGAATTCGGTGAAATGCCGAAGCTGTCCCCGCAACTGTAAGTGTGGACGACTGTTGAATATGCCACTGCGAATAATTCGTGGGAAGGCCAACAGAAGGAGGAAGCACGAGCCAGTAGACCTGCCTAGTAGTCGGAGAAGCAACACTTTCTTCGGGGGTTGAGAGGTGGGAGCGAGGACTCTTTCTATTTGGATTTACGTCTTTTTGTTTCCTACTTTACACGTGAGCACTGACTCAGCCGAAGAGGCTAGGTCGGTGCTTTTTTATTTGATTAAATAGAGGAGGATTTTATATGACAATGGAAATAAAAAATGAAAAGATCGCGTTGCTTGAAAGATTATCAAAAGAATTTGGAGAAGAAATGATAGCCCCTCTCCTAAAGTATCATGAAAAATGGACATCCAATCACAAAGACCATGATAGATGGGCTAGGGAAATGTCACTCCAAGCGTTAAGCTTTTTAGATGAACAGAACCCTTATTGGACATTTGTGGCAGCTCGAATCTATTTAGAGGAAGTGTATGAACAGGTTGCAAATCTCAGAAACACTAGCATAGAAAATGTATATCTTGAATTTCCGAAGAATGTTCTCCTGTTAAGTAAGGAAGGGATTTATGAGGAGAGCGTAGTACATGCATATTCTTCGCTCGAGCTAGAACAGTTATCGAAGGAAATAGAGCCTCAAAGAGATAATTTGTTTACTTATATTGGGCTAAAAACCCTTCTGGATCGTTATGTGGCAAAGGACTTCCATAAAACCACCGTGGAGCTGCCCCAGGAGCGCTGGATGATGATAGCGATGACTTTGATGAAGGAAGAGAAGGTAAATCGCTTAGAAAAGGTAAAGGAAGCATACTGGGCGATGAGCAATCTTTATATGACGGTGGCAACACCGACTCTTTCGAATGCAGGGAAGCCGCATGGTCAGCTTTCAAGCTGTTTCATCGATACAGTGGATGATAGCCTTCAAAGTATCTATGACAGTAATACAGATATTGCAACATTGTCGAAATATGGTGGAGGAATAGGTGTTTATATGGGTAAAATTCGTAGCCGTGGTTCCTCTATCAGAGGCTTTGTGGGAGCCTCAAGCGGAGTATTACCTTGGATTAAACAGCTAAACAACACAGCGGTAAGTGTAGATCAGCTCGGTCAGCGACAAGGAGCCGTTGCGGTATATCTAGATGTGTGGCATAAGGATATCTTTACCTTTTTAGATTTGCGATTAAACAACGGGGATGACCGAATGAGAGCACACGATATTTTTACGGGAGTGTGCCTGCCTGATTTGTTTATGGAGAAGGTCGATGCTAGGGAGGATTGGCATCTCTTTGACCCGCATGAGGTACGTATAGTCATGGGTTATTCGTTAGAGGATTATTATGATGAGCAAAGGGGAAGCGGCTCCTTCCGTGAGAAGTATTGGGAATGTGTAAATAATACGGAGCTCTCAAGAGAAACTGTGCCAGCTATTGAGCTTATGAAACGTATCATGCGTTCACAGCTTGAAACGGGTGTTCCTTTCATGTTTTACCGAGATGAGGTGAATCGATGCAATCCGAATAAGCATGAGGGGATGATATACAGTAGTAATCTTTGTACAGAAATCTTCCAAAACCAAAGTGCTACTATTTCCGAGTCCGTTCAGCTAGAGGGAGATCTTATTGTCACTCGCAGAAAAGCAGGCGACTTTGTTGTATGTAACCTGTCCTCCATTAATTTAGGGAGAGCTGTTCCAGCGGATGTATTAGAACGTTTGATAAGCATACAGGTACGCATGCTAGATAATGTAATTGATTTAAATATGATCCCTGTTCCTCAGGCCGAACGAACGAACGCTAGATATAGAGGGATTGGACTAGGTACTTTTGGGTGGCATCATCTTTTGGCATTGAAGGGTATTCGATGGGAATCGGAGGAATTAGAGTTTTCCAATAAAATCTATGAAGAAATATCTTATTTAACGATTCAAGCTTCTATGGAGCTTGCAAAGGAAAAAGGCTCATACCCTTTATTCGCGGGTTCTGATTGGCAAACTGGAGCTTATTTTGAGCAACGTAGCTACATGGACAATAACTGGCAACAGCTAAAAGAGCAGGTAGCTAAGCATGGTATTAGAAACGGTTATTTGATGGCGGTAGCTCCTAATTCTTCTACCTCCATATTAGCAGGGAGCACGGCGAGTATTGATCCGATCTTCCAGAAATTTTATTCAGAGGAAAAGAAAAACTATAAAATTCCTGTTACTGTTCCGGACTTAAATAATGAGACAACATGGTTTTATAAGTCTGCTTATTTTATTGACCAACATTGGACAATCAAGCAAAATGCTGCTAGACAACGCCATATTGATCAGGGAGTTTCCTTGAATTTATACGTTCAGAATACGATTAAGGCAAAGGATCTACTTGCACTACACTTAGATGCATGGAAAAGTGGTCTCAAAACAACCTATTATGTACGCTCAACCTCTGTTGAGCTAATTGAATGTGAGTCGTGCTCAAGCTAATGAAGGCAATTATTTGTTACCTAAGCTATAGCGGCAATACAGAAGAAATTGCAGAGCTACTGAGAGAACATCTATATGCTAGGGACTATGAGGTAGAGATGAGGCTAGTAGATAGTGAGGCAGATTCTAACTTTTCGGGTTGCGATCTTCTTTTTATCGGCACATTTACATGGGATATGGGAAGTGTGCCGGAGGAGATGAAATACTATATTCAAACAATCATGGATAAGCCAGAAAACACCTATATATTTGGCTCTGGAGATACGCAGTTTGGAGGAGACATCTTATTTTGTCGGGCAGTAGATGAAGTAAGGAGTTACCTAGAATGTGAGTTTCCAGGTCTTAAAATAGAACAATCACCTAGAGGTAGTCAAGAAAGATATGTAAAAGAGTGGTTGGAAGGAGTAATAAATTATGCAGAAAGCAAAAACCTTAGAACCGAGAAATCCGAATAAATCGACAGGAATATTTAATGGGAAATCTAGTGGTATTCTGAACTGGAATGACATCGCTTATCCACACTGGCACAAAATGTACAAGAGATTGCTGGGGAACTATTGGCAGGCTGATGAAATTAATATGTCGAATGATGTAAAGCAATTTGCAAGTCTTACGAAAGAAGAACGGGAAGCCTACTTAAAAATAATTGGTCTGCTAGCAACACTTGATGGCCCACAGACAAGAACAGCGTTGCTTCTATCTTTATATGCGACTGATTCTTCTGTACAATCTATTCTAGCGGTAATAGCCCAACAGGAAGCAGTACATAACGAAAGCTATTCATACGTGCTTTCATCGGTCGTGTCATTGGATGAACAAAACCGCTCCTTTGATTTTGGAAGAACAGACGAAACGCTAATAAAGAGAAATAAAAATATAGAGAAGTACTATAACGAATTTGTAGAGAATCCGACGCTTGAAAATATAGTGAAAACACTTGTTTATACAACATTGTTAGAGGGTCTTTTCTTCTATTCTGGCTTTGCATTTTTCTATAATCTTGCAAGACATAATAAGATGGTTGGTACTTCAACGATGATTAGTTATATTAACCGTGATGAGCTGGAGCATGGGCGGTTTATTTCTGAATTATTTAGAGCCGCTCTTGCAGAAAATCCTCAGGTTCATACAGATGAACTAATTGGCTGGACATATGAGCAATATAAGGCATCGGTGGAATTAGAAATAGAATGGTCCCATCATGTTCTAGGTGATATTGATGGAATCGATATAGAGGAAATGCAAGGTTATATAAAATACCGAGCTAACAAAATGCTGCGTCAACTAGGACTTCAAGAAATTTATCCAGAATACGTAGAAAACCCAATGAAGTGGATACGTGTGTACGCAGATAATATTGATGGAACAAAAACGGATTTCTTTGAACAAAAATCAAGACAATATGTAAAGGTCAATGCTATAGATAATGGTTTTGACGATTTGTAGTAAGGAATAAAGGAAAAATCCCGATTTTCCATCCTAGTGAAGCTCTTAAGCTGAAAAAACTTTGGCTTAAGTGCTTATGTGATAAGTAAGGCTATCAGCTCCAAGACTCTGTATACGAATAAGAAAAAAGTCGATTTCTATTAGGAAATCGACTTTTTAGCAAAAATGGGAACTTTTCACAGGTCCATCACGTATAGCTAAACATCCCCGATCGAACTTGCGTAACCTTTAGACGTTATAATGGTCCTTAATTAAATAAGTAAGCCATTTACAATGTGGATTATCTTTTAAATTCTCCAATAATCCTTTAGTCAGTGCAAGACTGGGATTTTCCCTTGATAAATTATTGTGAAGCAATTCCAAGGATTCTTTTTCAATTGGTGATTCTACCTCTTTTAGCTTTTCGTTTAATAACGTTAAAATTTGTTCTTGAACATTTTCTTTGACGAAGGAGATTGCTTGAATTATTTCTTCCGTTACAAACGTTTCTGTTGAATGTTTAGCTATCAGATTGGTTTTTTCTACCATAGAAGCAGTTAAACGGTGTAAATCAATTGGTATGTCCTCCTGCAAGCATATATCTGGGAAAATTTTCGTGAAGCTTTTTATATAGATAATTAATTCATACTTTCTTTCCTTTGATAAAAAGGGATAAAGCTGCTCGATTATCTGCAGAATAATTTCATTCACTTGGTTATCATAGTATTTTATTTTCTTAAAAAGCTCCTCGTTTAGGCTTAGTGATTGCTCTTGCAAAAATATTTTTGCATGTGTTGAATTTTTTATGAATGTTGAAAAAGTAAAATGATAAAAATTATATAATTTTTGCTCAATTTGTGAACATTCTTTGACTGATTGGTCAACACCTGCTACAAATTGCATCATAAAGTGATCTATTAATGCAAAAATCAACTCTTCCTTGGATTTGAATGAAAGGTAAAAAGCACCCTTAGAAATGCCACATCTTTCCGTGATTTGCTGTACGGATGTAGCTTCAAAGCCTTGTTCTGCAAACAATTCTAATGCTCTATCCATAATTAGTTGTTTTTTTACCATGTATGTTAACGCTCCTACTTATATTGTTGACAATTGACCGATTAGTCATTAGTATAAATAAAGGAATTAGATAAGTCAATGAGGGTAGGTGTAAGGGTGAAAGGTATAGTAAATTTTGTATTGAAAAATAAGCTAGCAGTATGGTTACTGACGATTATCATAACCGTTTCTGGTATTTATTCAGGCACAAGAATGAAAATGGAAACGATTCCTGATATTTCGATTCCATATTTAATGGTAATGGGTGTATATCCTGGTGCAACACCTGAACAGGTGATGGAGGATGTATCGATTCCATTTGAAAAGTCTTTGGAGTTACTTGAAGGAGTAAAGGCTGTCTATTCAAATTCTTATTCTAATATGGCTAACGTTCAAGTGGAGTACGACTATGGAACTGATATGGCTGAAGCGAAGCGTGAGATGCAAGCGGCATTAGATGCGATTGATCTACCAGAGGGTGCGCAAGAGCCTATTATTACAGCTATCAGTATGAATATGATGCCTGTTGTAGCGCTTAGTGTGAGTAGCTCGGTAGAGGATATCGTAGATTTAACATCTACAGTAGAGGAAGTTTTAGTTCCTAAAATTGAGAAATTAGATGGTGTTGCTTCTGCCGCTATTACCGGTCAGCATATAGAAGAAGTTGAGCTAACATATGACGAAGCGAAAATGGCTGAGCTTGAGATTACAGAAGATGCTGTTAAACAAATGATTCAAGCAAGTGATATAGCTATTTCCCTAGGTCTGTTTGAATTTGAAGAAGGAGAACAGGCGGTTTCCGTAGATGGGAAGTTTATGTCTCTTGATGATTTAAAGGAAATGCTAATCCCTGTTACTCCTTCTGCAACAAATCCTTCTCCTTTTGTGAAGCTAGAGGATATTGCAACTGTAGAATTAGTTGGTAAGGTGCAATCTATATCTCGTACAAATGGTGAGGATGCGATTGCTATCCAAATCGTAAAAGCACAGGATGCTAATACGGTAACAGTTGTAAATGAAGTAAAAGATTTAATCGAGGAAGAGGAAAAAAATAATGATGGTCTTATCATCGATGTTTCTCTCGACCAAGGAGCTCCAATTCAAGAATCTGTAAATACAATGATAGAAAAAGCATTATTCGGTGGATTAATCGCTGTATTAATCATTCTATTGTTCCTGCGTGATTTTAAATCAACGATTATCTCGATTGTATCGATTCCAGTTTCCATCTTTATGGCATTATTGCTGTTAAACTGGTTAGATATAACATTAAACATTATGACGTTAGGTGCTATTACTGTAGCGATTGGTCGGGTAATTGATGACTCCATTGTTGTAGTAGAAAATATTTATCGTCGTTTGCATTTGAAGAGTGAGAAGCTAACAGGTCGCGCTTTAATTCGTGAAGCGACAATCGAAATGTTCAAGCCTATCCTTTCTTCAACATTAGTAACGGTTGCAGTATTTGCTCCGTTAATCTTTGTGGGTGGAATGGTTGGAGAATTATTCTTGCCGTTCGCATTAACAATGACTTTTGCGCTAGGTGCGTCCTTATTAGTAGCAATTACCATCGTACCAGCACTTTCCCATTTCTTATTTAAGAAAAAATTATACTCTGAGAAAACAGAAAGCTCTCATAAGGAGCAAGGAAAGTTATCCGAATGGTATAAGAAAGTTCTTAGCTGGACTTTAAATCATAAAATTATTACATCTCTTATTTCAATCGCATTGTTAGTAGGAAGCTTAATGCTGATGCCGTTGATTGGCTTTAGCTTCTTAGGTAGCGAGGAAGAGAAGGTTATGTATTTAACTTATACACCAGAAGCAGGAGAGCTTTCAGAGGATACACAGAAAAATGTAGCTGCAATAGAAGAAGAGTTATTGAAGCGTAAAGATATTGATATTCTCCAAGTTTCCATCAACGATTCGGATAGTACAGATCCGATGGCCGCTATGATGGGTGGAGGATCTGGCGGAGCTTTAATGTACTTAATCTTTGACCCTGATATGGAAAATTTCCCAGAAGTTCGCACAGAAATTGAAGAATATGTTTTCGGTATTGATCAATCTGGTGAATGGAAGAGCCAAAACTTCTCAATGGGCTTCTCATCAAATGAGCTAAGCTACACATTCTACAGTGAAGATTTAGATAAGCTGTATGATGCTGTAGGAATGGTAGAAGAGGTAATGAATGAAAACAAAGGACTAGAGAAAGTATCCTCTAGTGCAGAAGAAAGCTATGTTGAGTATACATTTAAAGTAGAGCAGGATGAATTACTTCAATACGGTTTAACAACTGGACAAATTGTGATGATGTTAAATCAAAACAATACAAAAGAAGTGTTAACGACGCTTGAAAAAGATGGAAATACAGTAGAAGTAATTGTTCAGCAAAAAGAAGTCGCTGCACCAAAATCAATAGACGAAATTCTAGCAAGAGAAGTACCTACAGCAATGGGTACGACAATGAAGCTATCTGAACTAGTGACAGTGGAGGAAGGTACTACTCTAAATACGCTTGCTCGTAGTAAGGGAGAGTACTATGCAACTGTCTCAGGAACTATCGTTGGTGACGATATCACAAAAGCATCCTCTGAAATAGATGAGGCTATTGATAAGTTAGACCTACCAAAAGGTGTAACAATAGGTGTTGCTGGTGTTACAGCTGATATGGAAGAAACATTTACACAGCTTGGAGTAGCAATGCTTGCGGCAATTGCGATTGTATACTTCATCCTAGTAGTAACATTTGGTGAAGGAGTAGCGCCATTCGCGATCCTATTCTCTTTACCATTCGCGGTTATTGGATCGTTCGTAGGTCTACTAATTGCAGGAGAAACAATTTCTGTACCAGTGATGATGGGTCTTCTCATGCTGATAGGTATTGTTGTAACAAATGCAATCGTACTTGTAGACAGAATTATCCATATGGAACGAGATGGTATGTCTATGCGTGAAGCAATTCTAGAAGCCGGTGCAACTCGTTTACGTCCAATCCTGATGACAGCAATCGCTACTATAGGTGCATTGTTACCATTAGCATTTGGGTCTGGAGGAAGCGGCCTGATCTCTAAAGGATTAGGAATTACCGTAATCGGAGGTCTAGCAAGTTCGACATTGCTAACACTAATCGTCGTGCCAATCGTATACGAAGTACTATCCAAAATGTTCAAGAAAAAACGTAATGAAGTACAAGATAACTAATTAGATAAGGATATCCCATGAGGTTTTTACTTATGGGATATCCTTTTTTGTGTGGTAAATGATTTTTTTAACCTTCAACTTGAGGTGTAATGAAGCCGAGGAACGTAGCTAATATAGGTTTATCTAAGCTGCTAGTACCCACCCATACCAAACATTTCTTGTTCTTATCATCCATCTAGCTATGGTAAAATGTATTATTATTTATAACAATTGGAAAAATAAAACGGAGAGTGGTGGAAAGTTGAAAATTGATCATTTGGTCCTTAATGTGGATAAAAATATTCAAGAAGATGAAATATATATCCAGTCAGTTCACACGGCGGGACTCCCGTATAAACCGAAATGGGGGAAAGGAACAAAGGGATTTAAGGTATCGAACATTTGGATTGGTGAGGAGTACTTTGAGCTAGTACATATTAAGACGCAAGATGGCGGCGGATGGGTAAAGGATTGGGCAGATAAATACAATGAAGGGCATAGGGGATTAATTGGTTTTGCTTTGGAGGTTGACGATATAGATGCCACCTACCAAAAACTAATTAGCCGTGGCATTTATGTGACCCCTCCAGAACCATTAAAATTCCGATGGTTTTTCAATCTACTAAGTAAAACAATGCCTTGGCGAAATTCCTATTTACCAAGCTTTAAAGGGGTTCCTTTTCAATTTTTTCTGCAGCAGCTAAATGATGAGAAGTCTAAAAATTATATGACTCAATATATGGTACCGAACAGTCGAGATAATAAAATCCAAGGGATTTCGGATGTCCTCATCTATGGAGAACTAACAGAGGATGATAAAAAAATTATATATGCGTTATTCGATGACTATGAAGAAAAAGAAGAGCAGCTAATTATTAAATTTAGTACACAAACGATTCGTTTTATACGCTCTCCTCTCTATAAAGTGGAGGTTCTTTTACAATGTGACAACAAGGATTACACAAACAAGTTAGTAGATATCCATAACCTTCAAATACGAAATGTTGAAGGAATGTAAGGGTTAACGGCAAGGACCTATTGGTAATTGCCGTTCAGCACTATTATAAAAACTCTAAAGTTCTTGATTTCAACGAATCCATTCCAATATCTCCATTCGATTTCCAAACGGGTCATCCAAATATATTCTGTTCGCTCCTGGTAATTCATAGTCTTCTATAAAATGTACGTGTTGATTTGTGAGATGAGCTTTTAATTCTTCTAAATTTTCTATTTCAAATGCAGGATGAGCTTTCTTGGCTGGAGTAAATGGCTCTTCAATACCAATATGAATTTGATAATTCCCCAGTTGGAACCAAACCCCACCTTTTTTTCTTAGGTTTTCAGGCTTCTCTACTTCTACTAAACCAAGAATTCCTCCAAAAAATGCACGAGCTTGTTGTTCTGTTCCTTTTGGTGCCGCTAACTGAACGTGATCAATTTTTTTAAATGTAAATGACATATTTGTATCCCCCTTTGTACTATCATCTTATGCCAAAAATGGTGATTTGAAAAATTAATAATAATTATACATTTCCATTAATTATACTTATCACATGAGAGAAATAAGCTTACGAACGGTATTTTTATTTCTAGCTGTTGAAGGCATTCCTAATTTTTTCTCGAAATAATTATTCGTAAACTTCGATTGGTGATAGCTTTTTTGATAGCTTATCACAATATTTTTATTTGCTATCACGGTAAACTCTTCCTCCACCGTGTTTTGTAGCAGCTCGAGCTGTTCCTCATTTATTTCCTCTTTCAGCATCATTACATAAGCGTGCTCTTTCTCCAAAATTGAATGTTTGGCAATATCCTCAAGCTCCTCTTTTGTTCGGATAACTACTGGGATAGAAAAGCCGTATTTAGCAAACAACTCATCTTCTAATACTTGAACATTATAGCTTTTATTTGAAAAGAATACATTTCCTGTTTGAATATATGTTTGGACATCCGTATAGCCGAGTTTTATAAATAATTCTTTTAATGATTTCATATCTACCTTGTTCAGCTTCCCTAAATTAATTCCTCTTAATAGTGCGACATAACTCATTTATAACCCCTCCTAATCTAATGATAATCATAATAGTAAAATTATTGAAAGTAAAATATTTCAGACAAAATGTAAAAAATACTTTACTTTATGTAAAAAATACTTTACTCTATTTTTAGAGGTGGTCATAAATGGAAACGAACAGGATGTTAAGTAACAGAATAACGGTTCTAAGAGCAGAAAGGGGAATGTCTCAAAAGGAGGTGGCCGATCGTCTAGGTGTGAGCAGGCAAACGATTATCTCATTAGAAAAAAATAAATATAATCCATCTCTCAAGCTGGCATTTGAGCTGGCATTACTGTTTGAAGTGGATATTAATGAAGTCTTTCAATATAAATTAGAGGGGGAATGAACATGGATTTACTGATAAAGGGGTTTGTCTTCTTATATGTGATTATATTTTTTGTATCTGTTTTTCTAACGCTCAAATTTGAATTAGGAAGTGAAGGGAAGGATGAGCGTGGTCATGCTATTGCTCACAAATCATATAGTATAATTTTTCCTTTAATACCACTAGGTTGGCTATTTATTGAACTTTTTAATGATTACATTCAGCCGTTGAACTATGAGGTTTATAAAATAGCTATCTGGTTTTTATTAACTGGCCTCATGATTATTCATGCTGTTTCCATCACGTTTCTAAAGAGAAAATATTAGGGGGCTGCTAAAGTGAATATTTATATGATCATTGGTATCGGTCTATTTGTCCTCTTCACACTCTTGCCGTTGCTTGATAGTAAAAGAAGAACAAAAGTGGAAGTAATAAAAGCTGTGATCACATTGATCGCTGCTGCAGCACTGGTTCTAGGAGTTCTTTTCTTTCAACTGAGTTATGTATTAGGAGTGCTTCTCTTAATACTGTTAACAATCCTAATTGATAAAAACACATATACGAGAAAAATGCTTCTTATATATGGCTCTCTATTAGTAGTTATCGTTGGTGGACTGTATTGGATATTTCGAGATAATCCAGAGTATGTGGCCAACCATCTTCAAAAGCATCCACAGAGCAGTTCTTTATTTGTAGCGAAAGCTGGCGAACCGATCATTGAGTATAATGTGGATTCTGTAAGGCCATTAGCTAGTACGGTGAAAATAGTGGTTGCACTTGAATATGCTTTTCAGGTAGAGGAAGGGCGCATTAATCAGGAGCAACTGGTTTCTATGGAGGAGTTAGATCGTCTCTATATTCCAGGAACAGATGGGGGAGCTCATGAGAAATGGAAGGCGCAGCTTTCTAATAAGAAGGAAGTGACTCTTCATGAAGTAGCTGAGGGAATGATTAAGTACAGCTCTGGTGCAAATACAGATTATTTGATGATCTTACTGACGATAGATGCAATTAATGAAAGAATAGAAAGTTTAGGAATTCACCCTCATGAACCTGTATATCCGATAGTTGGTGCATTTGTAATTGGGCTTTATTTACAGCAAGAGAACCTTGTAGAAGATGACTTAGAGAACGAGTTAAAAAAGCTACCTTTGGAAGAATATCGAATACTTGCCACTAATTTAAGTAAAGAAATGCTTCTCGAAGGGACGAGCTATGGAGATATTTCAAATTTATCCTTAAAGGTTCAAAGGGTCTGGTCTGATCACTTAATTGGTTCTTCGGCAAGTGCGTATGGGAAGCTTTTAGCAGCAATTTCAAGAGATGAATATCCAGAGAGAGTTTCTTCTATTATGAGAGACTTGCTGGAATGGCCATTAGAGTACGAAAGCAATAAGGAACGCTTTACTCACATAGGAGCGAAGGGAGGCTCTACTGCCTTCGTACTGAATCAAGCGATGTATATACAGACGAAAGAAGGGGAGCGGATAGAAATTGTTCTATTAATGGACGATTTGAATTGGTGGAATCGATTGCTCCTGACTAACAATATTGACTCTTTTCTCATGGATATAATAGAAGGTAACAAAATAGACCTGTAAAGAAGTTTGATAATTAAATGATACAGAGTAAAGTGAAAATCAGGTTTCATAAACTAAATAGATTGTCATGAAAAAGAACAAAGATTTTACTCCTTTCTTCTTCTAACATAGGAAAAAATAGATGGAAATATCATTCTGAATATCTGCTATTTTAAACCTCCCAAGAAGTTGTCGTCCAATCTTGGGATTAGTCAAAAGCAGTAAAAAAATAAAAAAGTGAAGGAATCTACAGGGGACTTAAAGGGTTAAGCGATTTCATTTAGAAGGGGAGAAAAGATATGCCTTATTGTTCAACTACACAAGCTAATTTTTATTACGAGAAGTTTGGAGATGGAACTCCAATAGTTTTCATACATGGTTTTTCGATAGACCATCAAGTAATGAGTGGATGCATGGAGCCAATTATGAGCAGAAAAGCTGGGTGGAGCCGGATTTATATCGACCTTCCAGGAATGGGGAAGACAAAAGGCTATAAGGGGATTCGAAATTCAGATGCAATATTAGATGCAGTGCTGGAGTTCATAGATATACTGCTACCTAATCAGTCTTTTGCAATTGTAGGTGAATCCTATGGCGCTTATATAGCAAGAGGAGTTATTGAGCAGAGAGCAGAGCAAGTCGTAGGTGCTGCTTTTATATGCCCATTAATTTTCCCGGAAATGAAGGATAGAAAAGTAGAAGCCCATCAGATCATGAAAAAAGATTCTCTGTTCTTAGAATCTCTTTCCTTAGAAGAATTGCAAAGCTTTCAATCCAATAATGTCATTCTGACAGCGGAAACATGGAACAGATATAATAACGAAATTTTAAGTGGCATCCAGCTAGCAGACCTCGATTTCTTAGCAAAGATTAGAGATAGTTATGGCTTTACCACTCCTATTGACCAAGTAGTTTTTACGAAACCGAGTGTTTTCTTGTTGGGAAAACAAGATAGCTCAGTAGGCTACAAAGATGCGCTTTCTTTTATCGATAACTATCCAAGATCCTCTTATGCTCTAGTAGATATGGCTGGTCACAACTTACAATTTGAACAACCTGAGATTTTCAAACTCTTTATAGAAGATTGGCTTGGCCGTGTTCTGGAGGAAATGCCCGTAGTAGCTAATCATTCTTTTGACCAATAGAAGATACTGTTACTTCTGACTACAATTTAGTAGAGGTGAAACAAATGAAACATGCATTAGTGGTTGGTGGAACTGGTATGCTTCGTAAAGTCTGTCTTTGGCTAGAAAAACAGGACTACCGAGTTACTGTTGTAGGAAGAAGTACTGAGAAGATGGGGCAATTGTTAAAAGAAGCATCGAACCCTACACAGTTTACTCCTCTATTTGTAGATTATCGAAACATTGGGGAGTTAAGGAAACAAGTGGCTGAAACAATAGAGAAAAATGGTCCGATTGAGTTGGTAGTGGCTTGGATTCATTCGCATGCAAAAGAAACACTCTCTACTATTTATGAGGTTGTAAATGAATCTTGTGGAAAGTGGGAGCTGTTTCATGTGCTGGGAAGCAGTGCAAACCTCGCAGAAATAAAAGGAGAGATCCCTATAAAAGAAGATTGTTCCTATCAACAAATTCAGCTAGGCTTCGTAATAGAAAAAGAATGTTCTAGATGGCTAACACATGATGAAATATCGGACGGGGTAGTGAAATCCATTCAAGAAAAAGTTCCAAAGCTTACAATTGGTCAAATAGGGCCTTGGGAGAAACGACCATAAGAAGGAAATTCGAGAAATTAGATATATTCTCGAATTTCCTCTCTCTTATTAAACGGGTAGCCACCAGGAACTTAAGCAGCAGATGATTAATATAACTAATAGAAGTAACCCTAGCCAGCCGTCGACCACTCTAATAGGTACTACTTGAAAGTAGCTTTTTCTTTTCTCGCCGGTGAATCCTCTTGCCTCCATAGCGAAGGCCACTCTCTCAGCCTTTCTAACAGCCCCTGCTAGCATCGGTATTAATACTCTCCGAATACCTACTATTTTTCGAAGAATATTCTTATCCTTATTAGCTCCTCTAATTCGATGTGCCTGCTGAATCTGAACAAATTCATCCTTTAATACAGGGAGGAATTGATAACCGACCATCACTCCATAAGCAATCTTAGGAGAGAGACGTAGCTGCTGCATTAAGCTAAGAATAAATGTCATTGGATTGGTTGTCAGTGCAAATAACAGACTTAGACTCGAGAAGGCAAGTACGCGAAAGCTAAGTGAAAGTGCCTGCTCTAACTGATTTTCTGTAATAACTAACGAACCAATCGACCAGATAACAGCTCCTGATTTTTCTTCCGCAAAGACAAGCGTTGTCCAAAAATAGCCGAAGGAAGTAATGAAGAAAGGGAGCATAAATAGCGACCATTTCTTCCATGAAACTCTACTAAAAATTAGTTGAATTAGAAGCACCCCTATCCAAAATAGTAGTGGGGTCCAGGGGTCGAAGAAAAAGGCTAGAGTCAGCATACACGTAGTAATTAGCAAAAACTTTATAGAAGGATTCATGTGATGAAGACTTTCTCGCATGTCCTCACCCCCTTAGGTGGAAGAAGGGAGTACGACTCCAATAGCTCTTCGTTCCTCCAAACATCATCTGATATAAGCTTTTCGGATAGCTTTCCTTCTTTTATCAGAAGCACCGAGTCGGCGATGCTAGCAGCAAAATCCATATCGTGGGTGACGATGAAAAAGGTAGCCCCTTCGTTTGCACGCTCCTCTATTAATTCAAAAAGCTCGTTTAATGCCTCTTGGTCCTGTCCTGAAGTCGGTTCGTCCATTAGAATGATTTCCCTATCGTCACAAAGCATAATAGCGATTGCCAATCTTCTTTTTTGGCCGTGACTGATGGCAAATGGATGGGCCTCACTTATAGTGGACAGCCTTAGCCGATGTAAAATGTCTTCGACAGAAGACCCTCCTCCATAAGCAACCTCTTCCTTGACTGTTTTTGTAATAAATAAAAATTCTGGAGATTGGGGGACATAACCTAAATCGAGTGGCTGGACATTTCCTTTAGAAGGAAGTAACCCACCCATAGCCTTTAAAAGAGTTGATTTTCCTCCACCGTTTGGTCCTGCAAGTACAGCAATCTCTCCTTTTTTTAATGAAAAGGTTGCAGGCTGAAGAAAATCGGTTTGTAGCTCTTGGACAGTGAGAGCTTCTATGTCGCTCACTAGATGCTCTCTTCTTGGAAGAACCATTCTAGCTTTCGATTTCACGAGCGGAATCTCTCTATCAAAAAAATCTCCCCATAAATCCAAACGATGTTCAATAGCGACAATGGTCATTTGGGAATCAAGCTGATCAAGCCATGCTACAAACTGTTGTGCGGTCATCGGATCTAAGTGAGCAAGAGGCTCGTCTAGCAATAAAATATCTGGTTCCATAATGAGTGCACATGCGGTAGCTACTCTTTGCTTCCATCCCCCTGAGAGAGATTGGATGATAGCATGACGTACTTTTTCTAAACCAGTAACAGTTAAGATGTGGTCGATTTTCATCTGCATCTCTTTCTGAGGAACCTCTAAATTTTCAAGGGTAAATGCAAGCTCCTGTTCGACCGTTTGCATGCAAAACTGTGCATCAGGATCTTGAAAAACGGTTGCAACTCTCCGGTTGATTTCCCCAGGGTGGTAGCTAGTATTCTGCTTACCAAACAGTTCAATAGAACCAGTTACAATACCATCACAGTTTTCAGGATATAAACGGTTACAGAGATAGAGAAGTGTAGACTTTCCACATCCGCTTGGCCCGGTGATAACAACTCTTTCACCAGAAAGAATCGACATAGAGAAATCTCTAATAATAGGCTCTTCATCGGGGAATGAAAAGGATACCTCATTAAATTGAATGACCTCAGACATGAGCCTCACCCTTTTTATTTCGAGCAATCGCATAGCCTCTTAATGTCCCAGTTGCTAGCAATCCATCCGCAATCCATTTTCCGCCAACACCGGCAATCAGTGCGCCACTCAATACCCGAACCGCTAGCATAAACAGGACATAACCAGTTGAATAAACAGCAAAGCCTCCTAAGAAAAAGCCGTATACAAAGCTGAAGACAGCGGAACCCATTCCAGCAAGTATAAGAACCCATATATTAAACATCCGATAGCGTGTAGCTGCAAAGACAGCTTCCGCCCCTAAGCCTTGAACAATTCCAGAGAGAATGAGCCTAGGACCGACTGCATTTCCTAATAGAACCTCTATAGCTGCTGCAATTGTTTCTGAAATAACTGCAGCACCAGGCTTCCGAATAATGTACATACAAATAATTGAAACAATAAACCATACACCAAAAATCCATTCATATGCAATCGGTCCAATAAACCCAGACCAAATATTTCCTAAATGAAGGAAAGCGAGATAAACAATACCAAAAACAACCCCGAACACAGACATTAAAACAATCTCTTTTAGTTTCCAAGCCTTTAGCATCTTATTTACCTCCGTGTGAAGGACTATTAATGCTCATAGAAACCGTCATGACTAAATGCTTATGTTCTTCAGAGCGAGCTTTCGAAAAAGTCTCCTCGTAAAAAGCAAATACATCGTGAATATCTCCATGAATGCCACTAGCATAATGCATCGACTCGTTATAAACTCCAAACTGCTTAGCTCGGTCAACCTCCCGGTAAATAACATCCATATAGTTTGGATTGTTCATTGGATAAAGTGCAAACTGTGAGGACACATATTGCTTCGTTGTATCTGTATTTGCCACCTCGTCACCTTTTCCCAAATAAACATCTCCCGATGAATCTCCTGGGCAACCTGCAGAAAACGTACCAGACAAAGCAATATGCTCTCCAGTTTTTGCGGCGTGTAGTGCTATAGCTTTTGCTACATTAAACACATGTACTTCCTTTCCTCGTATTACTGTCGACACATCATCCGTATGCATCCACACATTGGACGTATCCGTTTTCTCCAGTGCTCCCTTAATTACTGAAATAAAATCATTGGTCATCGGGTGTAAGGAAAAGCGAAACCCGACGATGGGACTCAAGCCACATTCCATTTCTAAGACCTCCTCTTATTTTTCCATAAAAAAAAGCTACATCCGTGAAGATGCAGCCACTTGTCCTATGTAAGAATTTAAGGAAAGTCACCGCACTTCCTCACGCAGGTATTATCCTGATCGAGTAATAAGGGATCGGAGCCGAAGCTCTCATCACAGCCATAAGTGGGCACCCCTAGTGCAGAAATCGGTATGTAGTTTTCTTATGTTGCCCTCAGTATAAAGAAGAATGGAAATTTGTGCAAGAGGAAATGAGAAAATAAAAACTTTGCTATCGAAAGTATTTCCTGCTAAACCGCAAGTATCCCTGGATGTATCGCAAAATAACGTTAGGTAAACAGCAAGTAACCTATCCAGTATAGCAAGCGTGAAAAGATTACAGTTTCAAACTATTACTTTTCCCATATAAGTAGATGCCCTACATTGAAAAATAATAGTTTCCTCACTTAGTATAGCGAGAGCTTATTGGATTAAAATATATAGAACAATTTCATAGGAGGCTACAAAATGAAACTAGAAAACAAAGTTGCAGTGGTAACTGGTGCTGGATCTGGAATGGGGCGAGAGATTGCAAAGCTTTATGCAAAGGAAGGAGCAAAGGTAGTTGTTTCGGATATTAATGAAGCTTCTGCAAACGAAACGGTGGAACAGATTAAATCAGAGGGCGGCGAAGCAATTACAGTTTTAGCTAACGTTGCGAAGGAAGCAGATATTCAAGTGTTGATTGATACCACTGTTAACACATACGGCACAGTTGATATCCTTGTAAACAATGCGGGGATTATGGATAGCTTTGAACCAGCAGGTGAAATTGAAGATAGTCGTTGGGAGCTGGTATTTGCGGTAAATACTACAAGTGTGATGCGTTCTACTCGAAAGGTGCTTCCGTTCTTTTTAGCGAAGAAGCAAGGAGTAATAGTCAATATCGCTTCGGTAGGTGGTTTGTATGGTACACGTGCTGGTGCAACTTATACTGCATCCAAGCATGCAGTGGTAGGATTTACAAAAAATACTGGATATATGTATGCGACACATGGCATACGCTGCAATGCTATCGCACCTGGGGCAGTCGAAACGAATATTGGTACCACTATGACGAATATTAGCGAATTTGGAATGGGGAGAAGTAGACTTGGGATGGGCAGTAATCCAGGGACAGGAAAGCCAAGTGAAATTGCAAAAGTAGCACTATTTCTTGCATCTGATGACGCTAGCTTTGTGAATGGAACGGTTATCACAGCAGATGCAGGGTGGACTGCTTTTTAAGAGAATGTTTCTCCTGAAATAATTTAAGTCATGACACTGCTGCTGGCAGGAAAGTGTAAATCCTATAGCATATCACTTAGAAAAGACCTCTCCTTAAAAGGAAAGGTCTTTTCATCTTTATATCAGGGGAAAATAGGGCTCATATGTTGGATTTGTAAAATAGGGAGGTCTTTGTCCGATTGCAGGCAGCTGAAAAGGCACGGCGTTAGTATTGTAGTAAACTGGGACCTTTTGTTTGGACTCATTTACTAAAAGCATTTGAACCTGGGGATGCAAAATAAGAGGGTTCATGAAGGACTCCTTCTCTTTGTTTTTATTACTCTATTCGCCATGGAGCTGGAGCGACACCTCTCCTGGGTGAATAACATAAGATAGGAAAAAAAGGAGGTATTGTTTGTCTAATTCACAGGATTCACAGGCAAATTATCCGATGTATCCGAACTACGGAAAAATCACTAGGTTTGAGGAGGTTCCCATCACAGTGCCTGAGCAGAGACAGCTGCGTCAGCCTGGCTTAGAAAGTCTGATGGAACCGAGGCCAATCATAGAAAACCCCAATTATATAGGCACAGGGAAGCTAAAAGGAAAGGTAGCTCTGATTACAGGTGGGGATAGTGGGATGGGAGCAGCGGCTGCAATTGCTTTCGCAAAGGAGGAGGCGGATGTAGCAATTGCGTATTTAGATGAGCATGAAGACGCTTATCGAACGAAAAATCGAGTGGAAGAGTTAGGCCAGCGGTGCTTACTTTTGCCTGGAGATTTACGAAACAAAGAGCATTGCAAATATATTGTAGAAGCGACCATTAAAGAATTTAATCGTCTAGATGTTTTATGCAACCATGTAGGTATTCAATTCCAGCAAAACAGTCTGCTAGACATTAGCGATGAGCAATTTGACGATACATTTAAAGTGAATATTTATTCGCATTTTTATACTACACGTGCTGCACTTCCACACTTAAAGCCTGGTAGCGCAATTATTAATACGGCTTCTGTAGTTGCCTTTGATGGTCATCCTCTATTGATAGACTACACTGCTACAAAGGGTGCCAATGTTGGTTTTACGAGAGCATTAGCAAAAAATCTGGTGGAGAAAGGGATTCGAGTTAATGCCATTGCCCCAGGAAGAATATGGACACCTCTTATTCCATCTAGCTTTTCGGAGGATGAAGTAACACAGGCGGGCAATCCTATGAAACGTCAAGGACAGCCATTTGAGTTAGCCCCGACCTTTGTTTATCTTGCATCCGATGACTCTCGCTTTGTTACAGGGCAAACGTTACATGTAAACGGTGGTCAAATATTTGCTTGAATCAGCCCTTTACTGGGCTTATACATAAAAAATCTGGTCACCAACAAATGCCCTCTATAATAAACTAATCAGATAATAGTGAATGACTAGTAGGAGTGTGAGTATGCCGGTAATTACAGGAAAGCAATATATTGATCGTATAGATGGAATGGGTATTGAGGTGTGGATAGATGGGCATCAAATTACAGGGAAAATATCAGAGCATCCAGCCTTTTGTGGAGTAATGAAAAGCCAAGCAGCCTTATATGATCTACAGCATGATGCCTCCAAAAAGGATATGTTAACCTATACCTCTCCAACTAGTGGAGAGCCAGTGGGGATATCCTTTCTGCAGCCACGTACAAAGGAAGACCTGATGAAAAAAAGAATGATGGTACGAGAATGGGCATCGACTAACTATGGATTAATGGGCCGGAGTCCGGATTATATGAATACTGCTGTTACTGCTTTTGCAACTTCAGCAGGCTTTTTAGAAGGAAAATTAGACTGTTTTCCAGAGAATCTTAGGAACTACTATACCTATATAAGAGAGCACGATTGCTCGCTGACTCATACGTTCATCGATCCACAGGTTAATCGTTCAAGTAGTTATATGGAGGATATGGATGAGCCGATTGGTGCAAGAGTTGTGGAGGAGAATGAGGAAGGAATCATTATAAAAGGTGCTAGACTTCTGGCAACGCAGGGGGGGATGACGGAGGAATTATTTGTTCTATCGAGCGGTCATGTGCTAGAAGAGGGGAAAGGTTATTCCTTTGCAATTCCTACTAATACAAAAGGACTTCGTTTTATTTGTAGAGAATCATTTGCAAGCAATGGCTCTGCCTTTGATTTTCCATTAAGCAGTCGTTTTGAGGAAATGGATACAGTAGTGGTGTTTGATAATGTTCTAGTTCCGTGGGAACGTGTTTTTTTTTATGACAATCAATTAGTTGCAAGCGAATTTATGGTGCGTAGCTCCTTTCAGCCCTATGGAATCCACCAAGTCATCACAAGACAGATTGTCAAAACAGAGTTTATCTTAGGTATTGCACAGGCAATAGTTCAAACCATTCAAATTGGGGAATACCAGCATGTTCAAGAAAAGGTGACAGAGATTATTGTAGGGCTTGAAACCCTGAAGGCGCTACTTGAACGGTCAGAGCAGGAAGCGAGAATAAACGAATGGGGCTTTATGGAGCCTGATCGCGCCACTTTACATGTAGCAATCACTATTTTCCCAAAAATCTATCCCAGATTCACAGAAATTATACAATTGCTAGGGGCTAGTGGGATGATGTCTATCCCGAAGGAAGCAGATTTTCAATCACCTATCAAAAAAGATTTACAGCAATATCTGCAAGCAAGGGGAGCAGAGGCAGAGGAGAGAGTGAAGCTGTTTCGTCTTGCATGGGATTTAACCATGAGTCCATTCGGTACACGACAAACTCATTACGAACGCTTTTTCTTTGGCGATCCTATAAAGGTTGGGGGATTATTATATCTTCTTTACGATAAACAAAAATATGTGGAAAATATTAATGATTTAATAAAATGAACGAGGCCTACAACTGTAGGTTTTTATTAATGGATAAGATACTCTATAATTTCTGAGCATTTATCCGGCTCCGGTGGCGATCGAGCTGCCTCCCCGGAGTCCCGTCCTTTTGGGAATGGGCTATCTAGCTATTGCAGGAATTCCATACGAGAAATGGGTGAAATTCATCTGGAAGCTCGTTCTAGGATGGGCTGCAATTGCTGTTATTGCTCTACTGGTGGCAGTTGCAATAGGCGTTTCATAAAATACTCCCATCCATTTGTTTGAATGGATGGGAGTATTAAATTTGTATCTACTTTAAATCAATCTTTACTTTTTCTCCATATGTTTTCATATAATACATCCCACCGACTTTCAGTGATTTTAATTTGCCATCAGTTGCAAAGTAAAGTGTGCGAATCCACTTATCCGTCTGATCATTAAAGCCACCCGTTGTTTGAAGAGGTGTTTCCCCTGCTTCTGTCAGAACGGAAACGTCATCAAACAACACTTGAAAATCAGAAGCAATCGTTACGCGTGTTTCCTTCTCACCTTGTTCTACCTTCTGTATTTCAATCCATTTGTCGCCAATAGGATATGTGCCCTTTTCGATAGGCACTTGTTGGTTTACTTTCGAGTAGCCATTGAACATGTCAAAAACGAGCTCTAAGTTCTCGGTGTCGACAGGGATTGCATCATATAGTAGCTCCACATCATAAGATCCAAACAAAGTACTGCTACTTCCCGATTGGAGTATTGAAACCTCTTGACCATCTGCTAACAATTGGATTCCCATCAAATCAGGATTTATATTCCGTTCAGCATGAAAATCAAGAGATGCAGTAATAACTGTTGAAGCATTTGTTGCAATAATTTTCTTTAATTTTAATGTGCCGAAATCATGTTCAATCGTTTTCCCAATAGACTTTTTCAATGTCGTCGGAATAGCCTTTTCTGCATCATATGGAAAGGTAATCGTATAATCCTGATTGTCATAGCGCAATTGAAGGTGGAGCTCCTTGGCGAACGGACTAACCGCATCAAAGGTGGCTAAGCCAACATGCACTTCTGTGTCATATACTCCCATATTTGTTCTTGAATCTGTGAAAAAGCCAGTGACACCTACCACTTGTAATTGATCCCAGGCATTTGGCTCAATCTTATAATAGACATGAAAGCGATTGGTATCTGAAAGAATCCCCTCTATGAAAATTTTCGTTCCATCATGAAACGTAATCGACTTATTTACTTCATGTATATAACCTTCTTCGTTTAATGCTTGAAGAGAGGAGCTCATTAAACTTTCATAGCCAAATATTTTCTTTCCATAAAACGCAAAGGCACTGTAATTATACGTAAAAGTGATTAGAATTAATGCAGCCGCTGCGCCTATCAAAATACTGGGTAATCGATTTTTTCTCTTTTGCTTTTTCAATGCATTGCGTAATCGTTCCTCCAGCTGTGGAGGGGCTTGCAAATCACGTATTTCTTGCTGTTTCTTTTCTATTTCATTCATGATTTTCACCTCCGAGAGAAATGCGCAATTTACCTAACGCCGAAAATACACGTGACTTTACCGTGCCAATAGAGACATTCGTGAGAGTTGCAATGGTTTGATAATCATAATCGAGAAAATATTTAAGCTGAATAGCCTCTTTTTGCACCGGGCTAAGCGATTCTAAACTAGCCTCGAGCTCAAGCTTCGTATGATGTGCCTCATAAGGGTCGTTGGTATCTTCTATTACTTCTTCGTCCTCCAGGAAGCTCACATTTTTACGCTTTCGCAATATAGCTCGGCATTCATTCACCAAAATCGTTTTACTCCAGGAATAAAAGGAATCGGGATTTTTGAGCTGCTCGATTTTTTCATACAAAATAACAATCATATTCTCTAACGCATCCATTGCGTCATGTTCGTTCCCTACATACGTATAGGCAAGCCTGTAATAGTCATGCTGCTGGTCCATTACTAGCTTTAATAGAGCATCTTTGTTTCCGCGTTTTGCTTTTTTTACGAGCTGCTTCATTTCTTCACCTCACCTGTTCACTTATAAGAGTAATGGGGTATGTAAAAAGTTCATTATGTAAATAAAAAATTTTTGCAGAGAAGGAAACAACAACCACACTAAACCGTCCTAGTTATAATCAGGTCAGTTACTCGGGGAAAAATCGATGGATGGGGAGAGTGGGAGAGGATGCTTAAAATAAGAGAGAAAACTTCCTTCGTTTATATTATTATAGCGCTATATTTGCTTACGAGTATTACTGGTTCTATTCAAAGAGCTTCTGCTAGCAATTTTGAGGCGTATGTTTTAGCTGCTACGGGGAACATTTCTAATGGGCTAGCATCATTAGTACTATATCCACCCATTACTACTTATATTTCCATAATAGAAGCGTTCCTTCTAGTTGCTCTGTTTTTATTTTTCCACATACTATTCAAGGTATCGAGTAATAGTATTATGAACAGCATTCTCCATATTACTGTGGTCTTTATATGTCTAGTCATAATAGGCTTTTCTGTTAATGCAATTATTCAGAACATGACATGGGGATATTACCTGCTGTGCATAAGTAATTTCCTTTTGACGGCATACGGTCTATTTGTTATCTC
>CAKQHO010000038.1 GCA_934234185.1 uncultured Psychrobacillus sp. | reverse complement strand
TTAGGTATGCCATGATATCGTCTTCCTTAGCTAGAAACGTATCTCCTGCAGCTTTCAAGAGCTGTTCCTTTGCCTCTATTGATATATCGTCAAGTTTTATCTTCTTGGTTAGCACTGGTGCCCAAATACGAGTGTATCGTAAGTCTTTTATACTTGGCACGATTTCGTCAACCATAGCAAGCTGTCCCTCTGAATATGCTTTATATAGAGGGCTTGCCCATGCAATTGCGCCTTGTGTGTAGCTCTGGACATCAACAGAGTGCTTAGGTGCACATGTAGATAGGCTTAGAATTCGGTATTCATCAGCATTTGGATATAGCTTTCTTGCTTCCTTATATGCAAGGAGCGTTGGGTTGTTTGCAACAACACCGCCATCAATTAGGGACAGTACCTCTCCTGTTTCCCTATCTATCAGGTTAGATGCTGGAAAATATGTAGGAGCCGCTGAGGAGGCTCTAGCTGCTTCTGAACACAAGAATCCATGACTGTCGCGAGACGAGAAGATATATGGCATCGATGTATTTGTCTCATATGCAACGGCAATTGTCGGAACCAGACACTCATCAAGGCGTGTATCTCCAAGAGCTTCTGTCAGAAACTCTTCTAGTGATTTTCCATCATATTTATCTGAAAATACCGGTCCGAACAAACTCTTTAGGTGATGAGGTTGCTTGAATATGTCTCCACTACGATTCAGATACATTGCCAATAGTGCATCCGATGCGGCTAATGGCTCGATATCACCCTTGTAGATTTGCTCTTCTTTCTTGAAGAATCGTCCAATTATATGTTTTTCAAATACGGGATATTTTCCCTCTTGCTTTGTTAGTATTCCTTCCTTGATAGGGCTTGTTAAGGCAAGTGCGATCAAGGCTCCTGTACTTGTTCCTGCAACTAGGTCAAAGTGTGAATAAAAAGGGCGATCATCGCCAAAATCCTCGCCCAGAATGGTGTCCATCTTATTGATCAGATATGCCGGTATAATACCTCGCATACCTCCTCCATCTATCGAGAGGATGTATCTGATCTCCTTTTTTGTCTCTTTTTTATTCTGCTGAAAGATGTTCCATTTACCCATATCACAAAATTTTGTTATATTCACACTCGATGGTCAACAGATTGTATTATTCAAGTTGCGCCATTTGTCCTAATGAGTGTAAAGTTGATAGAACAAATGGGCAGATAGGTATATGTAAACAAAGTGATAAAGTAAAGATTGCATGGTCTGGTCTGCATAGAGGTGAAGAACCTCCAATTACAGGCGAGCATGGTTCTGGCATGATATTCTTCACCGGCTGTCCTTTGCATTGTGCATATTGCCAAAATAGGCAGATCTCCGGATCCGATGGTGAGAACTATGGCTTTGAAGTTACGGAAGAAGAGCTAGCAAATTTGATGCTTGATCTTCAAGCGATGGGAGCTCAGACACTTAATCTTGTTACTGGTACCCACTTTATACCATCCATTGTAGAAGCTCTGGACATTGCGAAAGAGCGAGGCTTTTCGCTTCCTGTCGTATGGAATAGCTCTGGGTATGAAAATACAACAGGCTTGGAATTGATCGATAAATATATCGACATATACCTACTTGATGGAAAGACACTCTCGAAGAAAACTGCAAAGAAGTTCTGTGGACGCGAGCGCTATGCAGAATGCATAGAGGATGTAATGGATTATGTTGCATCCAGGCACCCTAAGACAGATCTAGATGAGATGAAAGGAACGATCCTAAGGCATTTGGTATTTCCTGGGGAGATAGATGCTACAAAGGAATTTCTCGAACTTTATGCACGTAAGTACAAGGATAAGTTTTTCTTGTCCTTGATGGTTCAATTTGTACCACCTAAGGAAGATCCATCGCTAAAGGCAATATCTGACGATGAATATGATGACTTGATCGAATACTTGGAAGAGCTCGATATCGAGGATGGATTTGCACAAGAAAAGGGCGAGGACGACATATTATGGATCCCTGACTTTACAGAGGATGTTCCATTTCCTTCTTCTTTTGCCGATCCTAGCCCTTATTTTCTAGAGCTTAAGAAAATCAAGCTCCAATAATGGTTCCGAAGAACTCCTTTCCTTCAAGGATAGCAAGTGTGTTTTCGATGTTTCTGCCATCTGCACAAACAACACGCATCTCTGCTTCCTCTGCAAGCTTTGAAGCAACCGGATCGAAAGGAGTGTTCTTTCCAGGAACCCACTCATCGCCAACCATAGCTCTGAAGTCTTTCCATGAGATGGAATCGATAGGCTTTGCATCTGGATTCTTTCTTGGGTCATCTGTATATACCTTAGCAATATTGGAAAGGTTTACAACAAGCTTTCCTCCAAACTTCTTAGCTAGGTAAACTGCATCTGTATCTGTTGAGAAACCTGGCTTCCATCCTTGGAGTATTTCTTTACCATTTGTATATCATATTCCCCTGAAAATTTCACAGGCGGCTGATCAATAAAATGCACAATCGCATAGTTTTCTTGGGCTTTTTTGACGTTCACGATATTCGCTGATGTAGGAATTGGACTTGTCGGTAACAGTTGCTCATCTACTAGAGCGTTGATCATACTAGACTTACCAGCTGAAAAGTGTCCTGCAAAGCCGATTGTAAAGGTTTGTTTCTCTAATTTATCTGAAAAGAGCTTAGATTTTGCATAGCGCTCTTCATCGTTATTTTGCTTAAAAATAGTCGCTAATAAAGCATTTTTCGTTTTAATTGACTGTAATTGTTCTAAATCATTCATGTATTCATTTATTCCCCTTTTATAAATCTCAACAATGTAAGTCTATCATATCAGAAAATACAACAAAATAAGACTTTATTTGCATGTGAAATAAAGTCTGTGAGACAGGCTAATAGGTTATTTATGGTAATATAGAGATAGAGGTGGTATATAATGAAAAAACTTTTCTTGGTTTCATTGTTAATGGGTATATTAATGGGCTGTAGTAATCAAACCAAAGGAGAATTCCTCCTTGGAGAATTTGGATTTGAGCTACAAGCAAATGAATCCTATCATATGGTTGTTCCAATTGAATGGACTGGTGAATCCACGGTTACCATTCAATCAATCGAGTTGCTAAAAGATGAGAAGACCCCTATTTCATATGAAGAAGATGGGATTGAGTATGAGTTTTTTAGTGCAGAGCCTTTAAAGCAAAGCGGAATATATAAAGGCAGAGAAGACATTGGAGATATAAAAAGTCTACGAGACTTTGAACTTGACGGCGAAGGGAAAATAGTTATGAAGCTTTCGACTGGAGATGTAAAGAAAGATAATACTAGGAGAGTAAAAATTAACTATGAAATTGATGGAGAAGAACACCAGAAACTAGTGAAGTGGCAAACACTTGAACAACTGTCCACTAATTAACATGGAAGCTGATAATTGCTACGCCGATATTGACGGCTGCTAGGAGGCTCGGATGCGCCAACTAACTGGTCAAATTGTGTAAGGTAGTAATTGCGAAATATCATATGACCTCTAATCAGAGGTCATATTACTTATTAGGTAGATTTTCGCCAGTAAGTATTTCTATTAGTTCTGCTGACTTATTTTTGTCTAATTGACTATATTTATTTGAAGCAGATATTACGAGTTGCACCGTACCATTAGGACCGATCCAGAGTTCATATAATACTGCTTTTGCTTCTGGGTTCGGAAAAGAAAATTGGTAATCAGGAGGACGTACCATTTCTACCTTTGCATTCTCCCAGTTAATATCACCTAATATCTCTTTCACCTTTTGAACTTGTTCATTGTTAGTAATTTCTTTGTAGACTTCGTATTCATTCTCTTCACCAATACGCTTTTTAACTTCTATATTTTGTCCCAATATATTCTGTTCTTCACTTTCTACCGCGTTTGAACAACCTGCTATAAAAAATGAAATCATCACTAATAAAGCAATTAAATAGTTAATTTTTTTCAAGATTATCTCTCCCCTTAGTATCAAGAAAATTCTCAGTAGGATGTTTTGATACAAATAGTTCGGTCCAGAATATGCTGTATTGCCAGACTAATATATACTCTTTTATTACATATTGCATTTGCAGCTAGATGAGCGATAACCTGAAATATCTACTAATTACTATTACAATAATTTTTACTCACTTTATCGTCTGCTACCTTTATTTCCTATAATACCAAATTGAACCAATTTTTTATATAAGAATTCTTTTTCTTAATTGGAAAAATCGATGGATTAATTGCAAGATTAATCGGCATAACCGCATATTTCGGGGGCGACATTCGTAATCGCAGTATCTGCACCCTTAATCGCAAATTCCCAGCACCGCCAGGTAAAATCCTCGAACCTACCATAAGTTTTTCAGCCATCAATCTGCTAGCGAGCGTTTTATCGTTGCTTTTGCTTCTTTTATTATTCTTTCATCTTTTTCATCAATCGCCTGCATCAGGATCATAAACGGAATATATACCGCAATTAATCTAGCTAGCTCGCGCGTTTCCTCGTCTATGTCGCCGTAGACCTCAAAAAATGTTACTCGGGCTTCTGGTGGCAAGAAGCTATATACTACACTCAGGTCGCAACCAGGATGTCCGATGTTAATGTCTCCCCAATCAATAATTCCAGAAATTTTCTCGGAGTCATCCACTAGTATATTTTTGAAATGAAGATCTCCGTGAAGTAGTACGGACTTAGGACGCACGCTTTCTCTTTTTAGCTGCTGCAAATAAGTGGATATTTCCTTATATTCGTCCTTCGTAAAATGAGGTGCCATGTCATAAATAGTTTTAAGCAGCTTTTCTTTACGTGATGCTATATCCAACAAATTGCGCTGATCTAGTTGGACCCCATGCTCTCTAGCTATGTCCACCGGGAAGGCATGGAGTCCTTTTAGAAACTGCGCCAGGATAACTGCTGATTGACTGCGCTTATAATCAGATATGTCGACTGGAGTCTTACCGGTTAAAAATGGATAGCCCAAAAATGGGGAAGGATACTCCTTATCACTCTCTCCATAAAACAGTGGGATTGGGTAGGGAATGGAGAAGTAGCCCTCCAGCATTGGAAGTATTTTTCCTTCCAACTGAATTAGTTTTTTGGAAACCTCTCTTCTTGGGAAGCGAAATATACATTCTTCCCCAACTAGAAATACAGTATTGTCCCAACCATTTCCGAGTATCTCCACGTTTTTTGAAGCTAATTGTGGAAATTGTCTTCTTATTAATTTACTAGCTAGCTCTACAGATACTTCCCATTCTGCATCCCATTGATTTACGCCACTCATATAGTAAGCCTCCTCTTGCCTATTATGTTACCAAAAAATTCACTATCTTTATTCCATAAAAAAAAGAATGGAGCTCACTTTCCTCCAATCCTTTTTGGTTCTCCGTATTTATTTCGGCTGTGGTGTAATTGATTTGAAAATATATTTTGTAGTTAGTCCGTAAATGATAATGGTTGCTGTGATAGGGATTAAAATCATCCAATATCTCTCCTTTAATGAAGTTGAAATTCATTCTCATTTAAAGCTTAACATAATCTTCATCTTTTTGCTAGTGCCCCTATTCTTTTTACCTATGAGTTGTGCTAATATTAAGACATCCTTACTATATGGAGATTCTTATGACTACATCTAAGCAGATTCAAACCATTCTGAATGGGACTATTACCTCTTTGAAGTCAGTAATTCCAATATCTATGGATATCCAGCCCCCAGCTTCCTCACAACATCCATTTGAGCAAAGTGAAATGGGCGTGTTGATTGGGATTGTTGGCGATATGAAAGGCCGTATCATCATAGATTCAACTAGTGATATATTCTCTACCCTCAGTCATCATATGTTTGGGATGTCTCTAGAAGGAGAAATGCTAGAATCCTTCACGGGAGAATTGGGCAATATGATTGCAGGCAATATATGTACCGTTGCTTCGAATGATGGGTTGGAGATTGATATTACCCCTCCTACTGTACTAGTAGGAAAGACCAAGCTTTATGGTTTTCACCAGGCAATACGGCTTCCCGTACTGCTTACGGACATAGGTGAGATGACTATCATCTTAACCATTGATGAAATTTAATACATATGGCAGGCTGCAGTCGTTAAGAGTGTAGCCTGCTTTTTATTTTTCCGTAATTACCCTCTTATCCCTCCATTTACTAATCATGTAAATCAAAATATCTGGACCTACATAACATTTATCAGTAAAAATAATTAGCAATCATATTCCATTTTTAAAAATTTAAAGGTACTGCCATTCGTTTTTTGCCAATAAATATGAGATTCTGTAAATCCAATTTTTCTATATACTTTTACCGCTCTTTGGTTAAAGAATGCTACTGATAATGTTATTTTTTTGGGCTTATATTCACTATTCACAAACTCCATAACAGTTTTTAAAAAATGTAACCCTATTCCCTTACCAGTTAAGTCAGGTCTCAAGCCTAAGCCAATATCGATTATGTATTCTTTTTCTTTGCTAGCAGTAAAGTAACCGATTAATTCCTCCGTATCAATGACTGAGAATACATTGCTTCCTCTTTTTTCAGGGTTAATGAATTCTTCTAGATCCTCCTTATCAGCTGCCATGTCATAAAAGGAGTATTCTCCATCGTAATGCCAGTTAAAAGCAATTTCCTCTGCCTCTTCTTGTGTCATTACTTCTATTTGATATGCCATACTTATCCTCCCCTCCAAAGTAGTCTTTTTTATTATTCTACTAAAAGAACTCATATTCCTTTTTTACTTAATCGTGAAAGCTCTACCGTGGTCCTTTCCAATTACTCTTTTATCTGACGAAAGTTACTCCTTCATTTGGAGGAAATAACACTAATTTCACATTATCTTCACATTATGCCGCCATTTGTGTGAGAAATATCACATCCAGTTTGTTTCATTCACTTTATCATGTAGCTATACAGAAATAGTTACGGGGGTGTAAGGCAAATGTCAAAAAAGCAGTCAAAGGAACCAGATTTAAAAGGAACACTTATTTCAGTAACATTTGTTGGTGTGTTCATGTTAGCTACCTGGTTCATGGCATTTTACTTATTCATTGATCGATTTTAAAAGTATGGAGGTACAAGAAAATGCACATTCACAAGTATGAAAAATGGTGGCTAACATTTGGCGTTGGATCACTAGTATTATTTTTAATTATCGTTGGATTTAGTGCCTTTCATTATGGCTCTCATCCACCTAGCGCAAAGGTTTACGTGGATCCAGAACGTGTATCAGAAATAGCACCATTCAATAATCCGGGAGTACACAAGGTCGAAGGAAAGGATTGGGACTATGAGATTGTCATTCATGCGTCAGCCTTCTACTATAATCCACCTGAAATAGAGTTACCTGTAGGCTCTAAAGTGAAGTTTATCGCTACTACCTCTGATGTAGTACACGGATTCCAGGTAGCAGGTACTAATATCAATATGATGCTAGAACCCGGATATATCTCTGAATACGTTACAACTGTAGATAAAGCCGGTGAGTATTTAATCTTATGTAATGAATATTGTGGCGTAGGGCACACTTCTATGTCATCTATGCTAAAGGTGGTTGAGTAACATGACAGCAATTCCAGAAAAAGCAAAAAATCTAATGAAGGTGGATCCTCGTGATGGTAAGCTTGCAATGGCCCATATCCACGTTGCATTCATCGCACTCTTTATTGGTGGTCTTTGTGGCCTTCTTCAAACACTCGTACGCTCTGGACAATTTACGTTACCTTGGGGAATCGGCTATTATCAGCTTCTAACAGTACATGGGGTATTATTAGCACTTATTCTAACAACTTATTTTATCTTCGGATTTCAGATTGCAGCAGTTAGTCGTACTGCTGGCACGTTAACAGATAAACAGCGACTTCTCGGCTGGATTGGCTTCTGGGTAATGACAGCTGGTACTATAGCAGCTGCGGTAATGGTTTTATTAAATGAAGCTTCTGTCCTTTATACATTCTATGCACCTCTACAAGCACATTGGATTTTCTATGTAGGGCTTACATTAGTAGTAGTCGGCTCTTGGATTGGCGGCGCAGGATTAATAATGAAATATCGTGAATGGCGTAAAGCTAATCCAGGTCAGCCAAGTCCATTGCTTACTTTTATGGTGATTGTAAACCTAACGATGTGGATCATCTGTTCCCTTGGTGTAGCGGTAGAGGTAGTATTCCAATTAATCCCTTGGTCATTAGGATGGGTAGATAAAGTAGATGTCCTACTGTCTCGTACATTGTTTTGGTATTTCGGACATCCATTAGTTTATTTCTGGCTATTACCAGCTTATATGGTTTGGTATGTCATTATTCCCAAAATTATTGGAGGGAAAATTTACTCTGATTCACTAGCTAGACTATCATTCATGCTATTTTTAATCTTCTCTATTCCAGTAGGGTTTCACCATCAGCTAACAGAGCCTGGCATTGACTCCTTTTGGAAGTATTTACAGGTGGTATTAACGATGATGGTAGTGATCCCTTCCCTTCTAACAGCATTTTCAATGTTTGCGACATTTGAGCTCCGTGGAAGAGAGCTTGGCGGAAAAGGAATCCTTGGATGGTTTAAGAAACTACCTTGGAAGGATGCTAGATTTGTAGTTCCTTTCATAGGGATGGCTGCCTTTATTCCAGCAGGTGCAGGAGGAATTGTCAATGCATCTAATCAGATGAATCAGGTGGTTCATAATACTATCTGGGTAACAGGTCATTTCCATTTAACTTTAGCAACTACAGTTGTATTAACGTTCTTTGGAGCAGCTTATTGGCTAATTCCCCACCTAACAGGCAGGGTTTTAACTAAGCAAATGAACAAGTTAGCGATTATTCAAGGGATTATTTGGGCTGTCGGCATGACTATTATGTCTGGAGCAATGCATATAGCTGGCTTACTTGGCGCACCTAGACGTTCAGACTTCTCTACTTACGGTGGTTCTACTCAAGCGAGCGATTGGATTCCTTACCAAATTGCTCAAGCAGTCGGCGGTACGATTCTTTTCATCGGTATTATTTTAATCATCTACATCGTGGTTCATCTAATATGGCTTGCACCAAAGGGCGAAACAGAATTTCCTATTGGTGAGGTTTCCGAGAAAGCAGAAAAAACTCCAATGGCTTTAGAAAATTGGAAAATCTGGCTGACAATATGTATATTACTGATATTGTTCGCTTATACCGTTCCAGTGATCGATATAATTCAAAATGCTCCCCCAGGTTCTGTAGGATATCGATTCTGGTAAAGCAAAAAGAACGATTGAGGATTCAATCGTTCTTTTTTATGTTCAACGAGAGTGACTAGCTTCTCTCTCCCAGTTAGCTCACTTTTTTTCAAACTATCCGCTTTTTCCTCTTAATAAATAAGGAAATAATAAATCCGATAATGGCCATGATCAAACCGAATTGGAAGGATGCTTGCACGCCGTGAATAAACCCATCCAGTACATTTGCAGTTGGATTTTCTATTAAATAATTTTGTTGTGCAGAGGACATGATGGTAATGGCAATGGCGGTACCAATCGCACCCGAAATTTGTTGAAGTGTATTCATTAATGCCGTCCCATCAGGATATAGCTCTCGAGGCAATTCATTCAGCCCGTTTGTTTGAGCTGGAGCCATGACAAGCGAAACGCCTATCATTAATATACTATGCAGGATGATAATATGTAGCTTTGTCGTATTTTCATCTATTTGCATAAAGAAAAGGAATGTCACAATGATAATAAGAAATCCAGGGATAACAAGTACTCTGGCACCAAAAGCATCAAATAAACGACCAACGATTGGAGCTAAAAAACCATTGATTAGTCCCCCAGGCAGCAATAATAGTCCTGCTGTAAAGGTAGCTAATGCCAAGGTCGTTTGTAAATAAAGAGGCAGAAGAATCATGGTAGATAAAATACACATAAAAGCTATAAAAACAGACAATAACCCGAGGACAAACATCGGATATGTTAATATTTTTAGGTTAATCATTGGCTTTTCTAATCTCATTTGAACTAAGGAGAACAATATAAGTCCTATTACTCCTGCCACAAGTGAGATGATGACTAATGAATTACTCCATCCATCTTCTCCCGCTATACTAAATCCATATACGATACCGCCGAATCCAATGGTTGAAAAAACAACAGACCATACATCAATTTTAGGATTTGTTAGCTCCCCTACATTTTGCATATATAAATACCCAAAAAGGAAGGCAAATAGTAATGGAGGTAGAGTTACCCAGAATATGTAATGCCAAGTCAGGTATTCTAAAATAATTCCCGATACCGTTGGGCCGATAGCTGGAGCAAACATAATAACGAGCCCCATTAGACCCATCGCAGATCCGCGTTTCTCAATAGGGAATATTAACAAAATCGTATTAAACATGACGGGTAATAATATTGCTGTCCCTATCGCCTGTACAATTCTCGCAACTAGCAGGATCTCAAACGTGGGAGCTAGTGCAGCAATGAATGTACCAATAATGGAAAATGCCAAAGAAGTCATGAATAATTGTCTTGTAGTAAACTTTTGAACTAATAGCCCCGAAATAGGTACAAGCACACCTAATGTTAATAAGTATCCTGTCGTAAGCCATTGAATTGTCGTTGGCTCTACACCCAAGTCTGCAATTAACTGTTGTAATGCCATATTTAATGCCGTTTCACTAAATAGCCCTATAAAACCAGCTATCAGAAATGCAGCCAGTATTGGTGCTTTTTTTATTTGTTGTTCCACTGTAACCCTTCTTTCCTATGAATGACTCCACCCTGTTCATCGTGGCTGGTACAAAATGTTATTATACGCATTTTTATATATCCATACAATGGTATTTTATTTTTTTATAGGACTTTTCTCTAGAAATATTGCTTTCTTCTGTCGGATGTCGCTCTTTATTAGTTTCCTTCTATTTCTTAGGCATAAGAAACTCTACCTTACCCAAATTCGTTCTCCAGTGAAAATTCAAAAAGCTATTTCTCTTTTTAATAATCTCCCAAGAGAATGGTCCAAGTCTTTTTTATATTTATTAATAAGATAACAAGAGACTGAGAAAGAGAGGTGACAGGAGGATGGCAGAAGATTTTTCTGGCGGTGCGTTTTTCCAGCTATTAAATAGCCTTACGCCAGGTGCTAGCGTAGATAGTTTGTTTATCAACGGGATAGAGGAGCAGGTTGGGACATTTGCAGCTTTTAATACGAGTACTGGACTAGCATCGTTTGCACAAAACACCGGGGACATTTTAGTAGTAGATTATCGTAGAATTGATGCGATACAGTTTTAAGTTACTAACATTTTTAGTAAAAGAGCTGCAGGCAAGCGTAAAATAGCTTACTTGCAGCCTTTATATAATTTTTACCCTAATAATAAATAATCAATTTCTTCAACCTGCAAACTAATTACATGATTATCCTTTAATACAAAAGTAGATATACCTGTATCTGTATTATAGTCCCCGAAGCTCTTTACGTGTATTGGTTTTCCATTTACCGTTACTACCTGTACATTCGAACCAGGGGAAAGTCTTGCTAGTAAGTCGCTTATGGGGCTTTTCACTTTTTCTATCTTTGTCGGACTACCCCATCCAGGCATAGGGATTTTTTGGACCTGTAACAGCTGTATTAAAAGCTCCATTTCTATTTTTTGCTTCCATTCATTCTCTTCAAACTTTTGACTTTCGAATTCATTTTTTTTACCGTGTGTCATATATTCAATGCCTTGCTCTAGAGTCGCCTCTATGAAAAGCTGCCCTTTCGTAGCATATAGCTCATTGCCTTGTTCTTTTTTTTCCATGCTAGTTGGGACGAAATAACAGGAGTTTACAAGGAGATTCTTCGAAAGATACGTAAGGTTACTTATATTTTCTTTTAAATCTATCATCTTCTCCACATCAATATGCACGTTATATTCTCCTAATACAATGGGTACCTTCATATAACTATTCTCGGTAGTTTCTAGCGAAAGCTTATTCTCCTGATTATGAACCGTTGTTACTTTAGCTAGTTGAGATCCTTCTGAAAAGTCATTTTTATCTGTAGCGAATAGTACTTCTTGTGTTTTATAGCCTAATAAGTAAGTATAAGTTTCCTCATAAAAAAAAGCTTCTGTGTCCACTATTCTTGGCTCTAAAGATACTTGGTCATTAGGAGGGCTTGAATAGAAAAAGTTACTGTTTTGCTGCATGCTTCCACATAGGGGGTAATGTAAAAAGTCCTTTATATCCACACAGACATTAATAGGAATTTGTAGGATGGTTTTATTACCTTTAGAAGCTTTAGTGCTCTCTTCCCTTTTATTCTCAGCTGCTATGGGTTTATCAGATACGTGCTTGCTATCTATGTTTTTTTCTAGCTTCCCTACATCATACATATAGGAGGAATCGAAGGGAGGAAATCGAAAGGAGAGGTCTTGCTTTATACTTTCTTCGGTCTCTGAATAAGCCATTAGCTCTAACTCTAAATTATAGCTCTCTTCTATTTCATCTATAATAGGGTCTATATTCATGTGAAAGGCATGCGTCCCATTGGCATTCTCTTGAAAATGATTTCTTTTTCGCCTTTTTTTCTTTATACGTCTAGACACCTCTTTTTTAGGATAATAGGAGGCTATATTAGGAAAAAGCTTTTCCTTCTGTTCTTCTATAGGCTTTTGGGTTTCGTGAAGCTCTTGTCGGTCATCACTAGAAGCTAAAATTTGCTGAAGGCGCCTTCTCCTTAGTTTACTTTTATGAGCGGAAAGCTTGCGAGTTGTCGAACACTTCGTATGAAATGGGGTACAATTTTCAAGTGTCTCCTCTAATGGAATAGAATCTTCAACAATAAGAGAGTAGCTCCATTTTTCTTGCTGCAAATTATAAAGAGCAAGCATTGCATCATAGTTGTACCAGGGTAAGTTAACTTTATCTTTCTTCAGCTGAAAATGAAAATCTGTTGCAATTTGAACGTCCCCTGTATGCGGATGCTTAACATCCTCTGAAAATATTCGTGGAATAGTAATCCCCACCTTTTTAAGTAGTACATATAATAATACCTATCTACTATATTATTCAACTTATCTAACGACGGTGCCTAGCCTAAGATCATTTCCACATATACAGGTGGTGAATGTCTTAAAGGGTAAGTAGCAAACGCAACAATCAGGTTCTAAGTCAATGTTCGGGTAGTGTCCTATTGATTATTCCATTGGCATTACCTTTGTTGTCGTTTCTTTTGACAGTTCTTAAACTAAAGCGCTCGGTTTTACAACTTTCTCCTGGCGTTGGGCTTGATGACTTCAAAATTACAACTTTCCAGTGAGTTTTTACAACTTTAGGGGGCATTTTTACAACTAAAGCCCTCGGTTTTACAACTTTCTCCTGGCGATGGGCTGGATGGCTTTAAATTTACAACTTTCCAGTGAGTTTTTACAACTTTAGGGGGCATTTTTACAACTAAAGCGCTCGGTTTTACAACTTTCTCCTGACGTTGGGCTTGATGGCTTTCAACAGGCTAGATTTTTTGTTTCTTCTACCTTTCGCTAAAAGACATACTTGTAGAACCAGCGGTGAATTTAAAAAAGCCTCTTTAGCTTATAGCTAAAAAGGCAAAAGTTTATTCACTTATTTTTGTTGGTAAAACTGTCTCGAAACGTGTCTTCAAGGCTGCTTCTTCTTCATTTAACATAAGATGTATTTCCCCATGGTCCTCTGATGTTCGAATGAGTCTTCCTACTCCCTGCTGTATGCGTAACAACATAAATGGAAGATCAACCTCTTCATAAGAATTGTTAGAGAAGGATCTTTTCGCATCAAATAACGGGTCGGATGGAGGAAAAGGTAAGTCAAAAATGACCACTCGAGTAAGAGCTTCCTTCGGTAAGTCTAAGCCCTCCCATAAATGATAAGAGCATAGAGTAGAAAATTTTCCATTTTGGAATTCTTTTACGATCGTGGACAATTCTCTGTCCCCTTCGAACGCAATATCTTCGTTATGCTTTATAGAGCCTCTAAATTTCTCCATTGCTGCTTTAGATTTAAATAATATTAGCGTTTGCTCTTTTTTCTCTAGTAGCTTTTCTACTTTGGCTGCCTTGTCACCCTGAGGGACTTCATGGGCATATACCTTCATTACCTCATCATAATCAAATGGTGACGGAACAGAAAAGGATTGATACTGCTCCACCCCTAAGGAATCAGCAAGATAGCTAAAATCCTTCTGGATTGATAATGTAGCAGAAGAGAAAACGATAGGAAGCTTATTTGTAAACAGCTTCTCATGAAGGATGTCTGTTACAAGTCTTGGCATAATGATTAAGGTTTCATAGCCATCAATGATTTCCAACCATTCTACCCCGTCCCCTTTTTCAGTAAACAATCGTAACGAAAAGGAATATTGCTCTAAAAACTCCTCAACCATTCGCAGTTCGTACTCGGGAATAGTAAATAGCTCTGACTCGAACACAAACTCCTCTAAAAGGTCATCTGTTACCTTAATAGCTAGTCGACAAAGCCTCATGAGCTCATCTGTTTTGTTAATCTTCATTCGTTCCGTTTCTTCTTGGAAGGTGCCTACGCGGAGAACTTCGAATATCTTCTCATGAATTTCCTGTAATCTTTCCATTAATCCAAGAGTTTTTTCGCGTACACCATCCACCATTACTTTTTCTAATAGACGGATAAGCGTTTCACTTTGCACCTCATAGGTTAACGCCTTCTGAGCTGCAAACTCCAGCAAATGTCCTTCATCCAACACAATCATCGATACTTCTGGCAAGAAAGGCAGCTGTCCTTCTCTCATGCGAGAATCCTTCGTCCAAATGTGCTCCATTAAAAAGTCATGTGAACAGATGATTAAATCAGAGGATTCTCTATAGTGCTGGCGGTGTATTGTTTGACCACATCTATTTCTTAAATCACAGGTATTACATTGCTGAGTAGGGTGAAAATTGACCTTCTGCCAATCTTGATCACTAACACCCGGAAACTGGCTTCTCTCACCGAAAGGAAAGATTTTTTGTAAAGAGGAGTGACCATAGACGAAGTCTGGTATTAAATCTTCAATCTCTTCGAGAAAGTAATCATTGTCCCCAACCTTTTGAGCATCCTCTAATCTTTTTAAACATAAATACTGATTTCTAGATTTGGCAAGTCTCACATCTATCTTAATATCTAAATAATTTTGCAGCTTAAAGATATCTCCTGCTTCTTTTACTAGCTGCTCTATTAATGTTTCATCTGCACAGGCAATTAAAGCTGGTTTTCCTGTATACCTTGCGTAGGAAATAGCAGGTAATAAGTAGGCAATCGTTTTTCCGGTACCTACTCCCGCTTCCGCGAATAGAACACTTTTAGTTTTCAAGGCTTTTTCGATTTGATAAGCCATAAAGATTTGCTCGTCCCGACATTCAAAACCCTTCTCAGGTAATTCATCATAGAGGACGTCACCCATCCAATCGCCAAGCGATTCAAAGAAATTTCTGTCTTTTGAAAGCTTAAAAGGTAATGCTTGCTTCATTATAAAACTCCCTCAAATAGTAATATAAAGGATCCGTCTAAAAATACTTTTGAGACGGATCCTTTGAAGTGAAGGCACCATTATGCGATCACCAAAGTAAACAAAAAGGTATAAAGAGGTAAAAAGAGTGTCCAGAAAGCTAGAACTCTTTGGACACCTCCTTTATACTAAGATCGTTTACCCCAAAATTGGTAATAATCTGTTCGAATAAAACCATTGAATAGCTTGCGTTTCTTTGTTGCTTGCTTCCCATAGAGCTTATCAAAATTTTCCATGGAAGAAAGCATATATACAGACCAGGATGGATACTGTTTCATGACATGACCGAGTTCCTGTATTACTGTCTCGATAACCTCGATCTCTCCGATACGTTCTCCATATGGTGGATTTCCAATCATTACTCCATCAGTTAATGACGTCGTAAAATCGCTTGCTTGCATTTGCTTAAATGTGATTAAATCAGCAAATCCAGATTCAAACGCATTTTGTTCTGCTATTTGAATCATTTTGTGATCAATATCAGAACCAAAAATTTGTAAAGGCTGATCATAATCAGCTAAATCCTCGGCTTCAGCTCTAGCAGTCTCCCAAACCTTATCGGACATCCATTTCCACTCTTCGCTATGAAATTCCCGGTTAAAGCCAGGAGCAATATTTTGTCCAATCATTGCAGCTTCAATTGGAATAGTTCCCGATCCACAGAAGGGATCTGCAAAAGGTCTATTAGGATTCCATTTTGATATCTTTACAAGAGCTGCAGCAAGTGTTTCCTTTAAAGGGGCTTCCCCCTGGCCGTGCCGATATCCGCGCTTGTGAAGTCCTGCTCCACTTGTATCAATCGTGATGGTGGCAACGTCCTTTAAAATACTTATTTCTATTTTGTAGGTTGCACCTGACTCATCAAGGAAGCCTATTCTTTTATATGCTACTTTCAAGCGTTCTACGATTGCTTTTTTAACGATTGCTTGACAATCTGGCACGCTGAACAAAGTAGATTTTACAGACTTACCTTGCACTGGAAAAGCAGCATCTACAGGCAAATATTTCTCCCATTCGATTGCTTTCGTTCGTTCGAATAACTCATCAAACGTTCTAGCCGGAAACTGGGCTGCTACAATTTTAACTCTATCTGCCACACGAAGCCATAAATTGGCTCGAGCAATTGCAGATTCGTCTCCTTCAAAGTACACCTTGCCGTTTTCTGTTGTCGTTTCATACCCTAAAGCTTTTACTTCATCTGCTACGATAGATTCTAGTCCCATTGCAGAGGTTGCTACTAATTTAAATTTAGTCATTTATACTGTCCCTTCTTGCTGATGTATTTCCCACAATTCTAAGAAATCCATCAGCTCTTTAGTTGGAAGTGGCTTACTATAGTAAAATCCTTGAATGATATCACAATCCATTTGCTTTAATAGCTTTGCTTGATCCTTGGTTTCTACGCCCTCCGCTACTACTTTTAATTGTAAGCGATGAGCCATTAAAATAATGGATTCCACTATAGCCTGTTTATCACTGAGAGAAGTAATATGCTGGATAAAGCTTCTATCAATTTTTAAATAGTTTATAGGAAATCGATTTAAATAGCCTAAAGAGGAATAGCCAGTACCAAAATCATCAATCGAAATTTTAAAGCCCATACTTTTTAATTGAATCAGCTTCTTCACTATCATTTCAGAATCCTTCATAACAGTTCTTTCAGTCAATTCTAATTCAAGCTGATTAGGACTACAATTATATTGCATAAGAATAGTGTTTATTCGGTTAACAAAGGCATCCTGCTGGAAATGTAAGGATGCAATATTAATAGAGACAGGCATTCTTTCTATACCTAGTGTTCTCCATTCTAAAATATCTAAACATACCTTTTCAATAATTATCTCGCTAAGCGGTATGATTAAGCCAGTATCTTCGGCAAGAGGGATAAACTCTGCAGGGGATACATAGCCGAGCTTGTCATTGTTCCACCGAACTAAGGCTTCTACTCCAATTATTTCATTCGTCTTTAACGAGATTTTTGGTTGATAAAAAATATCAAACGATTTATTTTGAATGGCTTTTCGAAGATCTGCTTCTAACAATAGCAATCTCTTGGGATCATTTTTTAAATCTTCAAAGTAAAAAGCATATTGGTTTCTTCCATTTTGCTTAGCGAAGTACATCGCCTTATCTGCTTTTTGTATAATCTTTTCCACCTCAGAGCCATCCTGTGGAAAAAGACTAATTCCTATGCTAGCCGTAATATAAATATCGCTACCAGTAACTTGGAATGGAAAATCCAGACACCTTATAATCTCCTTAGCATATTGAATTGCTTCTTTATGCTGAGATAAATTCGGTATAGTTAAAATAAATTCATCTCCAGCATATCTTGCTAAAATATCTTTCGGCTGAATAATTGCTTCTAGTCTATTTGTGAATTCTTTCAGAATTAAATTTCCAGCATCATTCCCAAGTGACTCATTGATGTGTTTGAACCGATCAATGTCGATGAAAATAATTGCATGCTGTGTATCCTCTTTAGAGTTTTCAATCAAATTCTCTAAAAGCTGTATGTATAGAGATCGATTCGGAATATTAGTTAGATGATCCATTTGTATAAGTGTTTCAAGCCTTTGTTCCACTACCTTCTTTTTAGAAATATCATTAAAGACACCAAAGTAGTTGGTAACCTTCCCTTTTTCATCATGGATTTGTTGAATCATTAAGTATTCAGGATATATTTCCCCGTTCTTTCGTTTGTTCCATATCTCCCCTTGCCACATTCCTTTTACCTTTATGTCGTCCCACATTTTTTCGTAAAAATATTTCTCTTGTCTTCCAGATTTTAATATCTTTGGAGTATGCCCTAGTACTTCTTTCATCGAATAACCAGTTACAGTTTCGAAAGCACGATTCACTAGTGTAATCTGCATATTTTCATCCGTTATCATAATACCCTCAGATGTAGAATTAAATACCTGGTCTATTAAGGTATTAGTATATAAAGAAAAGCTATTAGGTGCTTTCTGTTTTATCACCTTTAATACCTGCTTTCATCGAATATCTAAAACAAAAAATCCCTAAAAAGATGAGAAAAGCTCTCCGTGTTGGAGAGCTTTGATATGAAATATAAAAATTAGCCACTCATACACTCAATAAGCCATGTTTTGTTTCCACGGTACTCAAACGGCGCACTGCCTCGTACGTATGTGGACGGCAATCATCTATCTACAGATCATTCTGTTCTTCTATCCGTTCATTTCCTTCAAGAAAATGCCCCTACCATAATTTGGGTTTCTCACTCGTGGGGTTTACCTCGTTCCACCTGTATAGTTTCCTATACAGCTCCGTCACTGTGGCACTTTCAGGGACTGTCAGCCATATCATAAATGACTTAGGCCTTCATCCCGCCGTCAGCCGAATCGGCTGCCTTAGTTTATTTTTTCACTAAGCACGAACACTACATTCATCTCAGAATTGTGTGAGCATGGACTTTCCTCTACAATGTCTAGCATTGCAGCGATTGCCCGAATATATAAGTGGTATTTATATTATATATGATTTTGCTAATATAAACAATATTTCTTTCTTAATATAATTATTCGTACAATTTCGCACCAAACACATGCTTCTCTAAGTGAGATAATCTTTTTAGAATATCAAAATTCGTAGAACCTGCTTGTGGAGCAGGAGCACTGCGTCTTGGCATCTCTTCAATTTCTTCTTTTAGTTGTTTGTTTTCAAGCTCTAGCTGGGAAATTTTCTTTTGAAAAGCCTCATAGTCTTGAATAATATCATCTAAGAACATATCTACTTCTTCTTGGTTATAGCCTCTTAAGCCAGTTTTAAATTCCTTTTCCAATATATCTGAAGCCTTTAGTTTTGTATCCATAAAGCATCTTCCTTCCGTCTACAATTCGCTAACCGTATTATAGCATAATGATGTCGAATAATGGAGTATTTTAAGGCACCTAAACACGCTTTTTGTTATGTTGTGCGCTTTCCCGGGAAATATTCCATTTCCTAATTATTCTTATTTTCCGCTTAAGTGTGGCCTGCCATAGCTTTGATTCCTTATCGATGTTTATTTCCCGCAAGTAGCTTATACATTTATTCGTAACGTCTAAAGCTAACTCGAAATCTTTCATGCGATGCTCATACAGTTTTGCCAACTCGATAAAGGACTCAATTTTATATTTCCCAGACAATTGAGGAACTGCTGTATGAAATGCCTCTATACTTTCTATATATCTTTTTTGCTTTTTTAAATGAAGCCCGACAAAATAATAAGCCGTACCCGCTTCCTCTTCCTCATATTGTTCAACCACAAATTGAAACCAGTCCTGGCTTTCCTCGTGTACCTTTAAATCTCTAAACCACTTTCCAATGTTTGTATAAGTAGTAGCAGATTCATTTACCTCTTTTTCACGAATCAAATCAACTGTTAAAATATACAGGGCAACCAATGATAGAATGTCCCATTCGTTATGAAGCAGAACCTTTAACAGATTTGATGGGTCTCCGTTTCGAACTGCGTCAAAATAAATAACAGGGGCAAGGTGACCGGGAATATCATTCTCTCTCGTAAAGCCGAGTTTTATTTCCTCCACCTGCTTTAATTTAAATCGCTCTAAATCGTCCTTCCAAACTCTCTTGGAGGAATGCATTAAATCTACATGTGATAATTCCTTTAACTCCGGGAGAGCATTTCTATTCATCGTCCATCTAGTTACTAGCTGAGGAAAATCGAAGCTTTTCCCATTGTAGGTGATGATACTTTGCTCATGTCTCCAAAAGTCGGAAGCATATAAAAAAGCTGCCTCCTGTCCTGGATCTGCAAGTATATATTGCGTTAAAAGGTAACCATCCTCTACTTTTTTGATGATCCCATTCAGAAAGATGAGCACCCCGGCTCCCTTTAATCCAGTTGTCTCTGTATCATAGAAACAAAAAGGCATATTCGGTTGAATAGTTAATGGATGATTAGGGAAGTTTGTCTGCATATAACTAATGGCTGCATCTAGTTTAGATAACTCTACTTTTCCATGTATATGGTCAAGCTCATAAAATATTTCTTTTTGAAAATAAAAGCCTTGCACATTTTTTTTTAGTGTTAGGCCGGCGTCTAGCCATTTTTGTGTATAAAAAGGAAGTGCAACCTCCTGCACTTCCTTTTTCGGTTCGACGGGAGCGTTTTTTTGAACTAACCCCTTCAGCTGCATAAGCTTTTTCTCATATGACATGATGATTCACCTGCAATAAATGAAGTAGCTTAATCACTTCTTTTTTCAAATTCAAATCTGCATCCTGAGCTCCTATACAAGCCGGACAGCCGTTTGTACAAGAACAGCTTTCTACGGTTTCCGTGACCCTTGGAAGTAATTCATTCCACAGGTCAAACATTCTTTCAGATAACCCGATTCCGCCTGGATAGCTATCGTAAATATAAAAGGTTGGTTTCTCATCATTTACGGATTTAACTTGTGGAACTACGTGAATATCCTTTGAATCACAATCAAGAAACAGTGGAATAAAGGCATGTATTGCATAAGCCACTCCTGTCATTGCATCTGCTAATAACGTTTCCTTCCAATCACTTGGCTTATCAAAGCTAAACCATGTAGAGGAGGTGTGCAGTTCTAAAGGGGGTAGATGTATTCTTCCCGATCCTATATTGTCATGTGTATCAAATTTTATCTTCTTAAAGATGGTCGGTTGGACAAGTACGATAATATCTCCATAACGTAATGTACCTATAGAGGCTTCTTTTTCTTTGTCCTCACTTAATACCTTTAATTCAATCGCAAGGTTTGCATCCGTAAAATAATCTACATCTACCTCTTTTACAAATGCTTTCTTTTCTTCCCAGTCTAGCTTTTCCACTTGAAACTGCGTTCCCTGGTGTAAATATATTGCTTCCTCATGCAACAGGGTCATTGCGCTATATAAATCCATTTCCCCTATTACTCTCGTTTTAGTCGGGGTAGACTGATCAATGATAATGACGTTTTCCTGTGACGCTGAGCGAAGACTAATATTACTTGCAGGAAAGCTCTCAGACATCCAATGCCATTTATCGGTAGTTTTTAAGAGAACTCCTTCACTTTCCAAAAATGCAAGTAATTCCTGTATCGTAAACTCCGCATACGTATCAGAGGTCGTAAACGGCAATTCAAATGCCGCGCATTTCAAGTGATCCATTAAAATGATCATATTATCCGGATAAATTCTTACCTCCTCAGGAGACTGACCAAGAAAATAATTTGGGTGTTTTACGACATACTGATCCAATGCTGTGGATTGTGCCACATAGATGATCAGCGCTTCGTCCTGTCGTCTTCCGGCTCTCCCTGCCTGTTGCCATGCACTAGCAATATTTCCCGGGTAACCCGTCATAATGCAAGCTTGTAGCTGACCGATATCTACTCCCAATTCCAAGGCATTTGTACTGACTACGGTTCGGATTTCTCCTTCTCTTAAGCCTTTTTCTATCTTTCTTCGCTCGGATGGTAAGTAGCCACCTCTATATCCACGAATGGATTGGTCATTTATTTTCTTACTAACCAATGCTTGAAGATAGGTAACAAGCATTTCTACGCGAACCCGGCTTTTTGCAAAGACGATGGTTTGAATACCATTTATATATAGTTCCTGAGCTAAATCTCTTACCTCTAATACTGCACTTCTTCGGACATTAAATACTGGATGAACAATAGGTGGGTTATAAAATACAAAATGCTTTTTACCTGCCGGAGCGCCATTTTGATCAATCAACACATGCTCCGTATTAGTTAGGTTTTCCGCCAGCTCCTTTGGATTCTTGATCGTTGCGGAGGTGCATATAAAAGTAGGATTGCTGCCATAAAAGGCACAAATGCGCTTTAACCTTCTAATTACGTGCGCAACGTGACTCCCAAAGACTCCTTTATAAGTGTGTAGCTCATCAATGACTATATATTTCAGGTTTTCAAATAGCGTGACCCATTTTGTATGGTGAGGCAAAATTCCGGAATGAAGCATATCGGGATTCGTCAAAACGATATGGCCAGATTTCCTTATTTTTTGTCTGATCCCCGGCTCTGTATCGCCATCATACGTATAGCTTAAGATTTCTTCTCCGCTTGCTTGAATCAGCTCATTCAAATCACTCTTCTGATCCTGCGCAAGTGCCTTTGTAGGGAAAAGATAGATAGCTCTTGCAGTTGGATCATCTAAAATCGATTGAAGAACAGGCAAATGATAGCAGAGTGATTTTCCAGAGGCCGTTGGGGTGATGGTTGTAAATGATTTCCCGCTCGAAGCAGCATCGAACGCTTGTCTTTGGTGAATGTATAACCTAGACACTCCTCTAGACTCTAGCGCCTTTCTGATAGAAGCATGCATGTTGGTAGGAAAAGAAGCGTATACAGCCTCCTTTTCTTCCGTTGTATGAATATGCTCTATTTGAGGAAAACGGTCGCTATTTACTTTCCACTCCTCTAGTAATTCCGCTATTGTCTTCTTTTGCTTAAGCATGCTGGTCACCTACTTCTTTAATCGCATGAATAATTGTCTCTAAAGTATACTTCGAGGAATGCACGGATTGAAGAAATCGTTTTTTGCTTGTCCCCTTATAAAAGGATTGAACAATAAATTGTTTCATTGACTCTAATAAAGAATCCACCTGGCTCGGATGTACATATTTAGGCTTTTTCACTTGAATCCAGACTCTTACTAAAGCTTCCCATTCCAAAAGAACCTCATCTAATTCAATCGCATGCGGTCGCACATCTTGAAAAAAATCAGGTTCTTTATCTAATTCTCTATATGAATAAAAACGTGTTATACAATGATCACATTCTTGTATTAACTGTGTACTTAAATGGAATAATGACAAATGAATCCCTCGCATTCTAGTACCAGTTTATCAAATGTCACAATTATTTTCCAGCGTGGACGAACATATATTCCTTATAGTTTCCCTTCTATCCTTTCTATTTTCCCGAGAAGCTTAAATGAGGATCTGCTGAAATCCTCCTGGAACTTATCCTGTTCATCATTTAATTTATCCTCTAGCAAGTATTCAAGCAGTTCTAATTGATCTATTAGCTTTTCAATTTTATTCATGTCCCTCACTCCTTTACATGCTATTTAACCGTTTTTGTCCAAATACCTTCCTTGTCGACAAAGGTTCTATGTATCAGACAAAACAAGTCTGTCATCGACAACTCATTCCTGAAACTTATATGATTTGGATTCGTCTAACTAACTTGTGATAAACTAATAGCATAAAGAGGTGATGTTGTGGCTATACGTTATCCAAACGGAAAAATTTATACACCCGAGAAGAAAGTAGCAGTGAAGAAAAAGGATTATTCCTTTAGTAATAGGGGTAAGACGTTAGAAGATGAAATAAATGAATCAAATGAATATTACTTAATACACGATATTGCTGTAATCTATAAAAAGCCTATTCCAATTCAAGTGGTTAAGGTGGATTATCCAAGCAGGAGCGGCGCAGTTATAAGAGAAGCTTACTACCGCACACCCTCAACCACTGACTTCAATGGTGTATACGAAGGTAAATATATTGACTTTGAAGCAAAAGAAACGGAAAATAAAACAGCATTTCCTTTAAAAAATATTCATCTTCATCAGATTACTCATATGGAAAAAGTAGCAAACCAATCAGGTATCTGTTTTTTGTTAGTACGTTTTTCATCACTGGATAGGTATTTTTATTTATCCTACGAAGAATTAAAGGTCTTCTGGGATAGAATGAACAAAGGAGGAAGGAAATCCATAGCTCTACAGGAATTTGAAGAGCATGCAATAGAGATTTCCCCGAAATATGCTCCAAGAATTGATTATTTACAAATAGTTAATGACTTGTACGTATAAAGTGAAAGTGAGGAGACGTTTATGAGTGAGCAAAAGAAGACTCGTGAACAAAGAAGAAAAGAATTACAAAAACAAAAGAAAACACAAAAAGCTACATGGAAAACATGGGCTAAGCGTGTCATATTGGCTCTAGTTGCGATTGGGGTAGTAGGTTTAATTACAGGTGGCTCTATGTATGCCTATTATGCAAGCAGTGCACCAGATTTAGACGAGGAGCTTTTAAAGGATCCTATCAGCCCTGTTCTATTAGATAATGATGGAAATGAATTTGCTACCGTCGGAACAGAAAACAGAAAGTATATACCTTATGATGAAATACCTCAAATGATGGAGGATGCAATATTAGCTACTGAGGACGTACGTTTTTATGACCATATGGGTGTAGACTTCTTGCGTTTATCAAAAGCAGTTTTAGCAAATGTTACACAAGGCTTTGGAGCCCAAGGTGCTAGTACAATTACCCAACAGGTAATTAAAAACTCTTTCTTTACCAATGAAAAAACAATCAAGCGAAAAGCACAGGAAGCCCATTTAGCTCTTCAATTAGAAAGAGAATACAAAAAAGAAGAAATTTTTGAGATGTATTTTAACAAGGTGTTAATGTCCGGACGTATTTACGGCTTCGGAACAGCAGCAGAGATTTTTTATGGAAAAGAGCTTAAAGACTTAGAGCTACATGAAATGGCAGTGCTTGCTGGAATGCCACAAAGCCCTAATAACTATAATCCTTTTAAGAATCCAGAGAAGGCAGAGAAAAGACGAAATATCGTTCTTCATTTAATGAATTTGCATGGAAAGATTACTGATGAGCAAATGAAGACCGCACAGGCTGTGCCAATCGAGGATTCCTTATTACCTGAAGATCAGCGTGTCACAAGACTCGATTCTAAATTTGATGCTTTTATAGATATTGTATTAGATGAATTAGAGGATAATGGAGATGGAGATGCAATTTCGGAAGGAATTACCATTCATACTACCTTACAGCCAAATGTTCAACAGCAAGTAGAACAAACTCTCAACTCTGATATGTTCCCTAATGAGGAAATTCAATCAGCAGTAGCGGTTATTGATACGAAAACTGGAGCTATCGCAGCTGTTGGCGGCGGGCGCAACTATGGTGCCGATAGAGGTTGGAATTATGCAGATGATATGAAAGACAGATCACCTGGTTCTACTATTAAGCCTTTAATTGACTATGGTCCAGCAATTGAGTACTTAAACTGGTCAACCGGTCAGACTATTGTAGATGAAGAAATTACTTATACCGGCACAAAGCAAAAGGTACGTAACTTTGACGGTAAATATAAGGGCACGATGACGATGCGAGAAGCATTGTATCAGTCACGAAACGTACCTGCAGTAAAAACGTTAAAAGAAGTAGGAACAAAGAATGCCAAAGAATTTATCAACCGCTTTGGTCTTGATTTAGGGGATATTACCGAAAGCTCCGCAATTGGTGGTGTATCGAAGGCAATGACACCTATTCAAATGGCGGGAGCGTATGCAGCATTTGGTAACAGTGGTGTTCATACAGAGCCTTATGCCATTAAGAAAATTGTATACAGAGACGGCAAAACAGAAAAAAATTATCGTCCAGAGTCTAAGCCAGTTATGAAGGATTCAACTGCGTACATGGTTACAGACGTATTAAGAGACGTATTAACAAAAGGAACGGCAACTAGAGCAGCAATTAGCGGGTTAGATGTAGCCGGTAAATCCGGTACTTCCAACTATAGTGCTGATCAAATGGAACGATGGAATCTACCATCTAGCTCCTTCCCAGATGTTTGGTTTGCAGGTTATACAACCAATTATTCAATTGCAATATGGTCTGGCTATTCGGACATGAAAATGCCAATGACGACTAATGAGGAACGATATTTGCCACAGAATATATTTAAAGAAGTAATGAGCAACATATCCCAAGGAAATTCAACCGAGTCCTTTAAAAAGCCTAACTCTGTAGTAGAAGTAACAGTGGAAAAAGGAACAAACCCACTTCAGCTGGCTAGTAATTATACTCCAGATGGGTTAAAACTAACAGAGCTATTCGTTAAAGGAACAGAGCCAACTAAGGTGTCTGAGGAATATGAACAGCTAGTTCTAAATGCTCCTTCTAATTTAACGGTGGATTATTCGGATGTTGATTCGTCTGCTACTCTTAAGTGGGAGTTCTCAGAGCCTGAAGGAAAAGATATAAAAGTGCAATTTGAGGTTTCCGTTGCAATTGATGGTGGACCAACCGAAATACTTCAAACCACTGATAAAAAAGGAATTATCGTGCAAAACCTTATTCCGGGTAGTAGCTATGTATTCTATGTAACTGCCATTGCAGATGATGTAAGAAGTGAGCCTGCTTCTAAAGCACTGACCCTTGAGGGAGTCGGAGATGATATGGAAGGCACCGAGCCTGAAGATCCGGAAGAAAACACTAACCCGGATGAAGGTAATGACGAAGGCAACGAAAATGATAGTGGCAATGGAAATAATAATGGTAATGGTAACGGTAATGGAAATAACAACGGAAACAACAACGGTAACGGTAATGGTTCAGGTAACGGAAGTGGAAATGGCGACTCAGGTGATGATGGTTCTGAAGGAGACGATGATGGAACCGAACCAGGAGACGGCAGCAATACCGGTACTGGAACGTAAAAAAGATAGACCCGAATTGGGTCTATCTTTTTTTGTGAATTGACGAAGCAGCTAGATGAACGGTAATGTAAGAATCCTGCTTGCTATGCATAGATTTTGGAAATGTCCAATCAAAGGGAAGTTGTAAAAACGAGGAATTTAGTTGTAAAAATGACCACTAAAGTTGTAAAAACTACGAAGAAAGTTGTAATTACGAATCCGCCATGTCTCCACCAAAGAAAAGTTGTAAAAACGAGGTCTTTAG
>CAKQHO010000037.1 GCA_934234185.1 uncultured Psychrobacillus sp. | reverse complement strand
CTTGACGATTGCTTGCCCTTTTGCTGCATTTACAACAGCTTCAATATCTTCTTGTACCAATTCATAATTTTTATCCTTTAAAGCACCTACATTGATTACCATATCAATTTCCGTAGCACCATTTTCAATAGCATTTAATGTTTCAAATGCCTTTACTGGTGTGGTAGTTGCTCCAAGAGGGAAGCCAATTACAGTACAAACCTTTACGATAGAACCCTTTAATAATTGAGCACTATAGTTCACCCAAGTTGGGTTCACACATACAGAGGCAAATTCGTATTTTCTTGCTTCCTCACATAAAGTTTCAATCTGTTTTTTTGTAGCATCCTGTTTTAGTAATGTATGGTCTATTAAACCTGCTATATTTTGAGTCATTGTCGAACTCCTTCCAAGTTGTACGTACCTCTATATATTACTGATTAATGATACAAAAATCTAGTCAGTACTACGAAAAAGTAATGTTTACACTAATTCTCCTACTTCTTCTAATATTCGTACAAATTGTCCCTCGTTATATGGATAGCCGGCGCGAGTTATTTTAACTCGGACTAATTTCCCTATTAATTCCTCTGTCCCTGGAATGACAACCTTCAAATAGTTGTCCGTGTAACCTTCTAAATAGTTACCTTCTACCATAAATTTAGACTTTTCCTCAGGAATAATTTCTAAAACTTCCCCTTCAAAACGTGACGCATACTCAACAGCTAATTGATCGTTTAAAGTAATCAAGCGATGTACCCGCTCATTTTTTACTTCCTCGTCTACTTGATCTTCCATTCTAGCAGCCGGAGTTCCAGTTCGTTTAGAATATGGAAACACATGAAGCTCAGAGAATTTTTGGTCACGGATAAAGTTATATGTTTCCATAAACTCTTCCTCTGTTTCACCTGGAAATCCTACAATCACGTCAGATGTAATAGCTAAATCTGGAAGTGCTTCTCTTAAACGATCAAGTCTATTGGCGAAGAACTCCATTGTATATTTCCTTCTCATACGCTTTAGTACAGTATCTGAACCAGATTGAATAGGAATATGAAGATGCCTTACCACGATTTTAGAATCCCTTAGAACATCAATTACCTCATCTGACAATTGACTAGCTTCAATTGAACTAATACGCAGACGCTTTAATCCTTTTACATTTGCTTCAATATCTCTTAAAAGCTGTGCAAGATTATAATCCTTTAAATCTTCTCCATAGCCACCTGTATGAATGCCAGTTAAAACAATTTCTAAATAACCAGCATCTACTAATTGTTGCGCTTGTCTTACAACTTCTTGAGGGTCTCGAGAACGCATTAGACCACGAGCCCATGGAATAATACAAAACGTACAGAAGTTATTACAGCCTTCCTGGATTTTTAAAGAAGCCCGAGTTCTGTCTGTAAATGCCGGTACATCTAATTCTTCGTACACACGGTTTTTCATAATATTGCCGACAGCATTTATAGGCTTACGTTCATTTTTATATTGTTCAATGTAACCTAGTAGTTTCGTTCGTTCCTGGGTCCCCACCACAATATCAACCCCAGGGATTGCCATAATTTCAGCTGGTGATGTTTGTGCATAGCAGCCTGTTACACAGATAACAGCGTCAGGATTTTGACGAATCGCTCGGCGGATAACTTGTCTACTTTTTTTATCCCCTGTATTTGTTACAGTACATGTATTAATGACATATACATCTGATTTTTTTTCAAACTCAGTACGATCATATCCGCTTTCTTTGAACAATTGCCAAATAGCTTCTGTCTCGTAGTGATTGACTTTACAGCCTAATGTATGGAATGCCACAGACGCCATACCTTACACCTCTTTCATTCATATTCATAGGATATAGCAGCTAGCGCATAAAGTGGCGCTGTTTCTGCTCTTAAAATCCTTGGGCCAAGGGCGATGGTTTCAAAATCATTTTCTTTTAATCGTTCTATTTCCTCAGGATCTAATCCACCTTCGGGTCCAAAAACGATTAGTATCGATTTTTTATCATACACCTTTTTCAATTGGTCGGCAAACTTTTGTCGATGACTAACCTTGGCATCTTCTTCGTATGCTACATATTTAACGTCATAGGAGTTTGATATTTTTAAGAGCTCTTGAAGGGTAATAGGTCGATGAATTTCTGGAATGACGGAGCGATGTGATTGCTCAGATGCCTCTTTTGCAATTTTTTGAAGTCTCGCTACCTTCTTTTCATTTTTTTGATCATCCCATTTTACAATAGAACGTTTAGCCTTAAAGGGATAGAGGGAGGTCATACCAAGCTCCGTCCCTTTTTGCGTGATAAGCTCTAGCTTATCTCCTTTTGGTAATCCACATACCAACGAAACCTGAATTGGCATTTCGTTTGTGCTCTCCAGCTTATTAGCAACACGTAGTATAACGGACTTTGAAGTGCCTTCGATAACTTCCATCATATAGGTCTGTTGATTACTCACTACATAAACCATATCACCAGGTGTCATACGCATCACCTGAATTATGTGATGCGCATCCTCTCCGGCAATGGAAATAGTTTCGTTATCTTCTATGTTATCCTCAATAAAATAACGTTGCATGTAATTCTCCTTTACAAGACTGGCTTTCTAGAGATGATTGTAACCCAATCCTCCATCATCATTACTTCGTCAATAACGAATCCAGCATTTAGTAAGGACTGACGCACATCCTCTTTTTTCGTAGCTATAATACCAGAGGTGATAAATAAGCCATTTTCCTTAACGATACTAAATGCATCGTTTGTAAAGGTCATGATGATCTCAGCAAGAATATTTGCTATGACAATATCGGCCTGATTGTTTACATTGTCTAATAAGTTGCCGTGTGTGACTTGAATACTGTCCTCCACGTTGTTTAACTTAATATTTTCAATTGCTGATTTTACTGCTACTTCATCAAGGTCCAATGCATGAATATGGCTAGCTCCAAGCTTAGCAGCTCCAATAGCCAACACTCCAGAACCAGTTCCTACATCAATAACGTTAGAGTTAGGTTGCACCGTTTTCTCTAAAGCTTGTAAGCACATAACTGTCGTAGGATGTGTTCCTGTTCCAAAAGCCATCCCTGGGTCAAGCTCTATAATAATTTCGTCACTATTAACTCGTTCATACTCCTCCCAAGTCGGAACGATAGTGAATCTATTGGATATCTTGACTGGATGATAGTATTTTTTCCATGCAGTAGCCCAATCTTCTTCGTCTACTTCTGTAATAGTAATACTATTGTGACCTAAATCAATCTCAAAGTTGAGAAGGTTGTTGATCGCAAGCTTAATTTCTTCAACGGTCTCTAATAGAAAGCTTGTTTCGGCTAGATAGGCTTTTATCCGTACACCATCGATTGGAAAATCGTCCGGATTTAATTGATAAATTTCTCCAAAGAAATCCTCTCGTTCTTTGATGAGCTCCTCTGAGTCCTCAATCACCACGCCACTTGCACCTGCCTCATGCAAGATATTACTTATTGCTTCCACCGCTTCATTAGTCGTATGAATCGAAAGTTCAGACCACTTCACTTGCGCCAACTCCTTTTTAGTCACCTTTTATCGTTCTTTTAATCTTATCAAATAGTGAGCTTCCTTGTTCTTCTGGAATATCACCACTTATTTCTGCGAACTCACGTAATAGCTGCTTTTGTTTTTCGGTTAATTTCTTTGGTGTAATAACTCTGGCAATTACATGCTGGTCACCCATGCCATAACCGTGCACATTTTTAACACCTTTTCCTTTTAATCGGAATTTAGTCCCAGACTGAGTACCTGCTGGAATTTTTAACTTCACTTTTCCTTGTACAGTTGGAATTTCTAATTCATCCCCTAGAGCAGCTTGAGCAAACGTAAGTGGCAGCTCATAATAAATATCATCGCCATCTCGTTCAAACCTTGGATCTGGTTTTACACGGAAAACTACATATAAATCTCCAGCGGGGCCACCATTTACACCAGGTTCCCCTTGCCCTGTCACACGAAGTTGTTGACCATCGTCTACACCTGCTGGAATTGTAATTTTAATTTTTTTACGTTTGTTAACAGTACCTTTTCCATAGCAAGTAGAACATTTGTCTTTAATAATTTTCCCTGTACCTTCGCAGTAATTACATGCACGTTTAGTTTGTATACGACCGAAAGGAGTATCTTGAGTAATATTGATTTGACCGCTACCTTTACAGTGAGAGCATGTTTCTGGGTGCGTGCCTTTTTTAGCACCTGAGCCATCACATGTGTCACAAACTTCCTCTTTAGTAATCTCAATTTCTTTTTCTTTCCCAAAAACAGCTTCTTCAAATTCTATCGTCATCGAATATTGAAGGTCATTTCCTTTTCTAGGAGCATTTGGATCTCTGCGTCTTGTTCCTCCCCCACCAAAGAAGGAGCTAAAAATATCCTCAAAGCCAAAACCATCTCCGCCACCAAATCCACCGAATCCTTGATTTGGACCAGCATGACCAAATTGATCATACTGAGAACGTTTTTGATCATCACTTAATACTTCATAGGCTTCAGAGATTTCTTTGAACTTTTCTTCAGCATTTGCTTCCTTGTTAATATCCGGGTGATATTGTTTAGATAATTTACGATAAGCTTTCTTTATTTCATCCTGAGATGCTCCCTTAGAAACTCCAAGGACCTCATAGTAGTCTCGTTTACTCATATTTCACTCTCCTGCTCTCTTAACTTACACATAAAGATAATTGTAACATGGACAAAAACGGAATAGCAAAGTAAATCAGCTATTTGTAGGCATGGAAAAAGCCAAAGCCGAGAACCGGTCTTTGACTTTTTCCATCGACATTACTTGTCTTTATCGTCGTTAACTTCTTCAAATTCTGCGTCGACAACACCGTCATCAGATGGTCCGTCAGCTTGCTCAGCACCTGCCCCAGCTTGTGCTTGCTCATAAAGCTTCATTGTAAGCTGTTGAACAACTTCATTTAATTTATCTTTCTTCGCTTTAATATCCTCTACATTGCCAGATTCAAGCGCAGCTTTTAGTTCCTCTTTTGCATCTTCAGCTGACTTTTTCTCTTCTTCAGAAATTTTGCCTTCTAAATCTTTTAATGTTTTTTCCGTCATAAATACTAACTGATCTGCTTCATTTTTAACTTCAGCTTCTTCTTTACGAGCTTTATCAGCTTCAGCATTTGCTTCTGCTTCTTTTACCATACGCTCGATTTCCTCGTCTGATAGAGACGAATTAGATTGAATAGTAATATTTTGCTCTTTTTGTGTTCCTAAATCTTTTGCTTTAACGTTTACAATACCATTTTTATCGATGTCGAAAGAAACTTCGATTTGAGGTACTCCACGTGGTGCTGGTGGAATATCCGCTAATTGGAATCTACCAAGTGTTTTATTGTCAGTAGCCATTGGACGTTCACCTTGCAATACGTGAATATCTACTGCTGGTTGGTTATCAGCGGCTGTAGAGAACACCTGAGATTTTGAAGTTGGGATTGTTGTATTACGTTCAATTAGCTTAGTAAATACTCCACCCATAGTCTCAATACCTAATGAAAGTGGTGTAACGTCTAGTAAAACTACGTCTTTTACATCCCCAGTTAATACTCCACCTTGAACAGCTGCACCCATAGCTACTACTTCATCTGGGTTTACTCCACGGTGTGGCTCTTTACCTGTTTCTTTCTTAATCGCTTCTTGTACAGCAGGAATACGAGTAGAACCACCAACCAGAATTACTTTATCGATTTGTGCTTTTGTTAATCCAGCATCTTGAATCGCTTGACGAGTTGGTACCATCGTGCGTTCAACAAGGCTAGCAGTTAAATCATCAAATTTAGCACGAGTCATTGTAAGCTCTAAGTGTAACGGACCAGCTTCACCAGCAGTAATAAATGGTAAAGAAATTTGTGTAGATGTTACACCAGAAAGATCTTTTTTCGCTTTTTCAGCAGCATCTTTTAGACGTTGTACAGCCATCTTATCTTTTGAAAGGTCAATGCCATTTTCTTTTTTAAATTCAGCTACTAGGTAATCCATGATTACTTGGTCGAAGTCGTCTCCACCTAAGCGGTTGTCCCCTGCAGTTGCAAGTACTTCAAATACTCCATCACCAAGCTCAAGGATAGATACGTCAAATGTACCTCCACCCAAGTCATAAACAAGAATTTTTTCATCTTGTTCCATTTTATCAAGACCATACGCTAAAGCTGCAGCTGTTGGTTCGTTGATAATACGCTCTACTTCAAGACCTGCAATACGCCCAGCGTCTTTTGTTGCTTGACGCTCTGCATCATTAAAGTAAGCTGGTACTGTAATAACTGCTCTTGTTACTTTTTCACCAAGATAGTCTTCAGCAAATCCTTTTAAGTATTGAAGAATCATTGCTGAAACTTCTTGCGGTGTATATTCTTTGTCTTCTGCTTTTACTTTTTCAGAAGTACCCATTAAACGTTTTACAGAAGCAATAGTATTAGGATTTGTAATAGATTGGCGCTTTGCTACTTCTCCTACTTGGCGCTCTCCATTTTTAAATGCTACAACAGATGGTGTTGTACGATTTCCTTCTGGATTTGGGATAACTTTTGGCTCCCCACCTTCAAGTACGGATACACATGAGTTTGTTGTTCCTAAGTCAATACCAATAATTTTAGACATTACATTTTCCTCCTATAGATACCTGTTATATATGCATTTCATAAATTAATTGCCACTAGAGTAGCTTTCCTTATTCGTTCACCTTCACCATGGAAGGTCTAAGAATTCTATCTTTTAATTTATATCCTTTTTGAAGCTCTTGGAGTACAATACCTGGTTCCTGACTGTCATCTTTTTCTTGCATAACTGCCTGGTGGATATTTGGATCAAATTGTACACCTTCTGATGTAATTTGCTCTAACCCTTCTTTTTCAAGTGCTGCAAGCAAAGAACGGTAAACCATTTCTACACCTTTTGTTAGAGAGACAGCTTCTTCTGTAGTAGGCTGAATCGCCAAAGCTCTCTCCAAGTTATCTAATACCGGTAAGATGTCGGTTAAAACAGATTGAGCACGATATTTATAATCCGCTTCTTTGTCTAACTGAACTCGACGCTTGTAGTTCTCAAAATCAGCACGTAGGCGAATTAAGCGATCTTGTTCTTCTTCTACCTGCCGCTTTAAAAGCGATACTTCATCTACAAGCTCTTCTGTATCTTCTTCTGCATCTGGTGTTTCCTCCGTTACAGCGTCTTCGGATACAGTTTCTTCTGTCAAGTCTTGTTCTACTACTTCCTTCTCTTCTATAACTTCCTTATTTTTCTCCATTTACTAGCAACTCTCCTTTATCCATGCTGGCCATGTATAATTCTAGATAATTCTCTAGAAAGGTCTCCACTCATAATATCAAGAAGTGATACTACCCGCTTATAATCCATTCTTGTTGGACCAATTATAGCGATTGAACCGAATTGCTCCTCACCGATATCATAAGATGCTGTAATAATGCTACAGTTCTCCATACCGACCTGATTGTTTTCGGAGCCTATACGAATATCAATCCCTTTTTTGTTTAAATGGAATAGACCTGGTATTTGATTTACATGTTCCATCCAATACATGATACTCTTAGCCTTTTCAACATCATTAAATTCTGGTTGACTTAACAGCTGCATTTTCCCACCATAATACACTTTGTCCTCATGCTCGATTTTCATCGTTTTTTGTAAGGACTCGAGTAAATGTGTAAGCCTTCCACTACTTTTATTTAGAACGGCTAAAGTAACAGTTTCAAGCTTTGACTGCAGCTCATGAAGATGTATACCTACCAAATGCTCGTTAATAATGTTAACCATTCGCTCGATATCCGATGCGGTAAACTCTTCAGGTATAGAGAACACTCTATTTTCCACATGTCCGCTATCTGTTACAATTATGGCCACCGCAGAATCATCCGTTAATGGAACAACAGAAAATCTTTTTACGCGATGTTTTCTCACATCTAAGCCTAACATAATTGAGGTATAATTCGTTAACTCTGATAATATCTGAGCAGACTTTCGAATTATTTGCTCCGTTTCAATCATACGCTCTTGAAAGACTGAGCGAATTTGTTTAATCTCATCCTTACTTACCATTTGAGGAGTAAGTAGGTTATCTACATAATAACGATAGCCTTTTTCTGAAGGAACACGCCCAGACGAAGTATGTGTTTTCTCTAAAAAACCCATATCCTCTAAATCCGCCATATCATTTCGAATAGTGGCAGGACTAAATGGTACTTCCTCCTTCTTCGAAAGCTGACGAGATCCAACTGGTTGAGCGGTTTCAATAAAATCATCTACTGTTACTTGCAATATTAGTAATTGCCTATTAGTTAGCATGATTATCACCTCTGTTAGCACTCGTTAGATGAGAGTGCTAATACTCATATAAAACTTATCAAATCTATAGAAAAGTGTCAACGATTTAGCTACATTTATTTAAGAAAATATTGAAAAACTTCATTTCCCACAAATCGACCTCTGCGAGTCAGAAATACATAGCCTCTCTCCATGCCTATTAGTTGCTTTTCCAAAAGCTCTTGAAGCTCTGCTTCATAAGCCATTTGTAAGGAGATTTGAAATTTTTCTTGGAACCTATTTAAACTTACTCCTTCATTTTTACGTAGACCTAGGAACATTTCTTCCTCCATCTTTTCTTGCTCTGTTACTTCCTTTTGACTCATAATAGGCTTTAAGCCTTCCTCTACTAACTGCATGTATTTTTTAAGAGGACCGTGGTTTGAATAACGAATGCCATTTGCATATCCATGAGCTCCTGCTCCAAGACCAATATATTCCTCATTATTCCAATAAAGCAGATTATGCTTAGAGTTTTTCCCACCTTTTGAGAAATTACTAATTTCATATTGCTCGTACCCATTACGTTCCATTTCGTCTAACAGGTATCCGTACATTTCTGCTTCTAAATCTTCTCCAGGCAGGGAAAGCTTCCCTTTTGACAAAAGATTATAGAAAATTGTCTTTGGCTCTACTAATAACGAATACGCTGAAATATGAGGGATACCTAATGAAAATGCCTCCTTCAACGAGTCCTTCCATTGTTGCATTGTTTGGTTTGGCAATCCATACATTAAGTCAATACTGATGGAAGGGAAATTAGTTTGCTTTGCATAATCAATTACCTTATAAACATGTTCATTCGAATGAGTTCTACCCAAAACCTTTAACAGGTCCTGATTGAAAGTTTGAACTCCCATGCTTAATCTATTCACGCCAAATTTTCGCATAATCTGCATTTTTTCTAATGTAAGCTCATCTGGATTTGCTTCTGAAGTAAATTCCACCACATGCTTCATCGGAATATACTGTTGAATTAGTGTTAACAAACGTTCCAATTGCAAGGGAGATAAGGATGTTGGTGTTCCTCCCCCTATAAAAATAGTTTCTATTTTAGCTGCTTCAAGCTCCTTAGCCCACAGCTCCATTTCTTTTCCAAGCGATTCGATATATTCATCAACTGGCTGATTATGAAAAAAGAATTTATTAAAATCACAATAATTACATATTTGATGACAGAATGGTATATGCAAATAGACTCCTCTTACCATGTTTTTACCCACTTTCTTTAAGCATCCGCTACATAAACGAAGAAGGAGGCAAAAAGCCTCCTTCCACCTTTTTATATACACGTTTATTTTCAAGTACTCTCTCACTAGCTTATGAATGAATTATAGCTGATTTCACCATAGTCTACAAACGATTGAATTATAGTAAGAAATTTAGGTTATGTAAATGAAAAGGGTTGAAAGTAAAAATGAGAGGAAGATTCCTATACGCATCAAAATTTATTTTACCAATATTGGATATTTAAGGTAAAATAAAATTTGTAAATAATGAAAATCACTTGAACTAGAGGGACAGGTTAGTTAAAGAAAGAAAAAAGGTAGAACATCGAAATAGAATATCCCTATAAGATAGACAGAGGAAATACTAAAAATCTTTTGCCTTTATTGGAGATTTTCCACGTCCCAAGAACACTTGCCAAGATAAGCATTTTTCTCTCGCGTTAATCGCTTTCCATCTTTCTCTACGAGGAAACCTCACTAAATAATTTTGTTGATTTAAAATAGCTTAAATTCAAAAAGCAACCTATCAAATTGATAGATTGCCTTTTATGTAGGTTACGGTCCAATAGGACATTGGCCTTGGCTATTACATTTTGGCGGAGGGGAACCCCCATTTCCATCTCCTATTTGATGCGGTGGAGTTGCACCTACACTACCAGCAAACGAAAGACTTATAAGTAAAAGAGACCCAGTAAGTAGAGAAACAACCTTTCCTTTTTTCTTCATATTTCTCACCTCCACATTTTATTTTTATTACATATGTTAATTTCTTCTTTTTATTGAAAAAACCTTTATATTTTTATGGTTTTTTTACTATTTTGAATAAAATGATTAAATGTAACTAAAGTAACCTTTTTATGTAAGCAATTGTTATTAGTGGTAATTTTAATTATTATAATAATTCGAAATAATTTATAGGTACAAATAATTATGGAATATTTTAATAACGATTTCATTTAATTAACTTCAAAAAAACCTCTAATTGGTAGATATATATCTACCAATTAGAGGTGAAGTTCAAATCTTCAAAAATGGGTATGTTTTTCTCTTCTAAATCACTTAAGAAAAAATCGTCAAAAAACTGGTTTACTTATTCGGCTCGTCCATTTTCAGAACAGCCATAAACGCCTCTTGAGGTACTTCTACTGATCCGACCTGCTTCATACGCTTTTTACCTTCTTTTTGTTTTTCAAGAAGTTTACGTTTACGGGAAATATCTCCTCCGTAACATTTCGCCAGAACATTTTTACCGATAGACTTAATCGTAGAACGAGCAATAATCTTTTGCCCTACTGCTGCTTGAACCGGCACCTCAAACTGCTGTCTCGGAATCAATGACTTTAGTTTTTCTACAATTACTTTTCCTCTCTCGTACGCAAAGTCCCTGTGAACGATAAAGCTCAATGCATCTACTTTTTCACCGTTCAACAAAATATCCATTTTTTGAAGCTTCGATTCCTTGTACCCAATTAGCTCATAATCAAATGACGCATAACCCTTTGTACTCGACTTTAAAGAATCAAAGAAATCATACACGATTTCGGACAAAGGAATCTCATAGATAATATTTACACGAGCTGAAGACATGAAGTCCATCGTGATAAACGTACCACGTTTTCTTTGACATAATTCCATAACAGATCCTACATATTCTTCAGGGACCATGATAGAAGCTTTTACATAAGGCTCTTCCACGCTCTCTATTTTTTGAATATCTGGCATCATGGAAGGGTTATCCACTCGAATGCTTTCCCCTTTGGTAAGCTTAACATTGTAAATAACACTTGGGGCAGTAGTTATTAAATCAATTTTAAATTCACGTTCAATACGCTCTTGAATAATTTCCATATGGAGTAATCCAAGGAATCCACAGCGATAACCGAAGCCTAAAGCTTGAGAAGATTCTGGCTCAAACTCTAATGCAGCATCATTTAGCTGAAGCTTTTCTAAAGCCTCTCTAAGGTCATTATATTTAGAGTTGTCAATTGGATATAAGCCACAGAATACCATTGGGTTCATTTTACGGTAACCCGCAAGCGCCTCGGTAGCAGGGTTGTTTGCTAAAGTGATAGTATCCCCCACATTGGAATCCCCAACATCCTTCATGGATGCCGTTAGAAATCCAACATCTCCAACTGTCAGCTCATCACGCTGGGTAGTTCGCGGTGTAAATACACCTGTTTCCACCACGTCAAACTCTTTACCAGAGGACATCATACGTATTCTGTCTCCTGGCTTCACCGTGCCCTCTACAATACGGATATATGCAATTACTCCTCTATAAGGGTCATAAAGAGAATCAAAAATAAGTGCTTTAAGTGGTCCAGATGGATCTCCTGTAGGCGCAGGAACCTTTTCTACAATTTGTTCTAAGATTTCTTCAATTCCAATTCCAGCCTTTGCTGATGCATGGACAGCTTCAGACGCGTCTAGACCAATGACATCCTCTACTTCCTGCTTCACGCGCTCAGGGTCTGCAGCCGGTAAGTCTATTTTATTAATGACCGGTAAAATTTCTAAATCATTATCTAATGCTAGATATACATTCGCTAAGGTTTGAGCCTCTATCCCTTGTGCTGCATCTACTACTAAAATAGCACCTTCACAGGCAGCTAAGCTTCGAGAAACCTCATAAGTAAAATCGACATGTCCTGGTGTGTCGATTAAATGGAAAATATATTCTTCTCCGTCCTTTGCCAGATACTTTAACTGGACGGCGTTTAGCTTAATAGTAATTCCGCGCTCTCTTTCTAAATCCATCGAATCGAGCAGCTGATCCTTCATTTCACGTGAAGTTAATGTTTTTGTTTTTTCTAATATACGGTCTGCTAGTGTAGACTTCCCATGATCAATATGGGCAATAATAGAAAAATTCCTTATCTTTTTCTGTCGTGCCAGTCTCTCTTCATTATTCATGCTTGTTCACTCCTAATTAAACTATTATGAATTATACTATGAAAAGAATATATATTACAACAACAACAAGCATGTGTAAGGCTAATGTAAGGGTTGTGGTGTATTTGGCTAAAGATTAATATCAACCTGTTATTAGTTCCCTAACGTAGTCTTTTCTATTATTTAGATAATTATTTCTTTTATCCAACCATTATCCCTACTTGCTTTTTATACATGTGCGTACAATAACATAACTACTAATTAGGAGGTGTTTCAAAATGTACTATAACAATTATAACCAAGGTACCCAAGGCTACCAAGGTTCTCAAGCTGGCTGTTATGGAGGAGGAAGCTATCCATCATATAGCGGTAACAGAAATGGCTCTGCTTTTGCGTTAATAGTCGTATTATTTATCTTGTTAATTATTGTTGGCGCAGTGTTAACTAACAACAATCAACATGGGTATGAAAATTAATCAGTGAACAATCCACCACTATTTAAACTGATATGTGTACTATCCTTTGGGACAAGTTTGCTCCAGTCCTTTTATTTAGCCTAATTCTCCACACAATATAAGAACAACTTGATCTGTAATATCACTTGCGCACCATGATTATATTTTTTTGGGCGAGAAAATACTTTTATTGAAAGTGTGCAAAATACGGGATGTTTTCCGAGATATAGCTTAACTATAACCAATGAAAAATTTCCCTAGACTATTCTTCCCAAGTTTAACTCGGAGATATAAGAGTTTTATTTCAACGTATCGTTTCAACAAAAAGCTGTAGACATACTCAAATTTTCTTGAGTTTGTCTACAGCTAATTATATTTTTTAAATGTAATTCTACTTCAGGAAGTTAATTGTTGTTCATTAAATACATTTGATAGGGCTTTTGCTAGAATAGCAATCGTTCTATTTAACTCAATTTCCGTATTGTCTGGTCCACCGAGTTCTAATAGCATAGAATTTTTATCAAGGTCTTGATTATATACTCCGTCTACACCTCTCCCTGATTTTGGCAGGGTTCCTCTTGAAATGCCTGGGACTAATCTATTCATCTCATCTGAAACCGCTTTTGCGATTTCCTCATTCCATTTATGATTTGGATGCTCTTTTCCTATTACAAAAATCACCTTTGCGTATTTTTCTTCCCCAACCTGTAAAGTTGTGATACTGCCTTTAGCAGCATCTCTATGAATATCAATTATAAAATCATAGCTATTATTCTCAATTGCATTTTTCACATATGGTCGAATATGTGTATAATTTTTTATTTCGAACGGTTTATCAACCTCTAAAAAATCTGCTTCCAATTGGTGGAATGCAAACTGTGCAGAAATTTGATCTTCAAATGCCGAAATATTTGTTTCCTGGTGATACGTAGCAATTTTTTCTCCTTTTGCCGCAAGTATTGGTTTAAATGCCTCCTGCCAATGTGTAAAGTATATCAACGCTTTCTTAGGAGGTATTACCTCTGCTGCGACTTCCACCTTTGGTTTTGCATCAATCTGAGCAGCATAAACTATCGGAATATCTTCGTTCTTTCTTTCTATCACCTGTTCTGTAGAAAGAGGTGTTTGGAGTGTTGCGATTACAATGGGAGCTAAAAATAGCAGCAACAAAATACTGATCAATCTTTTAACCGAATTAGCCATAATTTCCACCCTCCTCACACAATCGTATGAGGAGAGAGTGAAATTTAGAACTTTAATTACCTAGCAGTTAACCATGTATCTATACTACTGGAAAGCATATAGGCATAGTGTTCAACCCAAGCATCCGTTTCTTTTGGCGTTACAAATAAAGATGGATTTTTTCCAACAAAGACCTCTTCAAAAAGTTTCCTTTTTTCTTCAGTTGACCAATGTACCCACTCACCAAAAATAGGCTGAAGAACGGCCTTGTCCAAATTAGAGTTTTTACTGGAAGTCATGGGAGTGACCGCCAAAGCAGAAGAAGGCTTGCTAGATTCCTCTACCTTTGAAGCAATATGATGTATTACCTGCTCCATCGCATCCGCATACAAAACTGGCCCATCCACCACCATCGGAATACCGATAGCAATTACTGGCACCCCATACACTTCCTTTGAGATCTCTTTTCGTTGATTCCCTACCCCAGAACCGGGATGAATCCCAGTATCAGTTATTTGAACAGTTTTACATAGCCTTTCACTATTTCTTGCGGCCAAGGCATCCATCACTACAATTAAATCTGGCTTAAAAGCATCACTAATCGCTTTTACAAAATCGCTTGTCTCAAACCCGGTTTGCCCAGTTACTCCGGGAGCGTACATAACTACTTTGATATCCTCTTGATTAGTTAAATTAGAGCCTTGCAAGTATTCTATAGCTTTGGGTCCAATGGCATCTGGGGTTATAGAAGCATTTCCTAAGCCAATTACAAGTATCTTAGGATTGTTCTTCAGATTCATGGAATTTTGCATCTCTTTTAGTTTATCGACAAAGATTCTTGCAATATTTTTAAAGCTATCTTCATCTTCCGGAGAAAGGGTTAAATCAGTAAGGGTTATATATTTCCCTTTTTTCTTTCCAATTTTCTTTTCTCCTTCCTCATCTACCTCAATAGAGGTTATGAGGACTGCTCCTTCTCGAGTCTCCTCTAGTTTTATTCCCTCTGAATCCTTTAATGTTTCTTTTTGTTGCTTTGTACGGTGCTTGACCATTTCATCTGATTCGTCTAATAAATCTGTGCGTCCCCACATATATTTTCACCTCTTTTTAAGTTTGGTCTAAGTGTCAAGTAAATATTCTTTGCTTTATATATTGCAATTTGTTTTTTCGTTTGTTAAAATAATGCTTGTTGTATAAAACAGTATCAACAAAACATGTATCATCTCAGACCTTATTAGGAGGTGAAAGGTATGCCAAACATTAAATCTGCTATCAAACGTGTTAAGAAAAGCGAAGGCTTAAACGAACAAAACGCTAAAGCGAAATCAGCTATGCGTACTGCTGTGAAAAAAGCTGACACTGCAGTGCTTAATAACGATGAAAACGCAAAAGAACTTATTAAAGTTGCAATTCAACAAGTTGAAAAAGCAGCTTCTAAAGGTTTAATTCATAAAAACGCAGCTAGTCGTAAAAAAGCTCAATTAATGAAAAAAGCGTAAATAAAAAAAGACTGATCGAGTTTTTCGATCAGTCTTATTTATTTTCTACTATTTTCAGAGGCGTTGTTTATTTTAAAAGAAATAATTCTAAAATTCTCTCCCTATTACCACTTAATGTTTTTAATTGTAAATCGACTGTTGCAATATCATGCAGTGTTTTTAGCAATTTTTCTTCATTGTGCAACATCGGATGATCCATAAGTAGCTTAACCCGATATGGATGCACCTTTAATATATTTGCAATTTGTTGAGCATGATAGCCTTTTTTCTTTAGATAACTTATTTGCGACATTAGTCTAACCTGGGTTGCGATTAAGGAATTTAGTTTTAGGGGATCCTCCTTCCTTTTTAGTAAATCATGATAAATTTCAATTGCCTCGCTTTTATTCCCTGACAGATAAGCGTTACCAAGAGCAAATACATCTTCCTCTAGTGTCCTTACTAGTAACATTTTAATCGATTCCTCGTCAATCTCATTTACTGAACCAATATAGGTGGCAACTTTTTCTATTTCCGTTTGAAGGTGAACCAAATTTGTACCACCCATTTGCATTAATCGTTGAATAGCAGACTCGCTTATGCTTTTTCCATGGCTGGAGACCTCTTGAATAATCCAACTCTTCACATCATGCTCTTGAAGACTCCCAGCTTCTATTACATTTGCTACCTGCTTTAATGCTTTGGTTATTTTCTTTCGTTCATCTAGCTTTTCATAAGGAGCGATTAGAACAGTAACTGCTGTAGGAGAAGGATTTTTTATCCAGTCCTCGAGCATCGAAACATTATGCGCTATTTTTTCTTTTCCCTTTTCTGTAGCCTTAAGAAAAAAGGCATTTTTAGCTATAATCAATTTTCTATCTGAGAAAAATGGAAGTGTATCTGCTTCGTAAATTACTTCTTCAATATTCTTTTCCTCGAGATCGAAGGTAATAATTTCCCCTTCCTCATCCTTTGAAAAATTTGCTTTTAATCTTTTTAAAGTTTCCTCTATAAAATAGCTCTCATTGCCATATAATAAATAAATAGTTGAAATATCACCTTTTGCAATCTGCATCCACTTTTCTGTAATCATTGCCTAGCTCCTTGCTTGAGTTATTATATCCATTATAACGTATATACAATGAAAAATTTGTGAAAAAAATGTTGAGCAGCTGAAAAAGAAGGGTTTGCATGTAGATTTTTCGAGGGCAATCCGATATAATTAGGGGGAAATAGGAGGGGTAACAATGAATGAGTTTGAACAAAATGTACAGTCGAAGCGTAATGACGCAATCGACTCTGGCGTAGGTTTTGTAGTCTCCTTTGGATTTTTTGCAACTATGTTTATAATTGCAGTAGTTATCGAGTTCTTAGCTCGATAATGACCAAGAAAAGGGTGTCCTTCATAGGACAACCCTTTTTTTCTTTTCTTTACCGTTTTAAAGAAGTAAAAGGAGATGCTTTTGCTTTTTCCTACTAAACGTCTCTTAGGAAGAAGAGATTTCTCCTTCCACTTGCTCAAGGAATATAAGTGATCAGACCATTTCTTGTAATCTTTACTTCGATTGCTCCTTCGACTCCAGTTTGAAGATATGGTATTCGCAGAACATCTAGCCTATCCGTCACTTCCTGATGGGGGTGACCATATCTATTGTTAAATCCTGCTGTAATAATTGCGAGCAATGGATTCGTATGTTCTAAAAATAATTGGTCACTTGAGGTTTTACTTCCATGGTGCCCAAGCTTCATTACCGTAATGTCTTCCAGGTTTTTCCCATACATTTCTACTAGATCTAACTCTCCTTGTTTTTCAATATCGCCTAAAAATAAACCATGAAAATATTTGCTCTTCATAGATAGAATTAGCGAATCATTGTTGCCCTCATACCTACTATCTAATGGATACAGATAAGTAAAAATATATGAACCTACTTCAAAATAGTCTCCTGCTGATTTTTCAATAATCGGAACCCCTTGTCTACTCGCCACATCTTTCAAATCCTGCATTATAGCTTCATTAAGGGAGCCAGGGCTTATATGAATCTCCTTTACCTCAATCCCCTCTAAAACCTCGTCAGCACCCTCCATATGGTCTGCATCTGCGTGTGTTAAAATCAAAGCATCCAATTTATGAATTCCCTTCCCCTTCAAAAATGGAACAACCACCTGCTCTCCAACTTTAAATTCTCTATTATTCTTTTTCCATTCTTCTCGTATATCAAAGCGTAAAACACCGCCAGTATCAATCATAATTGTCTTTTTGCGATACGGAAGTTCAATAACAATACAATCTCCCTGTCCAACATTAATAAACGTTATTCTAGTTGATGAGTCTAAATATGGCATTATTTGAATGAAGAATATAGGGATTATTAAAAACAAACAAGCCCTTACTAGTCTCTGTCTATTTTCAAACATAGTTAAAAAAGAAAATACCCCGATATATGAAATTACTACAAGAAATATAGTGGGCTTCATAGGATTCCATAGTTGGTATGGCAAGGAGCTTAAAAAAAGTATCACTTCATGTATTAGCATTCTAAATGGCTCATAAATTGTGAACAGAAAATTACTCAAAATTGGATGTAAAAAGCTCACTAGTAGGAGAAGTATGTTGCTCGGCAGAATAATAAAAGAAAAAAGAGGCACAAATAGAAGGTTTGCTATAAATGAAGAAATGGATATTTCATAAAAATGATAGAGCAAGATTGGGTATACTGCAATCTGACAAAGAAAGGTTATAAGGAGGGATTGGAGGATATAAGAATGATTGGTTAGTAGAATTTTGGAAGAGTAAATTAAGAAAAATGCAGCAAGGTAAGATAATTGGAAGCCTATTTGAAAAAGTACCCATGGGGAAATCCATATAAACCCTATAATACTAAGCGCAAAGGCATCCTCTATGGACATTTTTTTACGAAAACGAAGACTTAGGAGTAAAAGGAAAGAAACAGATATGGCTCTCCAAACTGACGGAGCTCCCCCTGCGATAAATCCATAAAGAGGTAACAGTATGAGTAACAATGTGTTAGCCATTTCCTTTCTTACACGGAGCCTAAGGAATGCTTCATATAACAGGAGTACCATAAGACCAACATGCAGCCCTGATATAGCAAATAAATGCGTAATTCCAAGCGTTTGATAGGCAACCTGAAGATCTTCTGCCATCTCCTCTCGGCTACCGATTAAAAGGGCCTCTGCTTCTGCCTGAAGGGTTTTAGGAAAAGCAAACCGAATATGCTCTTTTAATCTAAATCTTTGGTCAGCCATAAATGTAGAAAAACTTTTCTCTTTAGCGATATATGTATAGTTTTCTACTTGAAGCTGACCAATAGCCCCATTACTTTTTAAATAGCTCTCCATGTTAAAAGCATATGTATGAGCTCGGGGAGTCTCCTCTGGTATACTAGCTTGAACATAAAAGCGGGAACCTGTTAGAGAAAAGGACGAAAAATAGAACTTATCTTCCTCATTCAGAATACTCCATTTAACATACCACTTTTGTCCATGCTCTGAAATAGCAAATCCTCTTATTGTTTGTCCATTAATTTTGTATGTTCCTGTCCAGGTTAGCTCCTGTACATTTGAATTTACCGTAACCTGATTGCTATCATACACATAAACAAAGGTGAGTATGCCTAACAGAAGATAGCTCGTACGTAAAAACAAGTGTAGTTTTTTCAACTGTAGCCAAATCGCAAAGAGGAAAAATAATAAAAGATAATAATAGGATTCATAGGCTGCAAGCGTAGCTATCAGTACGGAAATAGCTCCAAATAGAATGGTTCCTTTGTAAGTTATAGTCCGAATATGCTTGCCACCTTCTCTTCATAGGGCTTTAATTCTTCCAAACTTGCCCCTTTTTCTCTTAACTTTTCTAACAACTCCATATAAAGAGAAATCTTTTCTTCATTTAAAAAATCTATTTTTCGTTCATCAAACGGTACATGTATTACTTCTACACCAGCAGTTTTTAATAATTCAACTGCGTATGGTTGGTTTTTATAATCTTGTGCGTAGTACAATCTAGAAATGCCACTTTGAATAATAGACTTTGTACAAGGCAGGCATGGAAAATGAGTAACATAAAGGTCAGCACCACTAACAGAAATGCCGTATTTAGCACATTGCAATAAAGCATTCATCTCCGCATGGATCGTACGAATACAATGGTTGTCCACCACATAGCAGCCATTATCGATACAATGGTCTCCACCAGAAATTGAACCATTATAACCTCCAGCCATAATTCTTCGATCTCTTACAATTGTCGCTCCTACGGCTAAACGAGTACAAGTACTACGTAAAGCTAACAAATGGCTTTGTGCCATAAAAAATTGATCCCAAGTAATGCGCTCCATATAAAAACCTCCTAAATATACTTCTATCATTAGTTTAGTAGTTTGGTAGGTAAACTTCAATATCCCGTTACTTTACAGTAATGAGATGCTCAAGCTGTTCAAATGTCTTTTTTCCAATCCCAGTCACTTTAAGTAAATCTTTTACTTCTTTAAAGGAACCGTTCTCATCTCTATAGTTAATAATCGCTTCAGCTTTAGATGGTCCTATACCAGGTAGGGAGGTCAGTGTTGAGGCATCAGCATGGTTGATATTAATCAAACCATCATTTACCTGAGTAGAAAATTCATCTACGCTGATCTCTTCTCCCACAATGGGGATATAAATGACCATTTCATCAACTAAACGCTCAGCCTGATTAATAGGTCCGCTATTCGCTTCAGGTAAGTATCCGCCTGCCATTTGGATTAAAGCTAAAACTCGCTCACCTTTCTCCAGCTCATAAACACCTGGTTTAAGCACTGCTCCTTTGACTTCAACAAATATAGAATTACTTTGACTTTCCGTTAAATCTTCTTGAATAAAATTAGGTGTGGGGTCTATCAGGTTATTTAATGAGGGCTGTTCAGGTGGAGAGGTTTTCCAAAAAAACAGGAGTAATACAATGGGAATGGAGGTTAAAGGTAGAAATAACTTTTTGTAGCGCAATAAAAATTGTTTGTTCAGGGGATCATCCTCTTTCCAGAGAGGTAAATTATATGGAGTTATACAAAATATACTAAATTTACCTCTAATTGAAAAGAATTATTTTATTGCATGGAAAAAATACCGTTGGACTTCTTCTGAATCTTGTTCTTCAAAAACCGAATCACTAATAGAAACGGAAGAAAACCCTGTTTCCAGAAGCAGTTCTTTATATAATTGTACTGGAAACGTTCGCTGATAATGGGACTCTTCAAATCTTTCGTAATAACCAGATGGATCACGGACAAAGAAGGTGATGTCATGATAGATAGAATGCTCTTCTTCACCTGGCTCTGTATGCCAAATATAAGCAATTTCTTCGTCTTCATAAGTAAAAGGTCCATCTGGAAAGATAGTATCCATCTTATAAAGAGAATGCACATCAAAAAAGACCTGTCCTTTGTCATCTAAGGCTTCAAATACACCTTTAAATGTTTCTCTTACTTCCTCCAAATTATCTAGATAATTTAAGGAATCAATAGCAATCACCGCAATGTCTATTCCACTCAAGCCTTCTAATTGAGACATAGATTGGCAAAGAAATGTAATATCCACCTGATTTTCTATACTTCTATTCTGAGCAACTGTCAACATATCTTCTGATAAATCAATTCCAATTACCTCGTAACCGGCTTTTGCGAATTGAATACTCAATACTCCTGTACCACAACCTAAATCTATTAGTTTCTTTCCTTCTGCAATTGGTACATTTTCTTGTATCCATTTAGCATATTTGCTATAGGGGATATCTTGCATAAGGGAATCATAAATATAGGCAAACTGATTGTAGGAAGACATTAAGCATCAAGCCCTACTTGGATTAATGGTGCATCTCCCCATAATCTTTCCAGATTATAATAGGCACGCTCATCTTTATGGAAAACATGAGCTACAACATCTCCCATATCTACTAAAATCCATCTAGCTTCATCAAAGCCCTCCAAGCGTTTTACATTATAACCGCCTTTTAACGCTTGTTCTGAGAGTTCTTTTGCAATCGCTTGAACTTGACGATCAGAGTTCGCATGACAAATCAAGAAATAGTCTGCAAGCAACGATACACCTTGCATATTTAGTACTACAATATCCTCTGCTCTTTTATCGTCAGCTGCTTTATAAGCGATCTCTACTAATTTTTTCGAATCCATTCTTTCACTTTTCCTCTCTTTTAACCAAATCATTATAACAATGAAATGAATCTGGGTATATCGATTGTTTGTTATTTAACAGAAACGTTATACTGTGTTGTACACAATGTAACATTGCATTATCTAAATTTATCTCAGACATTTTGCGGAGATCATCGACACCTGGAAACTTTCTGCTTGGTTCAATCATATCAGAAATATAAATTATTTTTTCTAAATCTGACATTCCAGCTCTTCCTGTTGTATGGTATTTGATAGCATTTAGGGTATCCTCATCTTTGACTCTATATTCATGCTCTGCAACATAGCTGCCAACAGGACCATGCCATAACTCATGATGATACTCTAAAAGTAAAGGGTCCATACCTTCAGATATGATCTTTCCCTTTAGCCATTCCTTGTCTGCATATTTCACGCAATCATGCAAAATTCCTGCTATTTCTGCTTTTTCTGGATTTTCCCCATACTTTTCAGCTAGTTTAATTGCCGTTTGGGCTACACCCTTTGTATGGATCCATCTTTTTTCAGGCATTCGTTCTTTCATTTCCTCGAGTAAATGTTCATATTTCATAAAGCTTCTCCTTTTCAATGTATTCCCTTACTGCATCTGGCAATATAAACTTTGTCGTTTCGTCGTTTTTAAGACGGGTACGAATGAAAGTCGAGGATACATCAATCTGGGGAATATCTACGGTAATAATAGGATATGCTGTTTCAATGGTCGTATTTGGTCTGGCAACCCCAACTAGTTGAACTAGGAGTAAAAGATCATTAATTCGATACCAATTCGGTAAGTACTCTACTTGATCTCCACCGATGATGAAATAAAACTCGGTATCCGGTTCTCTTTCACGCATTAACACCATAGTATCGTATGTGTATGAGGTACCGCCCTTTCTTAGCTCTATATCTTCCACTTTCATAAAGGGGATTTCATCTATTGCTAACTCAAGCATAGAAATTCTTTGCTCTTCCGATACACGCGTATCAAGTTGCTTATGCGGAGGAATAGCGTTTGGCATAAATCTGACTTCCTCTAACTTTAGAGCGTTGTAAACTTCATTTGCAATGATTAAATGACCTATGTGGGGGGGATTGAAAGTGCCGCCTAAAATACCAACTCTTTTCTTCATTTCCCTGGTTTCGGAAGCTCGATTCTTTTGTTATTTTTTGAAGGCTTATACAATACAACAGTTAAGCCGATTAACTGAACTAGCTCTGCATCTGTACCCTTGGCCAGCGCTTCTGCCACCTCTTGTTTGTCGTCTTCACAGTTTTGTAGAATACTTACCTTGATTAGTTCACGAACCTCAAGAGCTTCCCCAATCTGTTTAATCATTGCATCATTTATACCGCCCTTACCAACTTGAAAAATTGGAGATAAGTGGTGTGCCTCACTACGTAAAAATCTTTTTTGTTTACCTGTTAACATAATTTCCTCCTAAAAGCTCTGTAAGTCTTTGAATCATACGGTCAGTTTCGGGATACTCCCTATTCCAATAAGAGAAAGCTAGAGCTCCTTGATGAACCAGCATTCCAAGACCGTTTACTGTTTGAACATTATATTTGTTAGCTTCCTCTAAAAAAGGAGTAACTAAAGGATTATATACAATATCGGCTACAATTGCATCCTGTTTGACTCCCTTTAAACGAATGGGAAGCTTCTGATTACTTGCTAATCCTAAACTAGTCGTCTGAACAATAATATCATACTGACCGACCTGTTCCTCTGCTTTTGGGAGCGAAATAGCCTGACCGACTCCAATATCCGCTATAATCTTCTCAGCATTTTCAAGAGTTCTGTTAGCAATTGTTAAACTGCTATATCCAGATTGTTTAAAAGCATGAGCTATTCCTCTAGCTGCTCCTCCTGCACCTATAAGTAAGATATTACTTGAGGGTTTGATACTCCCTAAAGAGCGAATAAAGCCAAGACCGTCTGTATTGTAGCCAATAAGTTTGCCATCCTCTGTTTTCACTACCGTATTAACTGCCCCAATCCCTGAAGCAGAAACGTCTATTTCATCTAATAGAGGTAGAATAGACGTTTTATAAGGTACAGTAACATTCCATCCGCTACAGCCTAAAAGCTTTAAAGCCTCTACTGCTTCAGCAAGCCTATCTTCCTCAACCAATATAGGAAGATAGCTTGCATCTATATTTTGGTCTCTTAGCCATGTATCATGCATAAAAGGGGATAGGGAATGACTGATTGGATTTCCCAGTACAGCAAACCATTTTTTCATTTTTTCAACCTCCTAAATGAGGGATGGGCGTATGGAAATTTCTACTCCTGCCGGTGCATGAGCCGCTATGACACATCCACCCTTTTGAACAGTAATCCAGCCTAAACCAGAGAATACGATATCTGTTTTATCCTCTTTAATTTTAAACTCATGTCGGACAAGTGGAGGTAATATTTCTTTAAACTTGTCTGTAGGAGGAGAAAGGAGACTTCCTCGGTGTTCCGCCCACAGGTTATCTGCATTTTCAAGCTTCGTTCTGTGTATTGGAATGTCATTCGCAATATAGCAAGTAAAGGCTGCGCGATTTCCTTTAATAAAATCAAAACGTGATAATCCACCTAAATATAAAGTTTGTTCACTATTCAACTGGAATACTTTCGGTTTAATTTCCTTTTTCGGCATAATATATTTAAGCTCTGTCGGATCTAAATAATGGGCCATTTGATGATGATTGATAATTCCTGGCGTATCATAAAGAGCCTTCGTGTCATCTAATGGGATCTCAATCATATCTAGCGTTGTTCCTGGAAAGTGTGAAGTAGTAATAACAGCTTCCTCGCCTGTAGCTTGTTTAATAATGCGATTAATAAATGTAGATTTCCCTACGTTTGTACAACCTACCACATATACATTTTCACCTTTTCGGTAATGCTCAATTGCTTCCATTGCTTCCGGCATGCCTGTCCCTTTATGAGCACTAACAAAAAGAACATCAATCGGTGATAAGCCCAGCTTCTTAGCTTCTTGCTTCATCCAATTAATAACCTTATTCTTTTTCACGGACTTAGGAAGTAAATCAGCTTTGTTTGCGACTAAAAGGATGGGGTTATTGCCAACAAAACGGTGTAGACCTGGTAACCAGCTACCATTAAAGTCGAAGATATCCACTATTTTCACAATTAAACCCTTTTGTGTTCCTAATCCATTTAAAATTCGTAAAAAATCATCATCAGTTAGAGACACAGGTTGCAGCTCATTGTAATTTTTTAACCGAAAACAACGCTGACAAATAATTTCTTCTTTTTCTAATGAGGAGACTGGAGCATAACCTGGCTCTCCTACAGCCTCTGTTTGTATGAAAGTACCGCATCCGATACATTTTGGTGCTTCTGTCACGCTTCTTCCTCCCATGTCACTTTTCCTTTTCTATCCAAGTAACTAAATATTCTTCTTTCTACCATTCGATTAAAGCGAGTAAAAAAACCATCTGATTTAGCTACCGGAATAACTAAGATCGTATGAAGTTTTTGGCGATTTCCTCCGAATACATCCGTTAATAATTGATCTCCTATAACAACAACTTCCTCTTTTTTAACAGACATTATACTTAATGCTTGTCTGAACGCTTTTCCAAAAGGCTTCTTAGCTTTAAAAATAAAAGGAATACTCAATGGGTCTGCAAAGGTTTTGACCCTTAACTCATTATTATTTGAGACAATCGTAACTTGAATTCCTGCAGCTTTCATAGCAGCAAACCATTCAATTAACCTCGGAGTTGCATCTGCTCTGTCCCACTCCACAAGTGTATTATCTAAATCTGTAATAATGGCTTTTATCCCTTTTTCATGAAGCATGTCAGGGGTAATATGAAAGACACTCCTTACAAATTCACTAGGTATAAATTTGGCTAACAAATTATAAACACTCCAATTCCACAATTTCTAATATGATTATACCATATCTGCTATTTTCTCACCCATCCTTACAAACTTGCCAGGTGAAAGATCTTCTGTAAACTTCATGCTTCCTTCTTGAAAGAGCATCACAACAGTGGAACCGAATGAGAAATAGCCAACTTCCTCCCCTTTATTCCATTGCTTGTTTTTACAAGTCAGTTCAATAGAATTCACAAACATAGCCCCTACCTTAATCTGAAAGCATCCCTTCCCATTAGGCATCTGCAGCTCCGTTAAAAGTCGATAATTTCCGCTAATTGTTTCTTTCCCATACTTAAGTCCCCATTTATTTACGGGGTAGGATTTTTTTCCTAAGACATATTGGTTTGTGATTACTCCGTCTATCCCCGCATGTATTCGATGATATTCAGCGGGACTTAAGTACAAAATAATATATTTCCCATGAATATATTTACCTGCTAAATCCTCTGAACCAAGCATATTAGTTAATGTATAGGGCTTTCCTTTCACATGAAAAATCCCTGATGGAGAGATATCTCCAAAAATTTCTATCGTGGCATCGACAGGTGAAACAATACTATTAGGAGATAGATCTATTTCTCTACGATCTGCTTTTATTTCCCGAATAAAAAAATCATGAAGGCTCGTATATTCATTCACATGGCAAGTCATGTCATTCGTAGTAATTTTAAAATGCTTCATGTACGACGGGATAAAAGTCTTACTAAGACTCGAATGGGCAAATCGTTTTAATAATATAGATGACCATTTTCCATTTGTCAGTTCAATCATTGATTGATAAATTTTTTCTTTCATTTGCTTTCTCCCTAAAATAATGACTTACAATTTTTACTTAATCGAAGTATAATGAACAAATATGTTACTTGTAAAGGAGTTGATTTTGCAATGTACCTACAAAATGCTATGTCTCAAACAATTAAGAAATTAAAGACAAATACCGCTAACATGATAACGATAGGTAATTTAGCCTTTGGTGGCGCAGCTATCATGGCTACTTTAAATGAGTATTATTCGTTTAGCGTATTATTCATATTTATAGCTGGTCTGTTAGACCGATTTGATGGAATGGTTGCCAGACGATTTAATTTAGAATCCGAGCTTGGTAAACAGCTAGATTCTATGAGTGATATAATATCATTTGGAATAGCTCCTGCCTTACTTATGTATTCCCTTGTCTTACAAAACTTTAGTGTAGCGGGAATGGCAGTAACTGTTATTTATATCGCTTGCGGCGCTTTTCGTTTAGCAAGATTCAATATAACAGAATCCAATGGATTTTTTACAGGGCTACCTATTACAGTAGCTGGTGTAATTCTAACCTTGTCTTATTTTGCTATTGAATTTGTCCCACCGGTCTCTTATATGTTTTTATTTATTATTTTAGCATTTTTAATGATTAGTACTTTTACATTACGAAAGGTTTAACAGAAGAATCCTTTCATTTAAGGGGGGTGTCAAGAAAGTAATTTCTTGACACCCTCTTTACTATTTTCACCATTTTTTATATCAAGCTGTATTTATTTGCAGCATCTTAAAAGCCTCTGAAAGCAGGTTCTTCTCATATTCCGACCTTTTTAGACATATAATGTGCTATTAAGTAAATGGAGGTGAGATCAATCGCTGGTCTTTTGACTGCATTTATCAATATTGTAGTAGATCTACCGCTTGTATTTGGTTATTTAAAGGGTCAGGCATTCCATCAGCCTTTATCCCCAGAGGAAGAACAAGTAATGATAGCACGCTTTTTAGACGGAGATATGACGGCCAGAGATGAATTAATCGAACGAAATATGCGCCTAGTAGCTCATGTGGTAAAGAAATTTCATCCTAAGCATGAGTTGCTTGATGATTATATTTCTATAGGAACCATTGGTTTAATGAAGGCTGTCAATAGCTATACTCCCACGAAAAAAACAAAGCTT
>CAKQHO010000036.1 GCA_934234185.1 uncultured Psychrobacillus sp. | reverse complement strand
GTTACATCTTTCTCCGTTTTCGACCCGTCTTTGGAGGTGGTTATTTCGGTTACAGTTATTTTTTCTGTTTTACCAACCTCTAACTCGACTTGGTCTTTATCGACCTTCAATTCCTTCTTATAGACAGAGACTTCTACTGTGACAGTTCGGCCGTTGTAGGTGATGGAGATGGTGGTGGTACCTGGTTTCTTCGCAAAAATTAGTCCTTCATGCACCGTTATAATCTCTTCATTTTCCACTTTATAGGTAGCCTCTTTAGTGACAATCTCCTTTTCCATCCTGTCTTTTAAAATCGTTACTTCTGTTACTACTAGTTGTTCTGATTGACCTGACTCTAAGTCGAGAGAACTTTTATCTACTTCTAACTCTTTCTTATAGACAGTGACTTCTACATTTGTTTTGAGATTTAGGAATGTAATGGTAATGGAAGTTTTACCCTCTCCTATTGCCGTGATTACTCCATCCTTTACTGTGGCAACTTCTTCGTTTGCTGATTTATATTCTGCTTTGTCCGTAACATCGTCCTTAATTGGTGTTCCGTTTTTCGGGAAGGTCCATTCTTCTACTTCTAACTGCTCGGTTTGACCTTTTTCCATCGAAATAGTTGGATTAGTGACCCTTAATTCTTTTACCTCTGTAACTGCTATTGCATAATTTTGGGTATTGCCATTATATGAAATTGATAAGGTAGTCAAACCTACACCTACCGCTGTTACTATTCCTTCTTTCACTGTTATGACATTTCCCAATGCTGTATATACTGCCTCTTTGGTTACATCTTCCTCAATAATCGGTCCGTTTTTTGGTATTATTTGTTCTATCACTTTCCATTGTTCACTTTGTCCTATCTGCATGATTTGTGTAAGATTATCATAGAGGACGATAAGTTTCCGTCTTGGTACAACATTTACTTCGACCCTTGCAGTTAGACCTTGATGTGTAATGGTAATGAACGTTTTACCCTCTGCTATTCCAGTAATTTTTCCGTCTACTACCGTCGCAATATTTTCGTCTTCAACTTTATACACTGACTCTTTCGTCACAACTTTTTCAATAGGTGATCCGTCCTTCGGAGTTGTTACTTCCAATACAGTTAGTTGCTCTGACAAATCCCAAGGAATATTTAATATTGGTTTATCTACTTTAAGTACTTTTTGTACTTCTGTAACAGTAACGTTCACTTCTGTCGTTTGACCGTTATGTGTAATAGTGATGGTAGTAGGTCCCACTGCCTTTGCAGTGATCACCCCTTTATCAACTGTTACGATTTCTTCGTTCGCCACTTTATAGGTAGCCTCACTGGTTACATCTTCTTCCGTGGTTGTTCCGTCTTTGGAGGTGATTATTTCAGTTACAGTCAATTTTTCTGTTTGGCCGGCCTCTAATTCGACCTGGTCTTTATCAACCTTTAATTCCTTCTTCTGAACAGAGACTTCTACTGTGGCGGTTTGACCGTTATGTGTAATAGTGATAGTAGTAAATCCGCCTGCCTTTGCAGTGATCACTCCTTTATCAACCGTTACGACTTCTTCGTTTGCCACTTTATAGGTAGCCTCACTGGTTACATCTTTCTCAGAAGGAGTTCGGTCTTTGGGGGTTATCACTTCAGTCACTGTCAATTTTTCTGAGGAGCCTGCCTCTAAGGAAATAGAATTTTTATTTACTTTTAATTCAACATCAACTTTCCCTTCGAAAATTACCTTTTCCCCTCCGTTACCAGTAAGGTCATCTGCATTTATAGTTATCTTGTATAATCCTGGGCGATTTATTGGAGGAACAAAGGAATATTTTCTAGGATTACCTGTAGACTCCGTTGTAGAGAAAATTGTTCTATTACCTACAATTCCATCCCTAATAATCGTATAGGAAACCACAAGCTTTTGAATACCTTCTCCGTAGTATTCAAAATATTTATCCTCTATTGTCCCAGATACTTTTCCACCAGAAAAATCTCCCTCGATTACTGGAATTGTTGATTTGATTGTTAGGATTTGATTCCAATGATATGCCCTACCATATCTCGGGTTTTTAACTATACCGTTAAAAGCTATACTATACATACCATCATTTAATGACAGTTTATTCTTGGTAGATTCATTTATTACTATACTTTTCTTACCTGCGGTGGGGTTATGTTCCGTGAGTATGATGACACCACTATAACCCGGAGGTCCCCCATTAACATCACCAATTTTTACATTGTAAGACTCCCAATCCCCTATTAAATCAAAGGATATTACAGTAGATTTTTTTCTTGCTCTACTATTGAAAGATATATCTGTTTCGGATATAGTAAAATTTTTCGCTTCAGGGACGACTGATGTTAGTTCAAGTCCAGTATCATCAAAAAGAGTTTCAACAGAAGGGATGATGTTTTCTGGAACTACCGATTCACCCTTGATTTCGGTAGCAGGATTTGTTTCATTGACATCCACTTGTTCTACTTCTAGGATTTGTGGCACTAGCACTCCAGTATCTGCAAATGCGTTAATAGGGAACAGCGTCGTGAAAGTCATTGTAATTGCCATTAATGCTGAGAATAATCTACCTCTCTTACGCTTAATCATAAAAATTTTCCTTCTTTCTTTTAATTTCGCTCTGTGGTTTGTCCTCTTTCTATCGCTTTATAAAAATCGCATCCTTTCTTTCGTTAAAATAAACTTTTTTTACGGCATCATTTCCATATATATGCTAATGATTAGTAATCTATTACATAAAAGAATATAATAATTTTCTTACAAAAAGTTCCTATTTTATATAAATATAACAGATAAAAAATGATAAATCATCTGTTTTTTTAACGTAATTTCTTTTCTCACTATACTCAAAATATAAGGTAATACCGGTCTTCTTCTCTCCAAAAAAAGACCCAACTCCTCTATAGAGTCAGGTCTTGGTTATTTTAAGATGCTTTGTAGTATAAAGCGGAAGTTGTTTTCTTCCAAATAGCATTCACCCATTCTGGGTGATCGATAAACGGATTGCGATTTCCTTGGATTGAGAAGATGATATCATTGCGATTACGTTCAAACTCGTCCACTGGATCTTGTTTGTGCCATTCTAATAAAACAGATAGCTTTCCGTGATAAGGGTTTGAGCCGTTATTTAATTTCTCATTCAACTCTAGGTCCACTTTGTCGCCTTTTTCATAACGTGTAGCCATATAGAATAATATACGAGCAACATCGCCTTTTACACGATCTGGTGGCTCAAATGAACTGTTTGTTTTTTTACATCCGTCACAGCCACTTACTGGGCTTCCGCCATTATCAAAATCTAAGTTTCCACGAGAGGAGTTTACTTGAACATCTGTGGGACGAAGATGGTGAATATCTGTTCCAGGCCCTTTTGATGTACCAAAATTACCGTGGGACTTTGCCCATGTATGCTCACGGTTCCATTGCCCTACATTCCCGCCATTAGCAGTTTTAGAGCGCGAAACACCTGAGTAAAATAAAATCACATTGTTTTTGTTTTGTGGATCTTCATCAGTTTGGCGCAGTGCTTCCCAAACTTGATCATAAGAAAGCTCTTTATGTCCATCAATGATTTCATGAAGAGCGGCTTTTAAAGCATCTCCCTCTAAACCAAACGCATCCTTATAGTATGCATCCGTTGGGCTGCTCTCTGCTGTTACCACCACACTGAAGCTTGTCGTTACACTTTTTTCTCCATCACTAGCAGTTACACCAACTACATGATTACCTTTTTCTAAGTTTAGCTTTAACACGTTACCTTCAATTGTACCCAGTGTTGAAGTAAAAGTTAACGCTTTTTTCTCAGGATCTGCAAAGTGATTAGTTAACAAAATAGAAATTGTTTCGCCTGTTTTTGCAGATTGATTTTCAATCTTTTTCGTTACGATTGGTGCTTGGTTTTCACCAGGTAAAGAAGGAACCGTAATCGGTTCCCCTTTTGAATTGGTGATTTTAATAGAGCTTGCACTCGCTCCGTTGATAAATTCAAATTCTTGTACATTTTCTGCACCGCGAATTTCTTTTACATTTGTTCCATCAATAGTTACTTTCTTCACGTTTGTTCCTTTAAAGTCTAGGATTGCTCCTGCCTTTGCAGGTTTCACGTTTACTGAATGTGTAGCAAAGCCTTCTCCGTGGAACTCTGCATATTCTCCAGTGAAGAACACACCTTCTGAAATGACAGATTTATCATCAAGTGTAATAGAAACACTTGGCTTTGTAATAGTAAGCTTTTTCGATTTGAAGTTTTTATAGACATAAGCTTTTTCTGGAGTGATTGGAGTCACTTCATCCTCAGCTTTCATATCAATTTGAACCATTACTGGATCATGGTCACTTGCACGACCAGCCATATCTGTAAAGTCAGCATTAATATGAAGAATATCTATTTTTGTTTTTGTCTCTAGATTTTTAGATACTAAAATATGATCTAGTACTTGTGAGTTCCCTTGATATAAATATGTGTAGCGATCTGCATCAGCTGCTTCATTAATCATATTTTTCATCAAAGTACCCTCGTGGATTCTCAATGCCTTAGAGAATTGATAATCATTGAAGTCACCAAGTGAAACGATATTTGCATCAGGATTTTTTGTTTTTACATCTTCAATAAATCCATAAACAATTTGAGCAATTTTTTGACGCTGTACTTCACTATCATACTTAGGTGGTTGGATAGAACCGTATAACGGTGTATCTCCAGATTTTGAGTTCCAATGGTTAGCGATAACGATTACGCTTTCCCCTTTGAAGTCAAATTGAGCAGCAAGTGGCTTACGGCTGCTATTGAAAGCTTCGTTTGTTGGATCAATACGACCTGGATTCACTGTTAACTTTCCATTTTCATAGCCTACAGCAGTTGTAGCATTTCCAGCTGGCACACCCTCTGTTAATGATACTCGTGCTGGGTTATATAAGAAGCCTACACGGATGTTCGCATTTGGTGCCCCACCGTCTGCATTGTTGACTGGGTCAATGTTTACGTATTTATACTCTACCCCGCCAGCAGCTTTGATGGTATCGATTAATCGTTTATAGCTTTGATCAGCTTTAGAATCTCCTGCTGACTCACCGTTATTATCTTGTACCTCTGTTACCCCAACAATATCAGGGTTTTGCATATCTCCTGCGATTGCTCTAGCTAATTTACGAGCTTTATCATCAGAAGTGGATGATTTGTTGTTCGAGAAGTTTTCTAGGTTATAAGAAGCAATAGTTAATTTATCTTCTGCTTTTACAATCGTTGTTTTCTCAGGCTTTGCTTCACCTTTTGTATGCTTTGCCTTCATTTCATTAAGATTCACATAGATTTTGAAGTTTTGGTATGAGTAACCAACAACTCCTGTAATAGGACCGTCAAATGTGTCTCCAGTAGCCACCTCAAAATTACGAGCGTCACCATTTGGTTCTAAGCGGAAATGAATACGATTTGGATTTTGGTTATTTTCCTCGTAAAGTACTCCACCGTGAAGTGTGTTTGTTGGCTCATCTTCTAATAAAGTAATTAGATCCCCGTGCTCTTGAGGAGAAACAGCTTTCACATTTCCAACCTCCACACGCATACCTTCAATGCTTTCCCAGAAATCGATTGCATCTGACTCTGGATCAAAAACTTTTAAATAGTCATCGTCGATGTGATTGAAATCAATGTTAGACTCATCAAGGATAATCGGTTTTGGTAATTCTACATTTTTTTGCACAACCGTTACATTTCCACCTTGATCATTGCGTACGTTAATTTGTGTTGTTTTTAGGTCAGTAGTATTACGATCTGCATATCCATCATACGCATATTCACTTACCTTACCAGTCACTGAAACAAGATCTCCCACTTGGATTGGCCAAGACTTTGTTCCACTATAAAGAAGAATGGCCTCAGATGTATGTGGATTGTTATCTGCTAAATGGTCTGGTGTTTGAATTGTATAATAGTAAGCTCCACTTAATGTAAATGCATACGTCACAATTCCTTGAATTCCTTCTACTGTTTGATTGTCAAAAGGAGTTACATGTCCTGCACCTTGAATATCATGGATTTGCAGGCTATCCGTAATTTTATATTCGAACGTTTTTACTTCGCTTACTTTTCCATCAGCTGTAATCACAACCGCTTTTATAGTTGTATCTTTTTTAACTTCAATAGCAGTCGTGTATACTGCGCTATCCTTCGTTGGATCTGATCCATCTAATGTGTAGTGGATTGTTGCATTCGCCGTACTTGTAGATAAAGTAACAGTAGTCCCTCCAACGAATGTCCCACCGTCTGGAGTAGCAGTTACTGGCTGTAGGATAGAGCTGTCTACTACGATATCCGCGTCTGAACGAGGAATAATTTGATAATCTGCGTCAAATTGTTGGATGATACCTGTAATAGACTCATACGTTTTTCCAACTTCTAACCCTAGGTTACTATTTTCGTCACGAACCACGAAAGTAGATGTTCCGTCAGTTGCTTTGTAGTTACCATTACTTACAGAAGTTAGCGTAATATTTTTTGCGACAACTAATAAAGACTCGTTCTCTTCCGTCACTTCTGCTCCTGTTACTTCTTTAGCAGCTGGTGCGCCAACGTTTTCTTTTTTCTCAACGAGCGTTGCTCCATCTAATTGAAGAAGCCCTTTATAGTCTGCGAGCTTACCTGTTACAGTTACCTCATCGCCAACCTTAGCCGGCAAGTTAGATGGACGCACTGCAATCCCAGCAGTTGTATCTTGTACGGAAACTGTATTTTTTAAATTTGCAGCAACTACCGCTTTAATAGTAACTATCTCTCCGATTGCTTTTTGACGAGCTTCAGCAAGAGTTAGAATTGTTGGTGGCTCAGGATTACCTGGGTCCCCCGGATCACCAGGTTCTCCTGGTTCACCTGGTTCTCCTGGATTGGATCCATCCATTGTGTGAGATCCTAGGTAATCAAATGTATCGATAGGGTAAGTCAGCCATTCAGCACTTACATCATAGGTATCACTCGTAACTTTATCTCCAGATGTAATAGATGCTTTACGAACTAAGGTAACGTTTTCTCCCCATTTAGTAGTTGATCCAAGTTGTCCAAAGGAGTCAACTACTTCACTAGATTTCTTTAAAACAATGGCATCGTCCCCGTTAAAAGCAGTAACATTATTATTTAAAAGGTCACCCTTCGCTTTTAAGTCATTGTTTCCTTGTCCATTATAGATGACAAGTGTTTTACCATCCTCTAATGTTCCAGACAGTTTTAAAGTGGCAGGACCAGCTGTTTTTCCATTGGCATATAACTCTACTGAATAGCTAGACAAATCTAGGGTTGCACCAGTGCCGTTATATAATTCAATAGCTTTATTGTTTCCAGACCCCTCAACATATTCCGAAATAATTAAATCTGATGCATTCGTTACTGCAAGTGCCTTTGATGGCATTGACGGGATAATTAAACCGGCAATTAACCCAGCTGATAAGAAGCCATTTAAATACTTCTTCCAATTCCTTTTACTCATGTAGACAATTCTCCTTTAGTAGGGATTTCTATGATTTGGAGAGCCTTCTTAATAAGAAGGCTCTTAGTAAGGATTAATAAATAGTTTCACCGATTACAGTTACATTTTCCAAAGTAGCATCTCCATCAAAACCAGAAAGGTCTAAATCACCTTGGACAATAATGTTAGAAAGAGTAAGCTCGTCTGCATCTCCTGTGATTGTAAGGTTTCCTTTGATTTCTACGTTTTGTAAAGTAGCAACGTTTGCTACTGATACAGTCACATTTCCGTTGTATACTTTAGGAGCTTGAGGAGTACCTGAGAAATCAGCTTCTGGAATATTGCCTCCAGGTATTTCACCGCCACCAGTTTTAGAAACGTCTACAATTCTTCCCTCTACCTTAGGATTTACTGTTCCTAGGCTCACTAAGTGATCACGGAAGTTTTCCCAATCAGAAAGGCCTAAGTCTGTCACTCTTCCTTCTTTATACGCTTTTTCGAATACTGTGAAGCCATCTCCGCCTTTTGCAGTGAAGGCATTTGTTGCAATTGTGTACATTTTGTCGTTTTCAATGGCAATGTATGAACCATTTTCTTCATAAGAGATAGAAACAACTTTTTCCCCAACTGGTTTTGTTGAATCATATTTAATTTTTGCACCAGCTACATGCAAGAATCCTCCGTTTTCACGATCTGGAAGCTCTTTTAAGCTAATTTCAAATGCAGCTTTAATTTCTGCTCCTGATAGCTCCATTGTTGCTAATGTATTTCCAAAAGGAAGTACTGATAGGATCTCACCAATTGTAATAGGACCAGCGTCAATTGCAGCACGGATACCCCCACCGTTTTGGAATGCCATGATAACTTTACTGTTGTATTGTTTTGCTTTTGCAAGCATTCCATCAGTAATTAGATTTCCAAGTGGTGTTTCATTTTTACGAACGCTATTATCTGGATTACGAAGATTTTCTAATGCTTTTTCTGCAGTAGCTCCAGAAGGAGTTGTTTTAATTTCTTCAATTTTGTCAGCATACTTTTTCAAAAGCTCTTTTGCTTCTGGGTCTTCTGCTTTCTCTGCTACATTGATAAGCTTTCCAGCATGACCTGTGATTTTACCATCCTTGTCAAAGGTAATATCTAAAGTTCCTAGATTTTCGGCATATTGTCCAGTTTGCACAATAATTGTTGGCTCATCGTTTTCGCCTACTACTACTGGTGTAGCTAAAGTTGTATGACTGTGTCCACCAACAATTACGTCAATTCCTTTTACAGCCTTCGCAAGCTCTAAGTCATTGTCCACTGCTGGGTTATCGTCATAACCGATATGGGTTAGAGCAACAATTTTGTTTACTCCCATTTTTTCAAATTCCGCTACCATTTTCTTTGCATCTTCGATGTAGTTAGAAAAAGTAACCTTGCCTGGGCTAGCAATATATTCAGTCTCAGCAGTTGTTAAACCGAAGATACCAACTTTTTCGCCGTTTACTTCTTTCACAATTCCTGAATAAATATTTGCTTTTTCCGGGTTTTCAGAAATCTTTGTTTGGAATAAACCTGTAAATAGCTCGTCTTGTGAAAAATCAACATTCGCAGATACGAATGGGAAATTAGCTGCTTTAATGAAATCAGCTAAAGCCTTATGCCCCTCCGCAGAATCTCCTAGGTCAAACTCATGATTACCGAATGTCATCGCATCCACTTTCATCAAATTCATAAATGCAAGGTCTGCTTGTCCTTTAAATTCGTTGAAATAAAGGGAACCAGAGAATACATCACCAGCATCTAATAATAAAGCATGTGGTTTTTGTGAACGAACTTCATTTACCGCTGTTACACGTTTTGCAGCATTATCAAGCTGTGCATGTGTATCATTAAAGTGCATTAAAGATAGTTCGAAATCACTTTGTTCATCCACAATGCGGCCTTCTAATTTTGGTTCCACTGTACCTAGGCTAACTAAATGATCACGGAAATTCTCCCAATCAGAAAGACCAAGATCCGTTACACGACCTTCTGCATAAGCTTTTCCTAGTACTGTAAAGCCGTCTCCACCCTTCGCAGTGAACGCGTTTGTTGCCACTTTGTATGTTTTATTATCTTCTAATTGTACATACGTGTTGTCAGCCGTTTTGTAGGAAATAGATTTTACACGACTTCCAGCTGGCTTCGTAGAATCATACACTACCTTCGCTCCAGCAACATGTAAGAATCCTCCATTTTCACGATCTGGAAGCTCTTTTAAGCTAATTTCAAACGTTTCTTTAATTTCAGCACCTGTTAGACTCATTGTTGCTAGTGTATTACCAAATGGAAGTACTGTGATTACTTCACCAACAGTAATAGGTCCTGCGTTAATACCCGCACGAATTCCTCCGCCATTTTGGAAAGCCATAATTACGTCTTTATCGTACTCTCTTGCTTTGTTTAACATTCCATCTGTAATCAAGTTCCCGATAGGTACTTCGTTTTTACGAACACTATTATCAGGATTTCTTGGAGCTTCTAATGCAGCTGTTGCTATAGCGCCAGTTTCTTCATTTTTTATATCTTCAATTCTGTCTGCATATTTTTTCAGAATCTCTTTTGCTTCTGGATCTTCTGCTTTGTCGGCAACCTTGATCAGGCTTCCTTGGTGTTCGATCACTTTTCCATCTTTACTGAAGGTAAGGTCTAATGTGCCAAGGTTTTCAGCATATTGTCCAGCCTGAACGATAACCGTAGGGTCTGCGTGTTCTTTAATAACTACAGGACTTGAAAGTGTTGTATGACTATGTCCACCAACGATTACGTCAATGCCTTCTACAGCTTTTGCAAGCTCTATGTCATTGTCCACTGCCGGGTTGTCATCATAACCGATATGAGTAAGGGCAATAATCTTATTTACCCCCATGCTCTCAAACTCTGCTACCATTCTCTTCGCATCTGCAATATAATCGGAGAATGTTATTTCTCCCGGACTAGAAATATATTCTGTCTCAGCCGTTGTTAATCCAAAGATTCCGACCTTTTCGCCGTTAACTTCTTTGACAATTCCTGAGTAAATATTTGCTTTTTCAGGGCTTGTCGAAATTTTTGTATTAAACAATCCTGTAAATAATTCATCCTTTGAAAAATCAACATTTGCAGAAACAAACGGGAAGTTTGCTGCTTTAATAAAATCTGCTAATGCTTTATGACCTTCTGGTGAGCTTCCTAGATCAAACTCATGGTTACCAAATGTCATTGCATCAACCTTTAGAAGGTTCATGATTTCTAAATCCGCTTGCCCTTTAAACTCATTAAAGTAGAGAGTACCTGAGAAAACATCTCCTGCATCAAGCAGTAATGCATCAGGCTTAGCTGCACGCACTTCATTTACAGCAGTTACACGCTTCGCTGCATTGTCTAGTTGTGCATGAGTATCATTAAAGTGCATTAAGGATAACTTAAATCCTTCTGCTGGAAGAGGATTATAGTCTCCACCTGGAGCTGGTGCTGGAGCATCTGGATTAGGAGTTCCTCCAACATTTTTAATATTTTCTTTTACACTTTCATAGTTTTCAATAATGTCTTTTGCTTGAATTCCTGCTGGTAATATAATATTATTAACTCTTACATTTTTCCCTAATGTAATTTTGGTGTTAGTCGACACGATGTTCAACACGTCAATATTGACATCCAACGTAACTTTGCTAGCACCTGCTAAAAGGTTTACTTTAGAGATTGTCACTGCATTACCAGCTTTAATATGTGCTGCAGTTGCAATGTCTAGCTGTCCTACAGTCGCTTGTCCTTTAAATTCAACTAATGTATCTGCTTTTTCTACAATTAATTCATCTAGCTTTACGTCTGTAAATAAAATAGTTGACGTTGTAGCAGCTACCGCTTTCGTACTTGCAGTCGATGATTTAGCTGGAACAGATACTTTCCCTTTTACTGTTAAATCTTTTATAGATACATAGTCAGTGCTGATTTTTATATTGCCATTAAACGTAGAATTTTTTCCAGCTAATACGATTGGTTCTTTTTCAGTTCCTTTAGCAGTAATCTCTAAGGAAGTAATTTCTATTTTTTGATCTGCATTAACTTTGTAGCTTACTTTTGCTCCCTTTAATGCTGAAAGGTTTGTTATGTTGAAAAGGTCTTCCATATTTTCACTTAAAACAAAAGTGCCATTAGATAATTTCACTTCATTATTCGCAATGTCAATGACTTCCACTGCTTTTTGTTGTACGGATGTCTCTGCTCTGTGTACAAAGGAAGCTAATTGGCCACGAGTTACATATGCATTTGGTTGGAAGGTAACTGCTGTTTTCCCTGTAGTAATATTGTGGAAGTATAGGGTTTGAATATAATCTGCAAACCATTGTTTTCCATTGATATCATGAAAAGGTAGATCAGATGATAGCTTTTGTTCTTCTAAGCCAAAGCCTTCAACTAGCATTTGCGCAATATGTGCACGAGTCAAATTGCCATTTGGTTTAAATGAATTGTCCTCATATCCTTTAATAATTCCTGCATCTACTAAGGCTGCAATGTAACCATAATAAGGATGACTTTTGCTAATGTCCTTGAAACCAGGATCTTTTACGTTTTTCGTATCCAGATTTAAAGCTAAAGCAATAATTTTTGCGGCATGAGCTCTTGTAATATTTTCTCCAGGTCTATAAGTCCCGTCTTCATATCCACTAATAATTCCTCTTGAAGTTAAGCTTTTTACTGCCTCATAAAAATGATGATTTACTTTTACGTCTTTAAAGGATACCTCCTGCGCTTGTGCAACATTAACTGCTGGCATAGCCGCTACAAGTGAACCAGCTGCAACTGTAGTAGCGATAGCAGCTTTAAAGGTTTTTTGACGAATTATCTTACTATCTTTCATTCCTAGCCCTCCTAGTAAGCTTTTAATTACAAAGTTGTCTTGCATTCTTTCTTTTTAGACCTTTGGAAACCCATATATTCCTTTTAATTACCTTTTTATTACTTCCCTTCTACTTAGTGCATTAACATCCATTCTCTAATAGACTATCATACTCGTATCCATATTTACTATACTTTTCAGTTATTTTATTTGCGTAAATTTAGTAAATTTTAATCAACTTATAAAAATAGTACATAATTATTTATATATTATCTTTTGAAAATAGAGTCAATTTACCTATCAATTATATAGCTTTCAGTAAATAATAAATGTTCTTAAAACTTTTTTATTTAAGGCAAAGAAAAAGAGAGTAAAAGATTTCAATTTTTTTACAATCTTTTACTCTCTACATTTTATATTATTGTCCGATAATTACATAGGTCGTTAACATGTTTCCGTCAACTACATAGGTTAAATAAAAACTATCTCCTGTTTCTATTCCAGAAAAATTTAATGTATTTGTCCCGTTTCCTGAGACTTTAGGTACGATGGTGTCGTTATCTGAGTTTACTAGGTTTGTAGCAGTAATTGTTATTCTTTCAGATGCAGACAACGAAATATCCTCGCCATATTGATCTGTTATTTTTAAAATTCCACGTAATGCTGCAGAGTCAACTGAGACGATGCCAGTTGTTCCTGGAATTTGAAGGATGCTGTCTCTAATTGTCAGTCCTTTAAAGGAGGGTTGCAGCTCAATCTTTTTTGCATATGGTGCAGATTTTGTGATAGTTACTGTTTTATCTAAGGTAACTGGTTGTTGCTCTGCATTTATAATAATTCTTACTATTGCTTGTATATCCTCTTTATCCACGATATCCTTAGTCGGTCTAACATAAATGGTACTGTTCGATGCTTCATAAACTAAATCGGGATTACTTGTTACTACCGTGTACTCACTAGTTGGAACTATTACACGGTTTCCCGAAGAGGTTTTACCATAAATTATCACATCTCTTTTATAATTACTTACTGCTGAAGATACTGGATTGTCATAGATTGGTTCAATATCTTTCATTTCGTACGTCACTATGTCAGCTTTCTCTATAATTCTAAATCCTGCCTCATAGGAGCTAGATTCCTTTGTTTGAATAATCCCTCTTGAATCTATCTGCTGAATGGTGAATTTTATAAAATTCGTACCTTTTTTCAGCCCGGTAGCTGTAACCGTATTAGTAGCAGATAACATTCTATTAGCCGATAAAGCCACTTTATCATCAAAGGAATCTACTTTAATATAATACTTCCCTGCATTTGCTACATTTGCAGCACTTGCCATATTACTTGCAGAGAGGCTGATGTTTCTACCATATTGATCTTCTATTTTAAAGGAATCTGGTTTAATAATTTCTGTTCCTCCTACCAATAAGGTAGTTTCTAAATTATTTACCCCAGTAATTTTAGCAGCCTCAGCTTTCGCTCGAATATTTACTATTACCGAGTTTGATTTTCCACTAGCTGTAGTAGTTGAGATAAGGACTTGTCTATCAGAGGTCGCTTGTGACGAATCGGTAATATAAAGTTTTGCTTTGCCCGTACGTGAATCCGTTTCAAACGTTACTTTTACATTAGGATCACTTGTCGTTAAACGAACACCATTACTACTGTTTAATAATTTCGTATCACTAATTTGTTTACCGTCTGCCCCTATTACTAAATAAGGGATTTCTGTTTTTTCTCCAGCTATTACTAGGTCAGGAGCTTGAAAGGAGATTTGGTCTGCCTTAATGCCCATACCTACAACCAAGTCAAACTTCGAGCTTTTTCCAGTACTACGAGAAGTAAGCGTAATGGAAGCTTGTCCAGCTTTCTTATTTTTCGGTTCTTTTAACTCGATAACTGTTTGTTTCTTCCCATCAATTGTGATATCTGTAAATTTTGGCGCACTCGTACTGCTATTCACATCAATAATAGATGTATCTGAAATAGAAACTAAAATGTCATTTGATATCTCTGTTGATGGCATAGGAATTCCATATTGGTCGATTGCACTTAGAACCAGATGGAAGTCCTCATAGGTAGAATCCAGACTTAAAGTAGCCGTAGAGTCAACGTCATTATAAAGCTTGGATATTACTACCTGACTAACTCTTGATTTCTCCGAAACTGTTAAAGATTTTGTACCTTTAATAACCCCATCTTCAATTGTTAAGGATACTTTTTCTCCCAATTTAAATATGTCATTACCATTTAATTTTGTCACTTCTATGAGACCTTCTTCAGGTTTTATAGTTAGTGAATGCTTTGTACTGATAAGATTAGAACTCACTTTGAGACTATTCACTTTTGCAGTGATGTCTTCCTTGTATTGATTATAAACTCGGTATGGAATTTTAAGCTTTGTGTTAGTCGAATTAAGTACAGCAGCACTACCCAAGATTTCTATGGAATCAACCTTTTCATTTACAAGAGAAGTAGAGGCTGTTAATACATTTTCAGCCAAGCCAGTCAGCGATAAATCATAAACACCAGCAGTTAAATTTGATGACAAGTATATGTTTAACGTTCGTTTATCTGAAGATAGCTCTGTTTTCGTTATATCAATTTCTACTCCACTCTTTTTAATAATAAGTTTCGCTTTCACCAAATCTATTTCCTTATTAAGCGTTACAGATAACGCTTGTTTCCCTATACCTTTAAAGCTTGTGATAGAATATGGTTTATTTTTTATTTCAGCGAGATTCATCGCAATACTTCTATTTAAGAATGTAGCAAATTGCCCACGAGTCGTCGTATCTTTCGGATTAAATTTATTTAAATCAGGATTTGTAATATCAAAATAGTCCAACACAGCTATAAATGGACGCGCAGATGCTTTCGCACTGGTTAAATCTTTTACGTCATTTTCATAGTTTTGAGAGGATACGTGTTGTACTAAATCTACTCCTTCTACTACATTAATAACCTTTACTAAGGCTATTGCCATATCTTCTCGAGTCATATCTTCCTTTGCTAGGAGTCTACCATTACTTCCACCAAGAATTCCGTTGTCTTTAATCATCGCAGCATACTTTAATAGCTCATCATCTGCATTTTTTGGGGTAATATCGCTAAATCTTACGTTAGTTTTATAATCTGCAGGTACTTTATAATTTTGTGCTACCAAGTACTTTCCAAGTAGCTTTACCACATCAGAGCGAGTTAGTGTTTTATTTGGTTTAAAGGTTCCATCTGGATAACCACTAATTACTCCAAGTTTCACCAAAGAGTTGATAGCTTCCCCATGCGTATTTCCCTTAGTATCTGAAAATCCTTGTGCAAAAGCGGTAGGTGTAATAGCTGCAGCAACCATTGAGACTGCAACCGTACTTGCTAAAAATTTGGCTTTCTTCTTCATTCTCTTTTTCCCCCAGTATCATTTTGGTAATATATACTCTTATTACAAGTATATATCATTTCTTTAATAGAGGACGAAGTTTTGTAGTTTTAGTTCAAGAATTTTAAGAATAATAAAAAAAGCCTTAGGAATGCGACACGAATGTCGCTTCCTAAGGCTTTTATTAATGCGATTTCACAAATTTAATAATTAATATAATAACTATTAGTTTTCAACAGTGAAGTCGATAGATACTGTTTTACCGCTTGCATATTTGTAAGTAGCTGTGAATTTGTCTCCAGCAGTTGCTCCAGTGATTGCAACATTATCTCTACCATTATTAGTAACAGTTAATGAAGAACCTGCAACTTTTACTAATTTAGTAATTGTAATAACTGGATTCTCAGAAATTTCAACACCGTATTGATCTAATGTTTCATCAATGTAGTCAGTGATAAAGTCTTCAGTAGTAATAGCACCATTTTTAATGAATGCTTTGTTATCATTTACTTCATCAGTCAATGCAATTGAATCAACTTTTGGAGATTTGTTAGATACTAGTAATTCTTTTTCTACGATTCCAGCAGCAGCACCGTTATCATCGTTGATAGTTACAAGAACGCTCACTTTGATATCAGCATAGTTGCTTCCAGTTCCGAAATCAGCTGAAGTGTATCCACCAGTAGCTTTGTCTCCGATTACATTACCAGTAACATCCAATTTACCGTTTGTAGTTACAGAATAGCGAGAAGTTGGAAGTAATACTTTAGTTCCATCTGCTTCAACACCGTAAACTTTTACAGCACGGTCAAATTTAGAGTCAGTATCTGAAGCAGCATCGCCGTTATTGTAGATAGTACCTAGGTCAGATACTTCATAGCTTACGAATCCTGATTGCTCAGAAAGTGTGTAAGTGATTGTTCTAGCACTTGCATCAATTGCAGTTGCAGTTGGTGCAGTTGATAAAGCGAACACTAATCTTTCAGTGTTAGAAGTAACTTCTGTACCTGCAGGTTTACCAGCAATTGTAATTTTTGTATCTTTATTTTCTAAAATAAGTTCTTCACTATCAGCTGCACCTGCAGTAGCATATGAAACTGCGAATGGTGAAGTTGCAGCAACGTTTGAAGTTACAACGATTCGGTTAGTATCAGATGCACCTGCTTCACCAATCCAAGCGTTAACTTTTGCATCAGTCATTGTACGACCATATTGATCTTGAATGATTAAGTCTTTAGCTTGAAGATCTACAGAACCACCACGAGCAATTTTAGTAGATTTTCCAGCGTCCACACCTACGATTGTAGTTGGTACAGCAGCATCTTTAACACTTACCATTAGGCTTGAGAAGTTTCCTCCATCAGCTACTAGTGAAGTTAAGTAAACTGGTAAATCTTGTCCTGGGTTAGCACCAGTTAATGGAGCTGTGTAGAACAATTTAGCAGAACCATCTTTTTGTTGCTCAAGAGCTAAACCTGCAGCAAAAGTAATTTTGCCATCAAGTGCAGCAAATGAAGTCACAGCATTACCATATTGGTCAACAGCTGAGAATGGAATTTCTACTTTTTCACCTTCAGCAATGATTCTATCAGGAGCTGATAATGTGAATGAAGCTAAAGTTGCTTTCGCTTCTGCTGAGATTGTGTAAGTAGAAGCTTTACCAGTGAATTTAGAGATTAACTGGATTGTTGCTGATCCACCTTTAGCTGATGTTGTACCAGGAGATAATTTAATACCTTGGTATTCAACACCGTCTACAGTAACTTCGATAGCTCCTGTTTCAGAAGGTGTAGCAATGAATAATGGGTTGTTTGAAGTATAAGCTAAGTCAGACAAAGCTGGATCTTCAATTACATTACCATATTGGTCTTTTACTTCTACTAATAAGTAGTATCTGCCATCTGGGAAACCAGCAGGTAAGTTTTCAATTTTCTTAGTAACATTGTTATAAACACCTGCGATAGCAACAGTGTCAGCTTTAGAAGCTAAACCGATTACTACTTCAGCATTTACTACAGTACCGCTAGCAGTGTGTACCCCTGTTAAGAAAACTTTGTTTCCTGGGATGAAGTCTACATTTCCAGCAGCTGTGTTACCAATGATTAATTGTCCTTTACCGTTGTCAGTAATTTGACCACCAGTAGATTGGTTCCAAGTAATTGCTTGGTTGTTTAATCTTTCACCGTATTGGTTTACTACTTCATATCTTACAAAAGCAGATTCATTTTCACCGTAATTAACTCCGCCTACTGTAGCAGAAGCTGGGTTTAATGGAGCTGTTGTAGATAATACGTTGATTTTTGATACTTTTTGATCTTCTACAGTTACAGATTTAGTGATAGCTGTATCAGAAAGACCAGAAAGTTTCACTGTGTACTCACCTTTAGTAAGGTTAGTAGTAGTAGTGATTACTGCAGATTTTTTGTCGTCAGCAAATTTGATTTCATCAACGTTTACTGCGATAGTTCCTTTGTTTACAGTAATTGAAGCTTTAGTAGTGTCAATTGCACTAGCAAATTTCACTTCTAATTTTTTTGCTCCAGTAGCTGTTAAAGAAGAAATACCAACATTTCCTGCAACTTCAGTGTTGATAGTTTTGTTTAAGAATGAAGCGAATTGACCACGAGTTACAGTTCCTTTAGGGTTGAAAGCTGGAGCTGCTGGGTTCGTGATATCAAAGAAGTCTAATACATCGATCGCTGGGCGAGCTTCTTCTTTTGCTTTAGCTAAGTCAGTTACATCTTTATTGAAAGTTTGACCTTTCACATGAGCAACTAGGTCAGTGTTGTTCACTGCATCATATGCACGAACTAAAACTACTGCCATGTTTTCACGAGTAATGTTGCTTGAAGGATCTAATTTCCCAGCATTACCGTTAAATACGCCTTTATCTTTAACTAATGCAGAGTATTTTAAAAGCTCTTCGTCTTTAGTAGTTAAAGAAATGTCATCAAAACGTTGAACTGTCTTATAGTCAGCTGGCACTTCGTGACCTAAAGATACAAGCCATTTACCCATCATTTTTACTACGTGAGAACGAGTAAGGTCGTTGTTTGGACCAAATGTTCCATCAGCATATCCGCCGATGATTCCTTTTGCTGCTAATGCGTCGATATGCTCTTTGTGAGAGTTGTTGTCGCTCACATCAGAAAAACTTGCTGCTAATGCAGAAGGTACTACTGCTGTTGCTACTAATGAAGCCGTAGCCGCACCAGCTAAAAACTTACGGTATTTCGTTGGTTGGTTAGCCATTGGATAATTTCCTCCTCTAGGTAAATATAAATTTGCAAATCTAGTAATCACGGCAAAATGATAATAGATTAACAACTACACATTAAAGTATAAAATGGCAATAGAATTCTGTCAATTACTATTTTGGAAATAGATTTATATTATATCCAAATGTTAAGCAATATACCTATTATCTTCACCACACTATTGGAAAAAAAAATAAATTCATAAGACATTTGAATCTATTATTTGAATCCATCTAATTAGTACGTTTCCACCACAGTTAAGTTTCACCATTTTTTAATTTTCTATAAATATATGATATAATCAATTGTTGTGGAGTACATATATTAAAGGAGACTGACAGATGGCTCAATTTTGGAAAAAGATTTTCCCGTCAGTAGATGAGAAAAAATTAAAAGCCTACAAAAAAGAATTACAAGAAATAAATGCTTGGGATAATAAACTGCGTAATCTCTCAGATGAGCAGCTAAAAAATAAAACCTTAGAGCTAAAGGAACGATTGGCAAAAGGCGAAAAAATTGAAAATATTCGACCAGAAGCATTTGCTGTTATTCGCGAAGCTGCTGACAGAGTTCTTGGAATGAGACATTTTGAAGTTCAATTGATAGGTGGGATGGTATTATCCGAAGGAAATATTGCGGAGATGCCTACCGGAGAGGGTAAAACACTAGTAGCCTCCCTTCCCTCATATTTAAGAGCGTTAGAAGGAAAAGGTGTCCATGTGATTACCGTTAATGAATATCTAGCAAAGCGTGACAGAGAGCTCATTGGTCCAATTCATGAATTTTTAGGTCTCACGGTAGGTTTAACCTTGCCAATGACAACCTTGGAACAAAAGAAGGAAGCTTATAAGGCTGATATCACATACGGTGTTGGATCTGAGTTTGGATTTGATTTTTTACGGGATAATATGTCCTATAACGCAGAGACGCGTGTTCAACGCCCCTTCCATTTTGCCTTGATTGATGAAGTAGATAGTGTTTTAGTTGACGAAGCTAAAACTCCATTAATTATTGCTGGCAAAACAGATGTACATGAGCAGCTGAGTTCTTTATGTGCCAAGTTGGTTAAATCATTTAAAGAAGAGACTCATTTCCTGTTTGATGTGGAAACTAAAACGGTTAGTTATACAGAAGAAGGAATTGAGCTAATCGAAGGGTTCTTTTCTATCGATAATTTATATGACCTTCAGCACCAAACACTCTATCATTATATGATTCAGGCACTAAGAGCTCGTATGATGTTCTCTAGAGATGTTGACTACATTGTAAAAGAAGGGAAAATCCTATTAGTAGATATGTTTACCGGCCGCCCAATGGAGGGACGTTCCCTTTCTAATGGACTACATCAGGCTATCGAGGCGAAAGAGGGGTTACTTATTACCGAGGAAAATCAAACCCAAGCTTCGATCACTATTCAGAACTACTTCCGTATGTATCCCCTTCTTTCAGGAATGACTGGTACAGCAAAAACCGAGGAAAAGGAATTCCAAGAATTATATGCAATGAACGTGATGAAAATACCAACTAATCGCCCAATTATTCGCAAAGACTTGCCGAATAGAATTTATTTAACAAAGGCAGATAAGTATAAGGCGGTTGCCGAGAAAACAAAAGAGCTGCATAGTAATGGTCAACCGGTTTTGATTGGAACAACTTCTATTATCCAATCAGAAGAGGTTTCACGTTACCTTATGAAAGAAGGCATTCATCACGAGGTATTAAATGCAAAGAGCATCGATCAGGAGATTTCTCTTATATCATTGGCTGGACAGAAGGGTGCAGTAACAGTAGCTACCAATATGGCAGGGCGAGGTACTGATATTTCTTTAGGCGATGGTGTTGCTGCTCTTGGCGGTCTCTACGTAATTGGAACCGAACTACATGAGTCCCGACGAATTGATAACCAGCTAAAGGGTCGTTCAGGACGTCAAGGAGATCCAGGTGTTTCCGAATTCTTTATCTCTTTAGAGGATGATATGTTTAAGCGCTATGCAAGCGAAGAATTAGAAAAGCTTGTGCCTAAAGTGAAATCAGATAAGAATGGACAAGTCCATGATAAAAAAGCAGAGGAGTTCACAACTCGTACTCAGCTTATCTGTGAAGGTGCTAACTATAGTGTCCGTGAATATAACTTGAAGCTAGATAACGTATTAAATGTTCAGCGAAAAACAATTTATAGACTTCGCGACCAGCTGATTTTTGGAGAAAATATTGAAGAAACCTTCGTTACATTTATCAAGGAATTTCCAATACACGAAATCAATTTCTTCTTTAATGAAGACCAAGATCATTCTGACGAGGACTACCAAAGACTACGTCAGGTATTCTTGGATTTAATGCCAGGAACAGAACTACCTGCCTGGGACAACCATCCTTCAGAAGAAGAAATAAAAAAACAAATCAATGCCCAGATAGAAAATTATAAACATGTAGTCATTGAATTATTGAGTAGAGCAACTCAAAAAGAACAGCTACGTTTATATCTAATTACTACTGTAGATCAGCACTGGCTAAAGCATATGGACAGCATGGAAAAACTAAAAGAGGGTATCGGCATGCGTAGCTATGCTCAAGAAGATCCTATGCGTCAGTATGAGCGTGAAGGATTAGAGCTGTTTACTCGTATGATTCATAGTATCGGCAAGGGAGTAGCAACAGAGATTGCACAGCTTTTGGAAATGCAACTGGTGGAAGCACAGAACAATGGAGGCGATATCAATTGAATCGATTTTTTAGAAGACAAGAAGCAAAAAAACAAAAGAAAAAAAACAAGTCAGTAACCACAAACCTATCTACGAATAAAGTAGTAGAAACTGAAGAAGTACAAACAAAATTGTACTTCTTTGGAGGCAAGCCTCAACAAGTGGAAGACCAGTATTACTTTCAATTCCTGCTTAATGAGCTACCGCCTTTACTTAAAAATCAGTTATCGTTAGCTCCTATCGAGTTAAAAATTGAGGGTGATTTAGTACATGCTCAATTCTTCATTAGACAAACTTTAGAAAAAGACTTAACTTTGGGCGTCACTTCTCTCATGCTGTTTAATGGGGATAATAAACTTGTTGGTAAAATTGAAACCGATCTAAGCATAGTCGGTGCAATTCCCTCCAAGAGTGCTATGCCTTGGATTGTTACTTTTACAAAGGACCAACTATTGGTTCCAATTGAAGAAATCACAAAGGAAGATTGGTTTATTGCCTTTGAACAAAAACTTACTCATCGACTAGATTTAGAGGATGAGTGGGAAACATCCTTAGCTACTTCCGCTAAAGAACAACTAGTAAAGGTAGTGGAAGGATTAACTCCGCCACCAAAAAATGAATTGAATTTAAAGGCTTTGCAATGGGCTTATCAAGAAGATGGTGGACTTGCTGTATCTATCTTAATCCGTAGCGGATTAGAAAAAGACATAACTATAGAACAATTGCCGCTGGAAGTATTGGATTCCACTGAAGAAGTGGCAGCCAAAGGTGGATTTACCCTTCCGCCTTTAACTGTAAAAGCAAATACAAGCAAGCCTTGGACATTTGTTTTTCCAAAAGAGTCGCAGTTGAAGGATAAACCTGATCTTACTAAGTGGTCTGTCCGACTGCTACAAAATTAAGACACAAAAAAGCCTAAGTAGAAATCTACTTAGGCTTTTTTGCGTGGGCAACCAACCGACTTTTTTATATATTTTGAGGAAATGATCCTTACACTTATTAATCCTACCATCTTTTGATTTAATCTTCAATAGGAAAAGATCAGTGAAAAGTAATTTTTAAAAATATTTTTATTGTTTCTTTTTTAAGGTTTCTAAAAGGAACAATGGTAAAACCATTTGTCTCTTAATGCGAGATGGCTCGATAGCCAAACGATAAAACCATTCTGTACCTGTTTTTAGGAAGATTTTTGGTGCTCGCTTGATGTTTCCAGCGAGAACGTCAAAGGATCCGCCTACTCCCTGGTAAAGAGATGGATACAGTTTGTCTCTGTTTGCTTCAATCCATAGCTCTTGCTTCGGAGAGCCCATTGCTACAAATAGTACTTCTGGTTTTGCTTCGTTTATTTTGGCAATTACCTTTTCGTTATCCTTCTCATAGCCGTCCTGTGTACCTGCAATGATTAAGGAAGGATACGTAAACTTCAGAGCCTCCGCTGCCTTATCTGCTACTCCAGGCTTGGCTCCGTATAGAAAAATAGACTTTTGGGTTCTCGCAGCTTCTCTTACGATGCGGTCCATCATATCAATTCCCGTTACGCGGGAGGTGATATTTCCTTTGTTTAGCTTAGAGGCAAGGATGACTCCTATTCCATCCGGAATTTGAAATTCCGCACGGTTTAGGAGCGCTTTTAAATCTGGGTCCTCTTTTGCCTTCATCAGCTTTTCCGGGTTTATTGCAACAACAAGCGATTTTTCCTTTTGTTCCACACGCTGGAATAAAATCTTAATCAGTTCATCATAGTTTTCGGTGTTAACATTCACACCAAGGATTGTTTCTTTCATTGGTTGATCTGCTCCATCACATTACGGTTTTTCGCATCACCAAGTGTATAGAATGCAAATCCTTGCTGTTCCCAAACGTCACGCTGCAAGCAATTTTTTGTATCCAGAACGATAGGAGTTGCTACATCCGATTTGAAGATAGATGGGGCTAGCTCCTTGAATTCGTTATGATCAGTTAACACAAGAATCACATCTGCTCCATCCGTTGCTTCGTTCATCAACTGTGTTTGAGTAGAGTGACCGTTAACTTTGATATGTGGATCATAGGAAACCACTTCAAAGCCAAGCTCTTGAAGCTCAGTAATTACTTCTGTGGATGGGCTTTCGCGCATATCGTCTACGTTGCCTTTGAAAGCAAGACCGAATACGGCAACTTTGCCAGTTGTTTTGTTTGCTTGAGAAAGAATTTGCTGTACTTTGCGAGCAGTGTAAGCAGGCATTCCATCATTTGTACGACGAGCTAGCTCGATGATTTGCGCCTCTGGGCTAAGCTCTACTAAGAACCATGGATCAACAGCGATACAGTGACCGCCTACCCCTGGGCCTGGATAATGGATATTCACACGTGGGTGGAAGTTTGCGAACTTGATTGCCTCCCAAATGTTTACGTCCAATGTTTCTGCGATCTTAGCAAGTTCGTTTGCAAACGCAATGTTTACGTCACGATATGTGTTTTCCATAACCTTTACAAGCTCTGCAGTAGTAGCATCAGTTAAATGAATAGTTCCTTTAACGAATACCTCGTAAAGCTCTTTAGTCAGGATTGCTGATTTTTCATTGATCCCACCAACAATACGATCATTGTTTGTAAGCTCTTCAAAAATACGACCTGGGATTACACGCTCTGGTGAGTGAGATACATAAAGCTCTGTTCCAATTTTCAAACCAGTTTTGATTAGCTCAGGTAGCATAATATTTTCAACTGTTTTTGGTGGTACTGTAGATTCTAATACTACTAAGTTTCCTTCTTTTATATAAGGAACAACTGAAGCTGTCGCTTGACGAACATACTCTAGGTTCGCTGTTTTGTCTGGATTGATTGGTGAAGGCACCGCGATGATGAATACATCTGCCTCCATTGGCTGTGTAGACACAGTTAATAAGCCTTCATCAATTGCTTTATCTAAGCGCTCTTGAAGACCGTTTTCCTCTATATGAAGCTGTTTATTTTGAATCATTCTTACTGCTTTTTCATTAATATCAACGCCGTGAACACGAACGCCGTGGTTTGCGAAAGTAACGGCTGTTGGAAGTCCGATGTAACCTAGGCCTACCACACAAATAGTTTTCTGCATTTTAAGGTACTTCCCTTCTTTTTTTACCTTGCAGTATTATAGCATATTTTGTTTGGTAGAGCGATAGCGAACTATTGATATTGGGGATAAATGGGACGTTGGTTTTATAGGAAGTATTTTGCAGAGTGGGTTTCGGTTTAGGTTTATTCATTTTTATTACATAATACGTTGTTGATTCTGGACTGGAAAAAAGGCACAATAGAGAGTATACATAGATTTACTACAGTTCGTTCTTGTATGTTTATTCAAAGGGGTGCGTACAAATGGAATTTCCAAAAGAGGAAGTAGGTAAACGAATCAGGCATTTACGGAAACAAATGGCTTTTACCTCGGATGAGCTGGCAAAGCTTGCAGGCATCAGTCAAAGTATGATTTCTCAAATCGAACGCGGACAGGTCTCCCCTTCCCTTGAAACATTATGGAAGTTAAGCCACTGTCTGAAGGTCCCGGTCTTCTCCTTTTTCGAAACCGACGCTTCCGCTGCCGTAACCATTAACCGCGCAGACGATACGAAGCTTATCAAACGTGTCCGTCCAAATGTAAGCTATCAGCTCCTTTCCCCAAGCTCCGGGAAACAAATGAGCTTCTTCAAGATGCTCGTTGCCCCAGGCGATGAGGCAGATTCCCCTCTCATGTACCATTCTGGCGAGGAATGTGGCTATATGCTATCCGGCTCATTAGTGATTGAGATTGAAGGAACTACCTACGAGCTGCATGAAGGTGACAGCATTTATTTCGATAGCTCTGCTCCTCATCGATTTGTGAACACTGGTGATGTGGATGCAGTTTCAGTATGGGCGATGACGCATAGTTTTTAGAGGTCCTCTCAGTGGAGAGGGCTTTTTTTGTTGATTGGGGAGGGGAGTAGTCGGATTTTTTGGAAGTAGATTTCCAATACTTGCGGTTGGGGCTGGGTTACTTGTGGTGGCGTGTTGCTTTCTTGCGATTATGGTCCAGATACGTGCGGTTGAGCTGGATTTACTTGCGGTTTGCTTGGTTTTTTGGAAGTGAATTTCCATTACGTGCGGTTCGGTTGTGTTTTCTTGCGGTAGCGGGTTGCTTTCTTGCGCTCATGATCCAGATACGTGCGGTTGAGCTGGATTTACTTGCGGTTCGCTTTGTTTTTTGGAAGTGAATTTCCATTACGTGCGGTTCGGTGGTGTTTACTTGCGGTAGCGGATTGCTTTCTTGCGCTCATGATCCAGATACGTGCGGTTGAGCTGGATTTACTTGCGGTTCGCTTGTCTTTTGGAAGTAAATTTCCATTACGTGCGGTTCGGTTGTGTTTACTTTCGAATGGGGTAGGATTACTTGCGGTTGCGGAATGCTTTCTTGCGCTTTTGTAGACATTACTTGCGATTTCCCTCTAGTTACTTGCGGTTGTCAAGGTTTTCTCTCGTATAGACAGCTAGAACTTCTCTATCTCCCCCTACATTTTCTAGCTAAGGCGAAGAGTTTGATTAAACAATAATTGCATTTACTATCAATCTACTTTAGCTTCATGCTATATCTAGCATCCCTATATGTTCCATGCTTTATTAGATATTTTCTATTTAGCAACCTTGTTGCTTCATATTGACCGGAAATACCAAGATACTCACGTAATTCTTTGTTATTAATAGATTGATTAAAAATTAGAAAGTAATCGAGTAATGCCTTGTCATAGACATTTGCATTTGATTGTAGGCAATATGGACAAAACCACTTACGATTGGTTCTGACTACTCCAATATAATTACATTCGAGACATTCAGCACCTTTTTTAATATCTTTATCTCTTATTTCGAAATGTTTTTTTAAAGGAAAAGGATGAAAAGGATCGTTCCTATTCAGTATTTTATTAACAAGTGTGGTCAATTGATTTTGAGAAAGTTTTGGTGTATTAAATGGAATTTCTCTTAAGAAGGATCGAATTTCATTTTTAAAAAGGATTTTAACTAGACCTGGAGGCGAAACTACATGGTTGCTTGCAAAAGCAAACACAATCGCTCCATAGACAGGAAGGTTTAAGTGATTGAGGAATTTAGAAAGCTGGTACTTCGCTTCATTTAACTGCACAACTGGACTTTCATAAGAATTTTTTTGACCATCCGGTAGGGTACGAATTAATTGATGAGGGCTATTTTGAATTTCAACATCTCCTTTTATATTTTTGACTTCTAAAATTACTGCATAGTGCTGAGTAATTATCAAAATATCAATTTGAAATAGTGCGTTTCCATACAAGCATACATCATGGAACACATAATGCTGATATGGCAGCTCCACTTTTTTCATTGCATTCATCACAACTTCTTCTCCATAGCTCCCTGCTAGTTGTCTTTTTAACTCCTCCTGGACTGTCACATATTTTGGACTATTAGGATATAATCGTTTTGTTAGCGATACTAAGCCTTCAAGATAGAGTGACTTAGAATATGGTTTAACTATCATTTCATCACCTCTTGCCAATACGCTACCACACATATTATGGAATGAAAATGGAATTTCTTAAAATAAAATTTGGTTGCATTTTAGGATCTAAAAATGAAATAGTTTCGTTTTTAATTAAATTTGGTTTACTTGTTTACTTACGTATGGATATTTGCTCCGAATTAAGCGCTATCTAACAGGTATTTTTGGTAATGGCAACTTTTTGCTCGCAAAAAGTTGAAGACTTTAGCTCTTTCTTCCATATTTCTACCATTACTTGCGGTTACGTAGCTGATACTTGCTATTCCTTGATCGTTACTTGCGAAAGCTGATTGCTTACTTGCACTTCCGTGGTGGATACTTGCGGTTACCCGTTGTTTACTTGCGGTTGTCAAGGTTTTGGAGTACTTCTTAGAAAGTGAGATCGGCTCTGTCATTTAGCCAGCACTATCTAACTGGTATCTTTGGTAATGGCAACTTTTTGCTCGCAAAAAGTTGAAGACTTTAGCTCTTTATTCCATATTTCTACCATTACTTGCGGTTACGTAGCTGATACTTGCGATTCCTTACTCGTTACTTGCGAAAGCTGATTGCTTACTTGCACTTCCGTGGTGGATACTTGCGGTTACCCGTTGTTTACTTGCGGT
>CAKQHO010000035.1 GCA_934234185.1 uncultured Psychrobacillus sp. | reverse complement strand
ATAGGGAGACCTAGTATCGACCCAGTGGTACTTATCAAGATGACTTTTATCCAATATACCTTCGGCATACGGTCCATACTCCAAACCATAAAAGAGATTGAAACTAACATGGCATACCGCTGGTTTCAAGGCTTTGGTTTCCATACCGAGGTTCCAACTGAGAGCTGAATTAGATCTTTTTCCAGAATATAAACTGTGATAATATTTGCGCTATTTATCAAGAAAAAACCCCCTCCTTTTTAAGCTTTGCTCCAACTGTTAGCTGTTTGTCTAACATTTGGAGCTTACTTATAATCAGAAGGGGTTTCTATTATTCTTGTCCAAAAAACGTTACAACTTCCTCCACACTTTTTCGTGGTTTTGGTTTCGGAACAGTATCAAAGTATCCTACTTGTAGCATGCTGATGATTCTCTCACCAGACCTTACACCCAACGCTTCACGGAATTTCGGATTATCTAAGAATCCTGGTGTCTTCCAGCAAGAGCCGATTCCTTTATCCCAGGCTAGCAGTTGAAAATTTTGTACTAGCATACTAGCTGCAGCATAATCCTCTAGTCGTTCCTTTTGACGAGGATCTTCTGGTACGATGACAAATACATATCCACCTGGAGTAGTATATTTTCTCATTTGCTTTTCTAGCTGCTCCTCACTCATCTCTTTCCAAGTAGGAATCCCAAACTCTTTTAGCACTTCGTGAAGCTCGTTTAGCTCGCTACCACAAGCTACTACAAATCTCCATGGCTGTCTTACTTGATGGTTTGGAGCCCAAAATGAGTCTTCCATAATAGCTAATAGAGTTTCTCTATCAACTGGTTGACCGTTAAATAGCTTAATGGATCTTCGTTGGATAATTGCATCACGAACTGTAAGTTGCTCAGACATATTTCAAAACTCCTTTTTTGTAAAACCTTTATCTTCTTTTATCATACCAATTTATCTTTAATAATAAAAGATTATTAAGAATAATATAACCAATAGGCTTGGCATTAGTGTAAAATATAGTAAATGAAATTGCTTGAACTGGGAGGTGTATAATGGTTTGGCTGTACTGGGTTTTTAGTTACCTAATAGGAAACTTCTTAACAGCTTGGTGGATTGGCAAATGGAAGAAAACAGATTTAAGACAAGCGCGTAGCGGAAATTTAGGGGCTAGAAATGCAGGTGCGGTCTTAGGGAAAACAGCATTTCTTTTGACGTTTCTAGGAGATTCCTTAAAGGCTATTATCGTCCTTTATGTTGGTACAATCCTACAATTCTCACCTTTAGAAATTGCTATTGCTGGTATGCTCGTTATTATTGGGCATATGTATCCTTTCTGGCTAAAGGGGAAAGGCGGAAAAGGTATAGCTACTTTTATTGGTGTTTCTCTTTTTATTAGTCCTCCCTTGTTTGGAATATTAGCTGCTATATTTCTTTTACTACTTGCTTTCACTAGAAGTGCGACTCTAAGCATGATTTTTGCTTTTAGTGCATACGGTATCATAAGTTGGATAATACCTGATTATCATGATGCAAGACCACTGTTCGTCAGCATTATTATTATTCTTATACGACATAAATACGATATTGTTGACTCTTGGAACAAGCGATGGTGGAAGCAAATTGGATAAATAGTTAATTACCAAAAATGTTAGATACCTATAGAAAATATATATAAGATAGGATGTACGGAATGATTTCAGACAAAATTGCATGGGTTATTGATAGCAGTGCCTATATAAATGATTTTTTACATAATCATCCTGATGTTTACGTTGTCCCTATAAATATCCATTTTGGTCATGAACAATTTGTCGATGGCATAGATTTAACTTCAGAGGAGTTATATGAAAAAATTAGAGAGGGAAAGGATCCAGTTAAAACTTCTCAGCCATCAGCCGGAGAATTTGCTCAGCTCTACTCAAAACTTAGTCTTACATACGAGAAAATCATTGCCATTCATGTTTCCAACAACCTTAGCGGGACTATCTCATCTTCTGTTGCTGGAGCACAAATCGCGCAGGTTTCTATAGACTGTATTGATTCTCTATCTTTATCTGCTGGAATTACTGGACTGGTGGAAGAAGGGTTATTACTTCAAGGACAAGGATTTGACTACGAAGAGATTCTGAAGCAGCTACGAATAAAGGCAAAAAAATTCCGAAACTATATATTAATCGGCAATCTTACACAACTATATAAGGGCGGAAGATTAAGTAGTGCTCAGTTCTATCTAGGAAGTCTCCTGAAAATAAAACCTATTATTCAAATCAATTCGAACGGAGAGCTTCAAGAGCTAGATAAGGTACGCTCACATAAAAAAGCTATCCATTATTTACTAAACAAATCCATAGATGTAGCCAATGAAGGAGTAACATCTATGTATATTATGCATGCGAATGCCTTGGAGCAAGCAACACATCTCAAGGAAAGCATCCAGTTGCAAAAGCCCGCTATGGAAATAGTCATTGGAGAGATTAGTACCTCCCTTGCGGTACATGCAGGGGAAGAAACACTGGCAGTTCTCTGGTATCTGCCATAGAAATACTTAAACTATCTGTTCTAGACTAAGAAGTGGTGTCCTAGAAGTAATTATCTGGACACTCACTTTACCCCTTTATTTAAGTCCCAGAGCCTTTTCATAGTACCCCTTAATCCTCTTAAGAAAAGCTATCCTTCACATGAAAAAAAATGTATTTAATATTTGGTGTATATGCATAGGAGTCTTGATATTCCCAGTACCGATCTCTGCTGTTATTTGTATGGGCATTTACATAGGGCACTCCGTCTTGAACACTTGTTACAATCGTAGAGTGATCCCAACGGCCATCTCCTTGAAAATCATAAAAAATTAAATCCCCTGGGATAAGCTGAGATGCTGAGCTTACTTGTGTTGCTTGTAGACCTTGGGTAGATTCGGCTAAATACCACCTTAGTGAATGAGGTGTACTCCAGCTAAGGCTCCAAGTATTATTCCCGAGCCACCAGCCCTTTTCTCTATTCGGCTGCCCTCGCATAGGAGCTCCTCCGGCTCTTAAGCATTGAGAAATATAATTCGTACAATCTACGTCAAATACCGGGTAGTTCGGATTATAACTGTTCCACCATTTCTGTGCATAGTCAACTGCAGCCGAGCGGTTATAACTTGCCAATTTTTTCAATCCTTCCCTAGTTGTTTTTATGTTTTCATTGTAAATATATGCTAGTATTAGATTAATCAGACGATTACTAGAAGATATAGATTTATCCTGTAAGAAAGGATGTTGGTACATGAGACAGCATGCAGAAAAAGAAATTGTTGTACCTACCCTGCTTTGCGATGAAAAGGGAAACTTAAACCCTAAAGCAATTGGATTTGCACGCCGTCCAATTATTGAGAGCAATCTAAAGGGCCATTATATGCGAAAGAAAAAATGGAACTACTGGTGTGTATTCGGCGATGAGATACTTTTTTCAGCAACTATTAGCCATCTGGATTACGCTGCGGTTTGCTTTGTTTACTTCTTAAACTATGAAACTCAACGTTACGTAGAAAAAACAGTGACTATTCCATTAGGAAATAAAGTGAATATGCCACCTAATGTGTTGGAAAGCGTTCACCTTCATTCAAAAGAAATGTCCATTCAGCTATTGTATATGCAAAATTCGACACATATGATCATTACCATCCCAGAATTTGACGGTGAACTGCTACACGCCGATTTACATATATCACATCCTCCCAACGAGGATTCTTTAAACGTAGTAATCCCTTGGAACAGAACCCAATTTCAATTTACCGCTAAGCATCACCTTCTTCCTACTAAAGGCTACGTTAAAATGGGAGAATCCAATTATGCTTTTCATGAGGAAGATAATTTTGCCGTATTAGATTACGGAAGAGGTGTCTGGCCTAGAGAAGCAACGTGGAATTGGGGTTTTTCATCTCAACGAATAGGTAACAGTAGAGTCGGCTTAAACTTGGGTGGCAAATGGACAGATGGTACTGGGATGACAGAAAATGCAGTAATTGTAGATGGAGTACTCACCAAAATTTCAGAGGATGTACTCTTTACCTATGATCGTCAAGACTTTTCAAAGCCCTGGTCAATTAAAACGAAATTTTCCAATGATGTATCCTTAACGTTTACTCCGTTTTTTCATCGAATTGCTAAAACGGATATGAAACTTATATTCTCAGAGGTAAATCAGATGATTGGATACTTCAATGGATATATTCAATTGGAGGATGGTCCCTCCATACATGTTCAACAAATGCTTGGATGTGTAGAGGAACATCAAGCTAAGTGGTAAACATTTTTAAAGTTAACACTCCTCATAAGTGCAGGAAAATATTCACTTAAAAGCTGAACTACATGGTTGGTTCAGCTTTTTAGGTACACATTCTAATGATTTAATTTCTTTACTTAGATGAGGAAAGAGAATACGTGCTTCACTTGACACACTTCTCTCTGATCGATTGTAAAAAAGAAGAGGAGATCCGCATATGAAAATAAATTCCAAAGAGTTTATTGCTAATGAAAAAAAATTTCTTATACGATCTGCGATAGAAAAGGACGCAAAGGAGCTATCAGCACTGCGACTTCAATTGGACGGAGAAACAGAAAATTTTGATAGAGAAAGAGGAGAAGCATTTTTAGATACAATGGACTTCTCTAACTTAATACAAGCAGATAGTATTGCTCCAAAAAATTTACTTTTAGTAGCTGAAATGAACGAGAAGATTGTCGGTTATTCAAGATGTGAAGGATCTCCATTAAAAAGACTTGCACACAGAGTAGAGTTTGGAGTGGGAGTTTTACAAGAATATTGGGGATATGGTATTGGGAAACACTTATTACATACCTCATTAGAGTGGGCAACATCAAGTGGTGTAAAGAAAATGACCCTTCAAGTACTCGAAACGAACAGACCAGCCATATATCTTTATGAAAAAAGCGGATTTGAAATCGAAGGAATATTAAAGAAGGATAAGCTTTTATCGGATGGAAATTACTACAATACAATAGTGATGGGCAAACCATTAGATTAAAATGGAAAAGGTATTTACGAGTTTCTAAAACCGTAAATACCTTTTCTAATTAATCATTTAGATAGCTATACATTTTCTTTGGATAATCTGTAAAAATGGCATCGACCCCAACATTCTTCAACAAATCAGCATAGTGTTCTTCGTTCACCGTAAAAACCCTTACCTTCTTTCCACTTGCTACAGCATCCTTACCCATTTGTCGGAATACAGTAGGGAAAAAGGCATGTAATGCATCTGCTTCTATCGCTTTTGCGTAGTCATGTGGAGCTATCATTACTTCCATAAATAAAATTGCCGTTTCTATTCCAGGGGCTAGTCTCTTTACTTCACGAACCATTTCATGGTTGAAGGAGGAAATGACTGCTCTATCCACCAATTTGAGCTCATCTAGCATGGACAATACCTTTTGCTCCATTCCCTCATAAGGAAACACATCTGATTTTAGTTCAATATTTAAGTGATGATGTGTAGCTGTAAAAATTTTTAATACTTCCCGTAGTGTCGGTATTTTTTCCCCTTTAAAGTTAGGGGAATACCATTCACCAAAGTCGAATTTCTCCAATTCCTTTAGGGTCATATCCTTTACGAAGCCTTTACCGTTAGAAGTCCGGTCTATCTTTTCATCATGAATGACTACTAATTCTCCATCCTTTGTCATATGCACATCAAATTCTATACCATGTACAGGCAAATCGGAGGCAGCTTTAAACGCTGCAATTGTGTTTTCTGGATGTGTGCCGGACGACCCTCTATGCGCGTATATCTTCATTTAAGTTTCCTCCTAAGAAAGGTATAAGACAACAATATTTACCCATATGTTAGCATTTGTTCTAAAAATTGAAAAGCACGAAGGGAGAAATAAAAAGAAGATTAGAATATGTCTCTAATCTTCTTTCTTATCCATTAATTTACTCTTCTGTAATAGAGAATATGTTCAAGCTGTTTGAATCCAGCCCCTTGATAAATTGATAGCGCTACTTCATTGTCCATTTCTACATCCAGATAAACTGTTTTTTTCCCTAACTGGTAAGCCTTGTGCTTAGTCCATTTTAAAATAGAAGTTGCAATTCCCTTTCCCCTACTTTCTTTCTGAACAGCTAAACCAGTAACCCAGAGCTTATTATCACTACTAACCAAAGTAACAGTTCCTACAACTTTTGAACTTACCTTTACTATCATCATTTGCCTATTAGCTGCCTGAGTATTTAAGGATATCAATTGTGTTACTTCGTCCTCTGTGTCACCAAATCCTTCTGATAAAATAGATATCAGCTCAGAAGTTTCATCTTTGTAAGGAGTAACCTCTATATCCTGCTCTTTCCACTCAATTGCATCAGCTGCCATGGTTAACTCAGCAAACTCTAAAGAATAACCATTTGCTCGCAAAATTCGTTTCCCTATAGAGGCTTTCTCGTCCATTAGAGCTAAATCTCCCACTGCACCTCTTAGTTCTAAGTTTCTAAAAAATTCCTTTAATAATTTACTTCCAATACCTATTTGACGATAAGATGGTAAAACAAGCGTACTCCACTCAAAATCTAAGGTAGACATCCGATCTAAAGCTGAAATGGCTCCAACCAGCTTGTCCTCTTCGTCATCATAAGCCAATATACAGAAGCCTGTTATTGCATAATCCGTAAGCTCGTCAATGCTTAAAGTAGCGTCGTAATTAATAAAATCTTCTTTTGAAGCAGCTTGAACCAGAGAAATCATTTCCTCTAACGTGTCCACATCTAGTGGAAGCGACACTGTCATGATTGATAGATCCATACAGACCTCCTTATAATTTGGAATTGGTCAGCATGCTGTAGTATCGCCCTTTTGCATTTAACAATTCCTCTTGTGAACCTGATTCTATCAGCTTTCCACTTTCCATGACAAATATTAAGTCTGCTTTTCTTATGGTGTTTAATCTATGTGCTATTACAAAGCTTGTGCGTCCCTCCATCAATCTTTCTAGCGCTTCTTGTATCTTTAGCTCTGTAACTGTATCGATACTGGAGGTTGCTTCATCAAGCAATAAAATAGCTGGGTCTGCCACTAATGCTCTGGCAATAGATAGCAGTTGCTTTTGCCCTTGACTAATTTCTCCTCCATCGGCAGAAAGGATCGTCTCATACCCCTTTGGAAGCTTCATAATAAAATCATGAGCATTTGCTTCTTGTGCAGCTTTTATAATCTCTTGATCTGTTGCATCAAGCTTTCCATATCGAATATTTTCCTTCACAGACATCTCAAACAAGAAGGGATCTTGCAATACAAAAGCAGTTTGACTGCGCAATGTCTTCCGCGGTAATTCATCTATCGGAATACCGTCAATTAAGATTCGACCTTCATTCGCCTCATAAAAACGGGCAAGAAGCTGCATAATAGTTGTTTTTCCTGCTCCTGTAGCCCCTACTAATGCCGCTGTTTTACCGGCTTCTACTTGGAAGGAAACTTGATGTATGGTTGGCTTTTCATCATCCTGGTTATAACGAAAGGACACCTTATCAAAGATTACATTCCCTTTTAGCTTGTAATCTTTATTTTGCTGAGCTTCGTCCACTTCTCCTTTTTCATCCATAATAGAAAAAACACGTTCAGCTCCAGCTATGGCGGAAAGAACTGTATTAAATTGGTTTGCAAGATCATTTAAAGGTCTTGTAAATTGTCTCGAGTACTCTGTGAAAATAACAATAACCCCAATAGATATATGACCGTAGAACGCTAGAATCCCTCCAGCTGCAGCAACTAATGTAAAGCTGACATTATTTAAAAGGTTCATCACCTTTGGAATACTTCCTGAATAGATAAGCGCCCAAAAACCTGTTTTTCTTAAATGATTGTTTTTAACCGAAAATTCTTCTAGCATTCTCTCTTCCTGGGAAAAAGCCTTTACGATTTTCTGTCCAGAAATAGTTTCTTCAATCATGCCGTTAAGATTACCAACTGCCTTTTGCTGTTCTTTGTATAGCTTTGAAGTTCTCTTAGTAATCCACTTCATTGCAAAAAACATAAATGGAACGATTATTAATGTAATGACCGTTAATAGTGGGCTTAAATAGAGCATAACGACTGTTGTTCCTATTAAAGTCAACAGACTGGAAAACACCTGTATTACAGAAGAGTTTAGAGTCTGGCTAACATTTTCAATATCATTTGTCATCCTACTCATCAGCTCACCATGCTGCCTTTTATCAAAAAAGGAGACAGGAAGCTTCTGAAGATGTTCAAAAAAGCCGGTTCTAAGTCTATAAACTGTTTGCTGAGCAATTCCAATCATCCAATAGCTCTGCAGGTACATAGAAACAGATAGAAAAACATATACCAAAACTAGCCACCCTATAAGTTCTGCAAGTCCCTCAAACATTTTATTCATAATATGAGTATCTATAATAACACCAACTAAATATGGTCCCAATAATGATAAAGCGGAGCTTACAATAACAAGTAGAAAAACGATTATCAGTAGAAATCTTTGTTCATCTATTAGCTTCCATATGTTTAACAGCACTTGCTTCCAATCAGATGCTTTTTCTACTTTTTTCTTATTATTCTTTTTTAAATCTTCTTTAGTTAAAATAGGATCATATCCGAAAGGCTTAAAACTCATGATTTCCGCCTCCCTCTTGCTGTGATTCTGCGATTTCTCTATACAGAGGAGAGCTTTCCATTAGCTCCTCATGGGTACCGTAAGCAGAAACTCTTCCATCCTCTAGTAGTAAGATGTGGTCGGCCCCTTTAGCTGTCCTAATCTTTTGGGTGATTACAAGCATAGTAGACTGTTCCTTCTCCAAAGCCTTCCAAAGTGCATTTTCAGTAGAAACATCCAGTGCACTTGTACTATCATCTAAAAGCAAAATTTCTGGTTTTCTCACTAAGGCTCTTGCAATGGATAGTCTCTGCTTCTGCCCTCCTGAAAGATTAACTCCTTTTTGTCCTACCCTCGTATAATACTGATCAGGAAATTGCTCTATAGATTGATGTATTTGAGCTTGTTTAGCTGCTTCCTGTAAAAGCTCCTCCGAAGCAGTAGCATCTCCCCATCCTAGGTTTTCTTCTATACTACCTGTGAAAAGAATTGATTGTTGCGGGACCAAGCCAATTACTTGTCTCAGCTCCTTGAGTGGCCACTGCTTCACTTCCACGCCATTAACCAATATATTTCCCTTGGTAGCATCAAAGAAGCGTGGGATTAAACTAAATAAGGTCGATTTTCCAGAACCAGTTGCTCCCATGATGGCTAATTTGGAACCAGCATTCACCTTAAAGGAAACGTCCGTCAACACAGGAGTATCTGTAGAAGGGTATGTAAAGGAAACTTGCTGAAACTCTAATTGTCCAGCTCCACGTTCTAATTTTTCTTTTCCCAATTCCATATTCTCTACCCCTTGATCCACAAGTAAGACCTCTTCCATCCTTTCTGAGGACGCCTTTGCTCTTGAGAAGAAAATAATAATAAAGGAAAACATTGAAAATGCTCCGGTCATTCTCATTGCATAGTTAACTATCGCCACAAGCTCTCCAATCTGTGCACCTTCCGTTTGGATTTCTTGCGCCCCAAACCAAAGAACAGCTAATAAACTAATATTCATAACAAATAGGAGAACTGGTAGGATAAGCTCCATAATTCGGAAAGCAGTTATATTATCCACCTTTAGTGTATTAGCTACGCTAGCAAATCTCTTACTCTCAAAATTACCTCTAAGATACGCTTTTATTAGCCTGATTGCTTGTAGGCTTTCTTGTACTTTTCTAGTAACTTTATCAACGCTTGTTTGGACCTTTCCGAATAGCTTCAATCCATTTCTGCTCATCAAATACAAGAACAACAATAGAAATGGAGCACCAATCACTAAATACAGCGCTAATTTAGCGTTCACTAGAAATGCCATGACAATACTTCCTACTACTAAAAGTGGGGCTCTAAGCATTATTCTCAGACCCATGAATATTAAGTTTTGAGTAATGGTTACATCGTTGGTTAATCTAGTAATTAGACTAGAAGTTGGGAATTTCAGAAAGGCTGTCATCGTAAATGACTGCACCTTTTTAAACAAGGCCTGTCTAATGTCGTAACCATAGCTTTGTACTGCATGGGAAGCTAAAAACGTATTCACTATCCCTGAAATAAATGCTAGCAAGGATAGTCCAAGCATGATACTTCCCCAAAAAATGATAGTCCCTCTATCCCCTGCTATTATTCCATCATCAATAATGATAGAGATTAATAAAGGCTGAACTAACTCTACAGAAAGCTCAATAAGCATAAGGAAGAGAGCTGCAATAACAAGCCATTTATATGGCTTTAAATAAGAAAAAATAGTTCTCACAACATACACTCCTAGATTCTTCGTATCTCGAATTAATTCTCGTAAAATCTATTATGCCATACTAAGTTCTTAATAAATAGAAAAAAGTTAATAATCTAATTATTATTTTCTCCTATTCACTTTTTACTCCACCTTACTTCTCCACCGATAGACAACCAAGTAACAAACATAAGCATGACCAAAACCCCAACATACTGCCATGTACCTAACATTTGATCGAACCAAAATACAGATACGACCATTGCAGTTAACGGTTCAACACTTGATAAGATACTTGTCTCTACAGCTGATATGTATTTCATACTGGATAAAAACATAACAAAGGCAACTGTTCCAATTATTATAATGCCGAAAATTACTAGATTAAGAGGGTATAAAACTAACTGCCCCCACTCATCCGTGCTCCATATTCTACTCACAAATGCAAGGGTTATACCACCAAGGAGCATGCCCCATCCAACTACAAGGAGAACTCCCCACTCCTTCATTAGCCTAGCGGGATAAACTGTATAAAATGCAAAAGTTATACCAAGAGCTACTCCCCAGAACAAGGCCTCCTTACTTATTAACAGTTGAGCGATATTGGCGTTAGTTAACAATAAAAATAGCCCAGCCAGCGTCCCTAGTATACCTACAACCTGATACTTAGGTGGAAATAACCTACTTTTCCAAGAAACAAATAGAATTATATAAATAGGTCCTAAAAATTGTAATAGAGTGGCTATAGAAGCATTGCTCGCATCAATTGCGGCAATAAATGTGAATTGTACACCTAGCATCCCTAAAAGACTAAATAATATTAGCTGCTTTCCCCACCCGACTTCCCTCCATATAGATAGGAGGTTCATTCCTTTTAACTTGGAAAAAGCCAAAAGTCCTATCCCTGCCAATACTAAGCGAATGGACAGGAAGAAAGATACTGATAACTCGCTATTATGTAAAACCCATTCCATCATAGGTCCAGATAGGCCCCATAGCATAGATCCAAAGAGAATTAAAATAATTCCTTTTCCTCTTTCCACCACATACACTTCCTTTTCCTTAAAATAAAAATAAGTATATAGACCTGACATTAAAAAAAAGATGAATATATTGTTCTAGACTAATGACTATTTTCTCTAGATTCTATATAATCAATAATAGATAATTTATTGGGGGCGTAAAGATGTATCTTCAAGAAAAAACGAAAGATATAAGTGAAGCTGTGTTGAATCATATACCATTTCCCACATTCCTAACAGACACCGAAGGTCACATCCTTTGGTGGAGTAAAGAAGCAGAAAAACATTTTGGCTATACTACAGAAGAGCTAGTGGGCTCTAGAATTCCTTTTTTTACAGAGCATACCAACGGACATCTAGTAGCAAAGTGGCAAAGTCTCTTTAGTAAGGAAGAACCTATTAACTTGAATCCTGTAACTATGCATTCTAAGAATAATGAGATTACTAAAACTTCACTAATAGTGAAGGCCATTACTGTCAATGAAGAAAAACTAGTTTTATTTCAATTCAATCTTCATTCTGCCTTGAGTATAGAAGGCTCTGCTTTCTTTGAATTGCAGTTATTAAAGAAAGGATTATCTGAATCTTTCATGGTTCTATACATGGACAAAGAAGGATTAATCATGCATGCAAATGATTTATTCCTGAAACGAAGCGGTTGGACCCCTAAAAGAATTATCGGAAAATCATTTTGGCAGTTCTTTCCAAACACAGAAGAGCATCTTAAAAGTGCAGATCAGATTATTTATACACTACAAAGAGGACAAAATTTTCAGGGTACGGTAGAGAAGGTCACAAAAGACGGTTTACCTTATTGGGTTAATCTTTTAGCACTACCAATCACTGATATTGAAAATAATACGCTCTACTATTTACTATTGGAAGAGGAAATAACAGAGCAAAAGTTATTACAAACTCGATTAGAGGAAATTGCTTATGTAGATGCAGAGACTGGTCTCATGACAAGACACCGTTTAGAGGAAATTGTCACAGAGTATATCAAAGAACAGAAGCATTTTTCTTTTGTTTATTTAAGTGTTAATCACTTTTATACATTAAGAGAGATTTTAGACAATAAAACAGAGGCTGAATTATTAGTTGAGTTAACAAAGAGGTTAAAAATCTATTTTGAGGACTCTACTATCGCGAGAGCTGGAAGAGACGATTTTGCCATTGTTACTCCTTTAAGTGATTGGTATATCGAAGGATTCGTTCATTTCCTTAAGCAAAATCCAATTTACTTAGACAACAAACTAATACCTATTTCTATTAGTGGTGCTATCACTAGATACCCTGAAGATCAGCAGAATTACTTACATCTAATGAAAGCAACTACGACTACTCTTCAAAAGGTAAAATTAGAGGGTGGCGGTATGATTGCTAGTCTTTCGCAGACAGACCATCATAAGCTTTCGAGGAAAATTCAAATCGAAAAACGATTATTAGAAGCTTTAAATCATAATAACTTCCGCGTAATGTTTTTACCACAACGAAATTTACAAACAGGTAAAATTACTACAGTAGAAGCATTAGTTCGTTGGGAGGATGACGTACTTGGGGTTGTAAGCCCCGATGAGCTAATCCCAATAGCCGAAGAAACAGGTCTTATTAATGAGATTGGTACTTTCATTTTAGAAAAATCCTGTGAGCAGGCTGCTCTTTGGCATAAAAAAGGATTCCAGGTTAAAGTAAGCTTTAACTCTTCTATCCGTGAGTTTCGAGATAAAAACATGATGAAATCGATTCATGCCGCATTACAAAAGTATCAATGCGAGGCTGAATGGATACAAATCGAATTCACAGAGAAATTTGCTTTAGAGGCAGAGGCTGAAAAGACAATTATTAAGCAAATGCAAGCTTTACAGCAAGAAGGTGTAGGATTTACATTAGATGATTTCGGAACAGGCTATGCTTCCTTAAGATATTTACAGCTATTACCTATTACAAAGCTCAAAATAGATCGTACTTTTGTTTCTTCTTTACTACAAAAGGAAAAGCTGCAAAAGCTTGTACAAGGTCTAATTCAGTTCGGTCAATCTTTAGATGTTCTTGTGGTTGCAGAAGGTGTAGAAACGGCTGAACAATATAATATACTTAAGAGTATGGGCTGTGATGCAGTTCAAGGATACTATATCAGTCAACCAGCATCCGCTGAAAGTATTGAAAAATTATTATTAGATGAACACTAAACTGTGAGCTAGGGTAATACCCTAGCTCCGTTTTTCTTTAAGTTTGCTCAATAATTTCATCCATATTTGTGTTAATATTTCTGCGAAAACCAAACCCATAGCTACGGACCCCGAAACCATTAAAGCGAATGCGGCATACTCAACAGCGACGCCATAATCCTTCTCCACCACATTCCTCATAGCATTGTAAGCTGAGCCACCTGGAACCAAAGGAATTATACCTGCTACACTAAATATAATCATTGGCATTTTAAATTTTTTCGCCATTAAATGGGCAACAAATGCTATAGTAAATGCTCCAGAAAAAGAAGCTATAATTTGGTCTCCTAATAATTCGAGAATATATGAATGTACTAACCAGCCTGTCATGCCTACCAGTCCACAATATAGAAGGGACTTTTTGGGTGCATTAAATACTACCCCAAATGCCGTTGCTGCTATAAAACTAAGAATTGCCTGCGCTAAGTAAGACATTGTCCATCCCTCCTAGATTGATAAAATAAGGGCAACCCCTGCCCCAATTGCAAAGGCCGTTAAAAAGGCCTCGGCCCCTTTAGATAGCCCCGACACAAAGTGGCCTGCCATTAAATCACGTACTGCATTCGTGATTAGTAATCCTGGAACAAGAGGCATGACAGAGCCAATGATAATACGGTCTATTTGCATGCCATATCCATATGTAACCGATAGAATAGCTATCGTACTAATTACGAGGGCAGCAAAAAATTCGGCAAAGAACTTTACTCTTGTTTTTTCTTCCAATAAATCTGCAACCATATATCCTACTCCACCTGCAAACATAGCATGCGGAACGTCTATTAGGTCTGCACCAAAAAGCCAAAGAAAACCACCAGAAGCAATAGAAGCTGCAATAATTTGAATCCAAAAAGGATACATTTTATGTTCCAACTCAATTTTCTTTAATTCCTTATAGGTAGCTTCAATATCTATTTCACCAGCAGCGAGCTTTCTGGACACCGCATTTACAAGAGCAATTTTTTCTAGGTCTGTTGTTCTAGAGTTTATTCTAACTAGCCTGGTTGGTAGGTTATTGTTTCCGCTAAATATGATGCCAGTCGGAGTGACGAAGCTATGCGATTGTGTTAAATTTTGTGAAATCGCCATTCGATCCATGGTGTCTTCAGCACGGTAGGTTTCTGCACCGCTCTCCATCATTAATCTTCCTGCTAGTAAGCAGCACTCCACCGTTAGTTCAAAGTCCTTATTCAAACTAACATCGCCTCCTATCTCCCTCAGACTTATTAATAGTTTTATCTAACTATAACATTTACATGCTAAATGTGTTGAAGTTATAAGAATCAAAAAATACATGCTTTTTTATATACCAATTTCCTATTCTTAGAATTTTTACTCGTTTTTTACTACAAAAATCTTTTTATTATCTATATGAATTTTTTGTATGGAAAGATAAAATTTAGGTACAACCATCACCTACTCAAAGCTCTGCATTTAAAACTTATAAAAGCAAAATTCCTTTTTTTCTGCGAGAATTATTTTATTATGTAGGTTATATGATCAGTCTCCCATTAAGATAGTGCAGTTAACAAAGCAACGTGCATAAAAAATCAAAAGGTATTGGAGGATGCACCCTTCCAATACCTTTTGTTAACTTAGTAAGAGATTTCGTTTATTTTTTGAAGATCATTTAGGCGGTAACTGTTTATTTTATCTCCGCCTATAGTATATAGATTGTCATTCACGTAAATTAATCGGTGAATCATTGTATTCCAATCTAGTCCTTTTTGAGAATCTCTTGTTTGGTTCCAAAGCTCTCCTTTTAATACAATTCCATTTTCGGCTGTAATTTCGTATATGACAGCTCCCTCTTGTTGAAAATCATCATAATCTTTTCCATCTGTTTGTTTGTATATAGAGACAGGGAAGCCATATAACTTTTTATCAGCATATTGGAAAAGTGCGTGGTGATCATGTTGGATAGGAGAATAGGTTCCTGCCCCCCCAATTATTACCGAATCGGCTTCTATTGGTTTTATAGAATCACTGACATCAAATAAAGAAATCTTCATACCTCCTGTTTGAATCATCGATTCCTCTCCCTCCTGAGAGCTAACAATCGTATCAAATCCAAACCCAATTAAGTGATCCTCATCGAGGGGATGGAGATAATTACTGAAACCTGGAATTTTCAATTCTCCAAGTACTTTAGGATCCTCTGGATTCGCTACATCAATGACAAACAATGGATCGGTTTCCTTAAAGGTTACCATATATGCTGTATCACCCATAAATCGTGCAGAGTAGATTCTTTCTCCTTCTGCAAGTCCAGTAATAGAGCCTACAGGCTTCATGTCTTCATCTAAGATAAACAAATTGTTTTCCGAAAGTCCGTTATTTTCTTCACTATTTGATGATTCATTCTCTTTATCCGACGTAGGCTCGTCTCCTCCTAAATTATTTAATTTAGTAGTTACAGTGCGGAAATAGCCATTGTATTCATCCATCGAAAATTGGTTAAGTACATAACCATCTAAACGATGAGAACCTACAAACTCTACAGGCTTTTCGTTTAAAGCGAACTTATAAATCTCTGTTTCGACTTCTGCTGGATCCCAAACCAGCTTTCTAGCATTTGGATTTTTAAATTTATATATATTTGCAGTTACATATAGATTTTCCTTCGACATATAAAGTTGGTCACTGCCTCCTAGGAAGGTCTTAATAGAAACCGGATTTTTTTCCAAATCAGCTATATCTATTCCGGAGATTATAGTATATACACCATCCAAAGAGTCGGGTAAGATAGAAATGTTTCCATAGCCTATAATTTTAGGTCTTTTTCCTTTTTTAGAGTCAAAGATATACGGACGGAGCTCTACTTTTTCATCTTCCTTCTCCATCCAAAAATCAGGTTGCGCTGTCGTTATCAAATAGAGCATATTGCCATTTAATCGAACACCATTCATGCTTCCTTCTGATGCCATTTCTCTTATTTGAGTCGGATATTTTGCATTAGAAACATCATAAAAATATACAGCGGTCATAGAATTCATAGGCTTTTGGATTGTTTCTACTTCATCTTCCTCTACTTTTTCATCTTTATTTTTTTGATCTTCCACAATTATTGTTTGGTAATAGGTTTTCTGTCCAACAACCATTAGAATATTGTCTTTTAGAAGAATTTGATTAGGATAGAAGTCCTCATCGAAATGGATAGTAGAAACCTTCTTCATCTCGATAGAATCCTCTACATTGATAATAGCGACATCATTTTCACTTAATGTAAAAATATGCTTCCCATCCGTTTTGACAAGATCTCCCTCATCTATTCCTTCTACTTGATTGTTCGTTGTAGAATAGTCTAGTCCCCCTCCATTAGATGGACTGGATTCAGTAGCGCTAACCTCTCCCATTGTCATAATGGGATTGTCTTTTTGTGCACCAGCTACTTTACGGACTTTATCAAAATAAGCCTCTAACTCTGCTCTTGTGTTTATGGTTGGAATTTCATTTGTCACGTTGAATGTATATCTTGTTTTTCCCATGCCATATTTTTTCTTCACAAAAAGCGTATAGTTTCCATTTTCTAAATCAAGTATTTCAATAGACTTACCATCCTTTGAAAGTTGATATTTAGCATCTATCTTTGTTCCATTTGCGCTTTGTAAATAAACATCTCCATTTTCCCAATCCTGCTCACTTATAGGATCTGAAAAAGTTGCTTTAAACACCTTATTGGACAATACAATACCTTCTGCATCTACTGATTGCTTAGTCACATAAAACATTCCAATAGAGCCCACGAGACATAGTGCAATAATAGATATAATCCATTTCTTCATCTTATTCTTCCTTTCTCTGACACTCTTGTTATAACATTAGACTGCCACCTAAGCCAATAGGTTTCATCTCCTAAGTGTTAAAATTATCTATTAATTATTTCATATAGAGAATTTTCTCCTATTCTACTATCATAGAATAGGAGGGGATGTATATCAACAAAGGGGGAGAAAAATGAAATTTCTTACACGTTTTTCAAACAAATTGATGGAAAGGTTTTTACCTGATCCATACATATTTGTAGCATTGTTGACACTGCTAGTATTTCTATTAGGTTTAATATTTACCGATACTAAACCGCTAGAAATGGTCAACTACTGGGGGGATGGCTTTTGGGGATTGCTATCTTTTACTATGCAAATGGTTGTGGTTTTACTAGCAGGTCATGTACTAGCAAATAGTCCAGTCTTCAAGAAGATTCTTAGCTCTATGGCTAGTACAGCGAAATCACCAGGCTCTGCGATTCTATTAGTTTCTGTTGTTTCCTTAATAGGCTGCTGGATTAACTGGGGGTTTGGTTTAGTTCTCGGTGCCTTGTTTGCAAAAGAAATTGCCACAAAGGTGAAGAATGTTGATTATCGATTACTTATCGCTAGTGCTTACTCTGGCATGATTATTTGGCATGGTGGGTTAGCTGGGTCTATCCCTTTATCCATTGCAACAGAGGGACATCCATTTGCAGGAACTATGGGGGTTATTCCAACAACGGAAACCTTATTTTCTACATATAACTTAGTCATTGTAATTGCTTTATTTATTTCTGTTCCTTTACTGAACAGATGGATGATGCCTAGCAAGGAGGAAACCTTTGCAATTGACCCTTCCTTATTAGAAGAAGAACCTGTAGAAGAAAAATCAACTGAAAAACCTACCCCAGCACAAAGAATGGAAAACAGCTATCTACTTACCATTCTAGTTGGATTACTGGGATTAGTATACTTATTCAATCATTTCTTTACAAAGGGATTTGATTTAAATCTAAATATAGTAAACCTAATATTCATTACGTTAGGTATTTTACTGCACGGTACGCCAAAGAGCTTTTTAAACGCTGTAAAGAATGCTGCGAAAACGGTTGGAGATATTGTTGTTCAGTTCCCTTTTTACGCAGGGATTATGGGGATGATGACTTATTCTGGCCTTGCAAAAGTAGTTTCTGATGCATTTGTAAGTATCTCTAATGAGCACACCTTTTACTTATTTAGCTTCTTCGCTGCTGGAATTGTGAATTTCTTTATCCCTTCCGGTGGAGGTCAATGGTCCGTGCAAGCTCCTATCATGCTAGAAGCAGCTGCCTCTCTAGATCTTAGCTACGCTAAAACGGCAATGGCTATTGCTTGGGGAGATGCTTGGACCAATATGATTCAGCCGTTCTGGGCTTTACCTGCACTGGCAATCGCTGGATTAAAGGCAAAAGATATTATGGGATACTGTGTATTTGTACTACTATTAAGTGGTGTGATTATTAGTATTGGGTTATTCTTTTTTTAATATTAAATAATATTCCCCTCAAAAAAGACAGCTGACACTTATCAGCTGTCTCAGACTGTAGACAAACTCTTGAAATAGGGTTTGTTTACAGTCTTTTTATATTTTAGAATTAAATTACCAATAAAATTGCTGATTTCCATTCCGGAACCGATGCTTTCCCCGGGCACGGCTCCAGCTAACTAAATGGTGCCTACAACGGTAGGCACCATTTAGTGGATCTTCCGCTCGTGCTGTTCCCGGTGGAGTCACGGTCCCTCCATTCCAATCAATTTAACTATTCTATGTAATAAAATGGAGTCTATAAATATGATGACTAAAAATCAAATCAATGAACGTGAACAGCTTGAAATCTAACAATTGAACAACTTGTTCCTTCTAATCACTTAGTACGGAAGGTAAAGTTATTCAGCACGTAAAAAAGCCGTTGATTCAGCGTCATATTTGGGCAGATTATTTAGAAGAAGTCGAACATCTTCGACATCATCAGGAAGTAAAATCAATTTATGTAAACTCAAAGAGACGATTGAACGTGTCATTGCAGGCGATGCTTACTTTTGCTGCAATGAACTTGAAAAAGCTGGCCACAGGGACTTATCAAGGAGCTTACTAGAGTGGCGATTCTCTCGAAGAAGCTTTCATTTTTCCAAATCAGCGGACTTATTTTTAAAAAATAAATGACAAAAGGCATCGAGAGTCTGTCTCTCGATGCTTTTTGTAACAGCTGACACTTAGCAGCTGTCTTTTTCCTAATTCCTATCAGCTTTTTGGACTATCCCTCTTGTGTCCATTTAGGAAGCATTTTGTTGAGCGGTTTATCCTCCCGATAGCCAAGTACATATTCCGCCTGCATGATGGTATGAATTTCTCGTGTTCCTTCGTAAATTACCGGAGCCTTTGAGTTGCGAAGATAGCGTGCCACAGGGTATTCATCCGAGTAGCCATAGGCACCATGAATTTGTACTGCATCATCTGCTGCTTTGTTTGCAAAATCACAAGCCTGCCACTTCGCTAAAGATGTTTCTCGGGTGTTTCGTACCCCTTTATTTTTTAATTCACCAACTCGGTAAACCAATAATCGACTCATTTGTAGTCCCGCTTCCATTTTGGCAATCATTTGCTGTACCAACTGGTGCTTTCCTATTTCCTTACCGAAGGTTTCTCTCTCATGACAATACTTTACACTAGCCTCTAAGCATGCCATTGAAAGACCAACAGCTCCAGCAGCAACTGTAAAGCGTCCGTTGTCTAAAGCAGACATCGCAATTTTAAAGCCTTCTCCCTCTTCACCAAGAAGATTTTCTTTAGGTACACGCAAATTGTCAAAGAAAATTTCACCAGTATTACCAGACTTTATTCCATACTTTCCTTTGATTGCTTTGGATGAAAATCCTTCCATTGTCCGCTCCACGATAAAGGCACTAATTCCATGATGCTTTTTTGATTTATCGGTATAAGCGAATACAAGGAAATGGTCTGCTACATCACAAAGAGAAATCCAGGTTTTTTGACCATTTAGAACATAATAGTCGCCATCTAGCGTTGCTGTTGTAGACATAGCAGCTACATCAGAACCTGCTCCAGGCTCCGTCAAGCCAAAAGCCCCTATTTTTTCTCCCTTCGCTTGAGGGGTCAAATACTTTTCCTTCTGTTCCTCTGTCCCCCATTGTAATAGAGTCATAGAATTTAAGCCTGTATGAACGGATACGGCTGTACGAAAAGCTGTGTCACCCCGTTCGAGTTCCTCACAAACAATGGCAAGCGAATTATAGTCCATGCCACTACCACCATATTTCTCTGGGATGCAGACACCCATTAACCCAAGCTCCTCCAGCCTTTTCCAAATACCTGTATCAAAGGCGCCCTTCTCCTCCCAACTTGTAATATATGGGATGATTTCTTGATCAACAAACTGTCTTACCGTTTTACGAAGAAGCTTCTGTTCTTGAGAAAAATCAAAATCCAACTATCTCACCTCTAGCAACCGTTTCTTTTATTTCTACTCCTCTTGTAGCCATTTCTTTAATATATAAATCTCCAGGAACAACTAATTCTGGAGCATACACTCCGTGTTTGGCAATTACTCCATTACCAATCATTTGAGCAACAACAGAAATAGTATTTGCAGTAGCTCTTGCCATTGCTGTTTCCCCTGATAACGGGTCCTTTTTAGTAGCCATTTCATAGGTATAGACTGTATCTTCTCCATCTTGTATACCTTTTACTATTACTCTTAAAAGGACAGCATCATCCTTGTCGCCAAGCACCAGCTTCGGTGTTAACACCTCTTTTAGCACTTCACGTGCACTCACTACATGTCCTCCTGCATTTACTACTGTTTCTTTATTTGTTAATCCCAAATCTACTAGTAGCTTAAACTTTTCTGCATGACCTTTGTAGCGAATTGTCTTATATTCCATCGTATTAACGTTCGGAAATGATTTAGGTAATGTAGAGGTACCTCCTGCCGTATGAAAGGCTTCTAGCTCTCCATATTCCTCAAAATAAATTGGCTCTATTTCTGTTAGAGACTCTACTTCTTGGAGCTTCCCATCACGAATGACATGGGACGGATCTGTATAATGATCGAATACCCCTTCTAAGGAGAATACAATGTTGTAATTGAAGATGCCTTCCGGTTCTACTGGAATTCCACCAACATATAGATGGATATCTGTCACAGTATCTAATTTGCTGGCACCATAGCCAGATAGGATATTAATCATTCCAGGCGCCACCCCTAGATCCGGAATGAGTGTTATTCCCTTTTCTGTAGCCTTTTCGTGGAGAGACAGTACTACATCAGTAGCTCCTCCTATATGGCCTCCAAGATCTACAGAATGAACACCAGCTTCAATTGCTAGTTTTGCAACCTTTTCATTAAAGGTGTAAAACAATGCATTAATCACTACATCTGCCTGCTTCATAACCTCTAATAGATTTTCATCGTCATTGGCATCTAAACGCAAAACCTCTATTTTAGCGTTTTGCATTTTCTCTTTGAATAAGTTTGCCTGACCTACATCCAAATCACATAAGTACACCTTTTCTACATTTGGGCTCATGATTAAATCACGTGCAGCCTCTTTCCCCATTAACCCTGCTCCTAAAACAGCTACTTTCATTCTCTCATCCCCTTTTTTTATTCTGTATCTATTTGAGCTCTTTGCAGCTTTCCACTATAGTCTACGTAAATACTTTTCCATTCTGTGTAAACATCTAATGCAGCAACACCTGAATCCCTATGGCCATTCCCTGTTCCTTTGGTTCCACCGAAAGGCAGGTGAATTTCTGCGCCCGTAGTCCCTGCATTCACATATACTATTCCCGTATCTAAATCTCTTTGGGCTCTAAAGATTTTATTTACATCACGACTGAATATAGAGCTAGAAAGTCCAAACTTTACACCGTTATTTACTTCAATCGCTTCCTCTAGAGAGGATACTTCGATTAACGATACAACTGGGCCAAAAATTTCTTCTTGGGCGATTCTCATAGTTGGCTTCACATCCGTGAATAAGGTTGGAGCGTAATAATTACCTTTGCTCAATTCCCCTTCATCTAAAATTTTTCCACCAGTTAAGAGCTTTGCTCCTTCTTCTTCTCCAATTTCAACATACGTATGAATTTTCTCAAGTGCTGATTTGTTAATAACTGGACCTACTTTATTGGTTTCATCTATACCGTCTCCAATAGTTAGCTTCTCCATCTGCTGTAGCAGCATATTTTCAATATCCTTTTTAACATCCTTATGGACTATTACCCTGCTACATGCGGTGCATCTTTGTCCTGCTGTTCCAAAGGCACTCCAAAGAATTCCTTCGACAGCAAGAGATAGATCCGCATCATCCATCACGATAACAGCATTCTTACCTCCCATTTCAAGGGAAACCTTTTTCAAATGCTTTCCACCTAATTCAGCAACCTTACTTCCAGTGTCAGTAGATCCTGTAAACGATATTACTTTGACATCCGGATGTTCAATAAGAGATGTACCAACCTCGGAACCTGAGCCGAATACCACGTTTGCAACTCCTGCTGGAATGCCAACCTCCTCAAATATCTTCGCCATCTCATATGCCATCATTGGAGTTTCGGTTGCTGGCTTCCAAATAAATGCATTACCTGCTACTAACGCCGGAAAGGATTTCCAAGTTGCTATGGCCACAGGAAAGTTCCAAGGTGTTATTAAGCCCACCACTCCGATTGGAGCTCTCACACTCATCGCAAATTTATCGGCTAATTCAGAAGGTGTCGTTTCTCCAAATAGCCTTCTTCCTTCTCCCGCCATATAAAAGGCCATATCGATTCCCTCTTGAACCTCTCCGCGCCCTTCCTCAATTACCTTCCCCATTTCCTTTGTCAGGACCTGTGCAAGATGCTCTTTTCTTTCTTTCATTATCCTTCCTATTTCATATAAATAATCTGCGCGCTTTGGAGCTGGTACTAATGCCCACTTTTTTTGAGCCTTCACAGCAGCCTCTACCGCTTGATCAACATCTTCCTTCGTGGACATTCTAACCTCAGCAAGCTGTTCTCCATTTGCCGGATTTAATACTGGAGTATACTTTGCACCAGTTTCGTCTTGCCAATTTCCATTAACAAAATTTGTAAGCTTCATTCTAATTTCCTCACTTTCTAAAAAATGAAAACGATCACATCACTATAAGATTCTATAAAAGGAGAAGAAACCCTCCAAGAAATCTAAAAAATATAAAAATTCAAATACGGAACCTTTTATTCCACCTATCGTATATTTACTAACAAAATAAGAGGAGGAAAACAAAATGAATAATCATGAAATAGATTACAAGCTGCACGGAGATGATATGCAATTTGTTGAAATAGAGTTAGACCCAAAAGAAACGGTAGTTGCAGAAGCTGGAAGCTTAATGATGATGGAAGATGGTATTCAAATGGAAACTATCTTTGGTGATGGCTCTGGATCCGGTGGTTCTGGCTTAATGGGAAAATTAATGGGTGCAGGTAAACGTATGTTAACTGGAGAGAGTTTATTCATGACTACCTTCACTAATGAAGGCAGTGGAAAAAAGCATGTCTACTTCGCCTCCCCCTATCCAGGAAAGATTATACCAATGGATTTAAGCCAATATAATGGGAAGATCATTTGTCAGAAGGATGCTTTTTTAGCAGCAGCTAAAGGGGTTTCTGTAGGAATTGAGTTTCAACGGAAAATTGGCGTAGGATTCTTTGGTGGAGAGGGCTTCATTATGCAAAAACTAGAAGGAGATGGTATGACCTTTATTCACGCTGGAGGGACTATCTTTGAAAAAGTGTTACAACCAGGGGAAACTTTACGAGTGGATACTGGATGCTTAGTAGCGATGACATCCGACGTTACCTATGAAATAGAAATGGTAAAAGGAGTAAAAACTGCTCTTTTTGGTGGAGAAGGTCTCTTCTTCGCAACCTTAAAAGGTCCAGGAACTGTGTGGATTCAATCCTTACCATTTAGCCGTTTAGCAAGTCGTGTCTTTGCAGCTGCGCCTCAAACTCCAGGTGGAAGTTCTAAGGGAGAGGGCAGTATAACCGGAGGCCTTTTTGATTTGCTTGGTGGAAAATAAATTCTATCTTAAAGCCTAGCGGATTGCTTATAGTCTATACCAACCACCTTCATATACTGGTTATAAGAACAAATTTATATTGTTCTAGTCTGTAAAAGAAGGAGGGATTCAAATGACTAATAACGTTGGACTTTGGCTTGGTATCCTTGGGATCATATTAGCTATTGTCGGCTTCTTTTTCTACCCTTTATGGTTTGGCATCGCGGCGATTATTTTAGGCTTCGTTGCAGTATATCATTATCAGCAGTTAATCGTAGGATGGCTTTCTATTATTCTCGGGGTAATTGTACTCGTCTTTTATTTTTTCTTTTAGCCATTTGAGCTGTGCGGAGCAATCCGCATGGCTCTTTTAATAGCATACATCCTTATAACGTTTGCTTCTTCAAAGAGTGGGTAAATATACAATATCTCATCTCTTGAAGGAGGTCGATTGGCTATGCCAATGAATGAACATTATCAATCCTATGAACACGCCACCGACGATGTAGTTAATGAAACCGGTGAATATATTTGTGATTCTGGTCATAAAAGAATGCTTCATAAGGGAGATAAGTTCCCATCCTGTCCTGATTCAGAAGTAATCACCTATTGGAGACATGTCGATGGTCACTATCATGAAACTGGTGAAGAGGTCATGGAAGCCGGAAGATATGTGGACGAGGATGGGGATGAAAAGATGCTAGAGGCTGGAGAACAGTTTCCCAACTGTCCGAAGTTTGGAAATCCAACCAAGTGGACACACGCAGGGAAATTATGATGAAGGGGATGTCCCATAAGTAAAAACTTATGGGACATCCCTTTTATGACTTGCTCGAGGACATGATGCTCAAATTCCACTACGCAAGCGCCGTTATGAAAGGTTACATCCTAATAGTTTTTAAGGCACCGCTCCAGGCAATCAACTGATCTAGCATAGCAGTAGCGTTCCCATCATGGTAGCTTGCCGGTTTAAATACACTCATCCCCTCAAAATCTGTCATTAATGAGAAGGTTACCGCTGTTCTAACATCAGCCACCTGAAGTTCTCCTAAAATGAGACGCATATTTTCATGTGCTCTCACCCCTCCATGACTCCCATATCCCACTAATCCGGCTGCCTTATTATTTAACTCGATGTTTAAGTAGTCCAGTGCATTTTTTAAAGCTCCACCTACAGCATGATTGTACTCTGGTGCTATAAAAATGTAGCCATCAAAGGAAGCCATCTTATCAGACCATGTTTTAATTGCAATATTTGCTTTTTCCTCATTTTCTGGTGAAACTTCAATTCCTAGAAGTGGTAAATTGTAATCCCTCAAATCTACCAGCTCATATTCCGCATCTTTTCTATTTTTTGCAAAATCAGCTACCCATTTCGCGACCGCTTCAGCATTTCGTCCTTTACGAACACTACCAATTACAATAGCTATTTTTAGCATTGTCCTTCTCCCCTTTTTAAATATGTATTATACCCATTTTTATCTTTACCCTACTCTTCCGGTTTTAAAATTATTTCAGTAAAAAATATAAACTAATGGTATAGTTTTCATAGAATGTATTACGATTTCCGAAGAGTTATGGCAGTTGGAGGTATACCCATGGAAATGTTTCTAATTATACTACCTGTTTTTATTATCTTTTTTATAGGATTCGTTGGTCAGAGATTTATAGGCTTCGATATAAAGTCTATATCCTCTGCCGCTCTCTATCTAATGTCCCCATTTTTAGCATTTCGGACATTTTATACGAATGAGCTGACGATTGATTACCTATACATATTTTTATCTTGCATCCTTTTAACGGTTGTTCTGCTTGTTACAGTATTGGGGACAAGCAAGTTACTAAAAGCTAGTCGTGCCCAGTTTTCTGCGCTTATACTAGGAAGTGTCTTTCCTAATAGCGGTAATTACGGAGCTCCAGTTGTTCTGTTTGCATTAGGTGCCGTAGGTTTTGATTATGCAGTAATTATTATGGTGATCCATGGTCTTCTCATGAATACAGTGGGGATATTTTTTGCATCCTTAGGTGGAGAAGAAACGGCTAGTTGGAAGCAAGCGCTTCATAAAGTCTTAAGAATGCCATTACTTTATGCAGCCTTTTTAGGAATTCTTCTACAACTACTTGCTATTACTTTACCAACTTCCATTATGGAAGGAGTCAGTTTAGCTGCAGATGCATCTATTCCAACTGTAATGCTTGTACTCGGAATGCAATTAGCCGTAATTTCCAGGAAAAAAGTAGAATATCGCTTTGTAACTACAGCTACGGTTATTCGCATGCTTATTTCTCCACTTGTAGCTATTGTAATCATTTATTTTATGCCACTTCCTGATTTGGTAAAAACTGTGTTTATCATTCAATCAGCTATGCCTAGTGCTGCTAATACAACCATGCTTTCCTTACAGTTTGGAACAGAGCCAGATTTAGTTTCCTTTATTACTTTCGTTACCACCATTATTAGTATTATCACCATTCCTATTCTTTTATATTTACTCGGTAGTTAACTTTTTTCAGACAGTATAATCTTGTGATCATAGTAAACAATATGATGAAGGTATATGTAAAACTTCCGCCGTTTGGGATAGGAGGGAACACACTTGAAATCATTGTTTTTAAAAGTATCCGTCTTGGTTCTTTTACTTTCAGGTATAGCGTATGTAGCATTTGCAAAAGATAGAGGTCGTCCTTATTATGAGCAGCGAGGGTATATACTTTGGGAAATTAATACGGAGGAAAAAGTAATAGCTTTAACCTTTGATGATGGGCCACATGTTACCTATACCCCCCAGGTATTAGACTTACTACAACAATATGAGGCCAAGGCTACCTTTTTTGTTATAGGAGAACGTGCTGAAAAATATCCAGAGCTAATTTCACAAATAGGAGAAGCAGGCCACGAAATAGCAAATCATACGTATACTCATCCTTTAAGCATCACTCCAGCTAAGTTACGCGAGGAACTGAAAAAGACAAATGACATAATCCACAGCATCACAGGTGTATATCCTATTTTCTACCGACCAGTAGCAGGGACTTATAATGACCGTATTATTAATACCGCTATTGAAGAGGGCTATCGTGTTGTTATGTGGTCTTGGCATTTAGATACAGAGGATTGGAAAACACCAGGAGTGAAAAAGATTGTGAACAAAGTTCTTAAAGGTACTACACCGGGAGATATCGTATTGTTTCATGATGCTGGAGGAGATAGGACTCAAACCGTTAAGGCGTTAGAGGAGATACTTCCTAAGCTAAAAAAACAAGGTTATCGCTTTGTTACTATTTCAGAATTAATTGAAATTCAAACATTAAATTTGAATACTCTAGAGCAAGAAAAACCTTAACACGAAAATGGAATGGAAAAACTAATTGTTTTTCCATTCCATTTTATTTTTTATTGGTGATTTGTAATTGCCGTTACAATCTTATCTATCGAGGGAACTGTTGTTGCATTATTATTCTCAGTTAGTATAGTAAATATGAATACCTCTCCACTCTTTGATTTTGCATAGCCTGAAAGAGCTTTTATATTTTTTAGACTTCCGGTTTTTGCAAAGACATTTCCCGCTGCAGGTGCAGCATTTAAACGATAACGCAATGTTCCGCCGTTTAATCGATTTGGACTACCTGAAACTGGAAGACTCTTGTAGTATGATTTATACCAGGGTTCCTTTTGGATGATATAAAGAAACTCTGATAGCTGGTTCGATGTTAGTTTATTCGAATAGGACAACCCAGAAGCATCTTCAAACCTCCACTTTTTACTATCTAAACCTATGGAGTCAATATACTCTCTCATAACTCTCGTGCCACTATCCCAGCTACCCTTCCCATACATGATTCTACCCATTTCCTTAGCAAGCATCTCAGCGTGCGTGTTATTGCTCAGCTTCATATAAGGTATCAAAATGTCCTTTAAAGGCATTGATCTTCGAGAAGCAAGCACCTTTACATTTTTAGGAACTTTACCACGGCTAATCGTGGGATAGGTGACAAATGTTATACCTTTATCCGTTAAAGCTCGTTTGAAGATATCTAATGCATACATGGTTGGATCCGTAACGGAGATCCATTCTTTTTTACCAGAGGTTCCAATAGGAGCATTACCGGAAACGATGACTTGATTTGTTCCGACCTTCCTCGTAATTTTCAAGGTATTTTTACTTCCTTTAGGAACTGTTTTTGATTGATTTACAATCTTTAATACACCTGTTTTAGGGGTTAAAGTCACTTGTGTTGGTTTTCCATTTACTGAAGGCTTTGCGTCAACTATTACCGAGCCAGTATCATAGTCTGCATTTGGTGATACAGTTAACGCTGAAATCGGAGCCCCATAGTAATAAGGCTCGTCCTCTGGTAAAAGCCCAGGAGATAGGCGGACATTATCATACCATGTATCATCCCCGTAAAGATTTCCAGATATCTTTTTAATACCTTGATTGGATAAAGCTGTGGCAAAGCTATCAAAGTTTCTTTTCAGTAGAG
>CAKQHO010000034.1 GCA_934234185.1 uncultured Psychrobacillus sp. | reverse complement strand
TATTTTTTAAAAAAATAGATAGGTATTTTCAACACTAACTGTCTTGTATAAAGGTAATTAGCGTTACATGGGAGGAAGTAGTACATATGAAAACTAGAGGACGCATAGTCGCGTTTTTATTACTCATCGTAGTTTTTGCTGGAACGATTAGTCCGACAGTTGGTGGGGTCCTAAACAATATGAAATTAGGACTTGATTTACAGGGTGGCTTTGAGGTTTTATATCAAGTAGAACAATTAAATGAGGAAAGCCCTAAAATAACAGAGGACATTGTAACAGATACGGCTTCTGCTTTAGGCAGCAGGGTAAATGCTATTGGAGTAAGCGAGCCAAGCATACAAGTTGAAGATGGAAATCGTATCCGGGTTCAGTTGGCGGGTGTAGAAGATCAGAACTCAGCTCGAGAGCTTTTATCAACTCAAGCAAATTTAACATTCCGTGATTCTAACGATAATATTATGTTAGATGGTAATGACTTAAAAGAAAGTGGCGCTAAGGCAGAGTTTAACCAAAACGGTCTTCCTATTGTTACGCTCCAATTAAAAGATGCGAACAAGTTTGGAGAAGTCACTTCTGAAATATCCTCTAGACCATTTCCAGATAATGTTTTAATTATTTGGCTCGATTTTGAAGAGGGTGTAGACTCCTATGCAGCTGAAGTATTGAAGGCTCCAGAGGAACAAAAATTTATCTCCAATCCAACTGTTAGTCAGCGTATTCAATCAAGCAGTGTAGAGATATCGGGATCATTTACGGTGGAGGAAACAAAAAGCCTTGCAGGAATATTAAATGCGGGTGCACTTCCTGTTAAACTTACAGAGATATACTCTACTTCTGTAGGAGCTCAATTTGGTGAACAGGCTTTAGAAAGTACTATTTTAGCTAGTATCATCGGGGTAGCGGCAATCTTTATCTTTATGATATTCTATTACCGTTTGCCAGGTGTTGTGGCGGTTATTTCATTAGTTGTATATATATATTTAATTCTGTTAATATTTGATTGGATTAACGGAGTTCTTACTTTACCAGGTATTGCAGCTATCGTGCTTGGGGTAGGTATGGCAGTCGATGCCAATATTCTTACCTATGAGCGTATAAGGGAAGAGCTAAGAGTTGGGAAATCGGTGAAGAAAGCCTTTGAAACGGGAGCTAAATCATCCTTTTCTGCAATATTAGATGCAAACATCACAACATTACTTGCAGCTGTTGTATTGTTCTATTTTGGTACAAGCTCTGTAAAAGGTTTTGCTACATTACTGATTGTTAGTATTTTAGTAATTTTCATTACTGCAGTATGGGCATCACGTATTTTGCTAAGCCTACTAGTACACAGTGGTTACTTTGATAACAAGCCAGGTTGGTTTGGTATTCCGAAAAAGAAAATGCATCCTGTGGAGGACGAGGTAGATACACTAGACTTAACAACAAAATTTGATCGATTTGATTTTGTGCATAGTCGTAAAATTTTCTACACCGCTTCTATAATTTTAACCGTTTCAGGGATTATCATTTTAAGTGTATTCAAGCTAAACCTAGGTATAGATTTTTCTCAAGGAACACGTGTTCAAATCCAGTCCGAACAGGCTTTAACACAAGACATTGTAGCGGAAAAGATTGAAAGCATCGGACATCCTTCTGAGGATATTGTCATCTCTGGAGAAAATAGTGATTCTGCTGTAGTCCGATATAAGGAAGATTTTAACCAACAGCAAATTAATAAGCTTAAGGAAGAAATGAAGGCAGAATTTGGTGTAGAACCAAGTGTCAGCACAGTATCTCCAACTGTTGGACGTGAGTTAGCGGAAAATGCTTTAAAAGCTTTGCTATTTGCAGCAATTGGAATTGTAATTTATGTGGCATTTAGATTTGAATGGCGAATGGGCTTAGCATCTGTTATATCTTTAATACATGATGCATTCCTAATGGTGGCAGTATTCAGTATCTTACGACTAGAGGTTGATATTACGTTCATTGCTGCTGTATTAACCATTGTAGGTTACTCCATCAATGATACAATTGTTACATTTGACCGAATACGTGAGAATTTACGTCGTAGTGAAAAAATTACGAGTGAAGACCAGCTAGCGGCAATAGTTAACAAGTCACTTCGTCAAACGTTAGGGCGTTCTGTAAATACCGTTTTAACAGTAATTTTAGTAGTAGTGTCGTTATTAGTATTTGGTGCAGAAGGAATTCGTAATTTCTCTATTGCATTATTAATTGGATTAGTTGCCGGAACTTATTCATCTATTTTCATCGGTGCACAAATTTGGTTTGATTTAAAGGCTAAACAGCTCCGTAAAACTGGTGGCATAGATGTGAAAACAGAAGAAAAATCTTGGGGTTCAGATGAGCCGGTAGTTTAAGATTAATGAGTACTGATTAATACGTTAAAAAATCTGAGATCCATATTTAAATGGACTCAGATTTTTTTTAGGTTTTTATTAGCTACGCAAGAGCTAATTTTTCTCGTAGCGACTGATTTATTTATATGCAGAGTAGTTAAACAGTTGACTATGTACGGTATAATGATAATAAGGAAGTGATTAAATGATACAATCTCAAAAAAGATGGAGAATCTCTAGACCGGACGACCAACTGGTCAGTGATTTAGAAAATGCTCTTTCTATTCCTAGAGTATGTGCGAAGGTCCTTGTGTCTAGGGGATTGCACCAAATAGAGGACGCAAAAAACTTTATAAATATTAATGAAAGCCATATACATAATCCTTTTCTGCTTAAAGGCATGGAGGATTTAATTCAACGAGTGAATTCTGCTATAGATCATAATGAAAAAATAATGATATATGGTGACTATGATGCGGATGGTATTACTAGCACTACTGTAATGGTTAAAACTTTAGAATCTATGGGAGCAAATGTAATTTTTAAGATTCCTAATAGATTTATAGATGGCTATGGGCCAAGTAAAAGACTCTTTCAGGAAGCTTTTGATGAAGGAGTACAACTAATTATTACGGTGGATAATGGGATATCTGGTCACGAGCCGATTGAGTTCGCAAAGAATCTGGGAATGGACGTCATAGTGACAGATCACCATGAACCCGGGGAAGAACTGCCAAAAGCTGATATTATTATTCATCCAGAACTAGATAATACGTATCCCTTTAAACACTTAGCTGGGGTAGGTGTTGCCTTTAAGGTTGCACATGCTCTTTTGGGAGAAATGCCTAAAGAACTGTTCTATTTGGTAGCAATCGGAACAATAGCGGATCTAGTATCACTCACTGGTGAAAACCGATATTTTGTCCAACAGGGATTAAATCAAATGAAACGTACGGATTCCGTTGGGATTGAAGCTCTTGCAAATGTAAGCGGCGTAGAAGTGTCCAGTATTAACGAGGAAACGGTAGGGTTTATGTTTGGTCCTCGCATTAATGCTATTGGTAGACTCGGTGAAGCAGGTCCAGGGGTTCAGTTATTCCTAACAGAGGAACCAAATGAGGCCCTTGCTATTGCCAATTTGCTTAATGAAAAGAATAAAGAACGACAAGCAATAGTGAAGCAGATTACAGACGAAGCGATTGAAATGATTGAATCTGAGTACGATCTAAATGGTCCTTGCGTAATTGTTGTAGGAAAAGAAGGCTGGAATCCTGGTGTACTAGGAATCGTTGCTTCAAAGCTAGTCGAAAAATACTATCGCCCTTCTATCGTATTAGGCTACGATAACGAAAAACAATTGGCAAAGGGGTCTGCACGAAGTATAGAAGGCTTCCACATGTACAAGGAGCTAGCAAAAAATAATGATATTATACCGCATTTCGGAGGACATCCTATGGCAGCTGGGATGACCTTGCCTCTAGAAAACGTGGATTTATTTAAAAAGCGTCTAAATAGACAGGCAATGGAGTGTTTAGAAGAAGAACAGCTTATACCCGTCGTGAACATCGATGTTCCTTTGGAAATGCATGAAATTTCCACGGAGTCTATTGAAGCTATTAGGCAGCTTTCTCCTTTTGGTATGGATTTTGCTAAGCCTGTTTATTGCATCGAAAACGTGGAAGTAAGCTCCGCTCGTAAAATCGGCTCCGGACAAAATCATCTAAAAATGGAACTTGTTCAAGGACCTGTCCTACTTGATGCAATAGGGTTTGGTAAGGGGAATTTAGCAGATGAAATAGCACCTGCCACAAAACTTTCATTTATAGGAGACTTACAAATAAATGAGTGGAACGGAAGAAAGAAACCACAGCTGATGATTCAAGATACCAAAACAGATGAATGGCAGCTGTTTGATATTAGAGGAATTAAACAAGTAAATAGATGGCTACCAACTATCCCGACAAAGGAAACTATTTTTGTATGCTTCCAAAAAGAAACAAAAACTCATTTTCAAACGCTTATTTCTGAGGAAATTTGTTTATATAATCAATTAAGTATCAATCAACAACAATTTATCTGTTTGTTAGATTTACCAGCTGAGGAAGAAAATTTAACAGAGCTTTTGAAATCTTATCCATGGAAAAGAATTTACGCTCACTTTTTTGCTAACGATTCTACCTATTTCGAAGGGATGCCAACTAGGGAACAATTCAAATGGTATTATTCATTTTTAGCAAAAAGAGGAACATTTGACTTAAAGAAACATCTTTCCCAGCTGTCAAAGCATACGGGATGGAATCAAAATACAATAAATTTTATGTCGAAGGTGTTTTTTGAGCTAAGTTTTGTTAGAATAGAAAATGGAGTGTTGGCGCTTAATGATAATGTCGAAAAACAAGATTTATCATTGGCACCATCCTATCGTATGCGTACCAAGCAGATCGAAATGGAACAAAAGCTTTTGTACGCACCATATAAAGAGCTGAAACAATGGTTTGAAGAGCGAATAGCAGTACAAACCGTTCCTGAGGAGGAGCAAACATGGATTTAAAGAAGTATGTAACAATTGTAGAGGATTGGCCAAAACCAGGTATCCGTTTTAAAGATATCACTACTATAATGGATAACGGTGAGGCATATAAATATGCTACAGATCAAATCGTTGAATACGCAAAAGAAGTAGATGCAGATATTATCGTTGGACCAGAGGCACGCGGCTTCATCATTGGATGTCCAGTGGCTTATGCATTGGGAGTAGGTTTTGCACCGGTACGTAAGGAAGGGAAGCTTCCACGTGAGGTGATTCGCGCTGAATACGGTCTAGAATACGGTAAAGATGTGCTAACTATGCATAAAGATGCTGTTAAACCTGGCCAAAGAGTATTAATTGTAGACGATCTTTTGGCGACTGGTGGTACAATTGAAGCTACTATAAAATTAGTGGAGGAATTAGGTGGAGTTGTAGTAGGCTGTGCTTTCCTAATTGAGCTAACTTATTTAAACGGTAGAGACAAGCTGAAAGACTATAATATCCGTACTTTAATGCAATATAACTAAGGTAATTAGCGGTTTATAGTAGGTAAAAGCCTTACGAGCAATTTCAATAGAAGGGTGGACTTTACAAGTCCCTCTTTTTTTTTATAAAATATAGTTTATATACTATTTTTGAAAAATAATGAAAACAGGTGAGTTGACATGGCAAAAGATCAGGTGAAAACAGCAGAAGATGTTTTTCATACGGTTTCTATTTATATGAATAAAGAGCATGTTGACTTTGTAAAGAAAGCCTACGAATTGGCGGAGCATGCCCACCGTGAACAATTTCGTAATTCGGGTGAACCATATATTTTACATCCAATTCAAGTAGCTGGAATTCTTGCCGACCTTCAAATGGATCCTGAAACCGTGGCTGCTGGTTTTTTACATGATGTCGTAGAAGATACAGAATATACTCGAGAAGATATAGTTAGAGAGTTTAACGAAGAGGTTGCACTGCTAGTAGAAGGTGTTACCAAGCTAGGTAAAATTAAATATATGTCTAAGGAAGAACAGCAAGCAGAAAATCATCGAAAAATGTTTATTGCTATGGCGCAGGACATTCGTATTATATTAATCAAGCTTGCTGATCGTCTACATAATATGCGTACACTTAAGCATCTGCCAGAAGAAAAACAAAGACGTATTTCGAATGAGACACTTGAGATTTTTGCCCCTCTGGCTCATAGGCTAGGTATTTCTGCAGTGAAGTGGGAGTTAGAGGATACCGCTTTGAGATATTTAAATCCTCAGCAGTATTATCGTATCGTTAACTTCATGAAGAAAAAACGTACCGAACGGGAATCATACTTAAGTGATGTAATGACCGATATTAAGAAGCAGCTAAGTGAAATGGAAGTTGAAGCAGATATCTCTGGACGCCCTAAACATATTTATAGTATTTATCGAAAAATGGTAGTCCAAAATAAGCAATTCAATGAAATATACGATTTGTTGGCTATGAGAATAATAGTGAAAAGCATTAAAGACTGTTATGCGGTGCTTGGTGTCATTCATACATTATGGAAGCCGATGCCAGGAAGATTTAAAGATTATATTGCTATGCCGAAGCAAAATCTCTATCAGTCCCTTCACACTACCGTAATTGGACCAAATGGTGAGCCGCTAGAGGTACAAATTCGTACAGAGGAAATGCACAATATTGCCGAGTATGGGGTTGCTGCTCATTGGGCGTATAAGGAAGGTAAGAAGGTAGAAACTGGAAAGCAGACCATTGATTCGAAGCTTTCTTGGTTTAGAGAAATTTTAGAGTTTCAACAGGAATCTTCTAATGCAGAGGAATTTATGGAATCGTTGAAGTTTGATTTGTTCTCTGATATGGTCTACGTTTTCACACCAAAGGGGGATGTAATCGAGCTGCCTGCAAGCTCTGTTCCGATAGACTTTGCTTATCGTGTCCATTCAGAGGTTGGAAACAAGACAATCGGAGCCAAGGTAAATGGAAAAATGGTACCGCTTGATACGAAGCTAAAAACAGGCGATATTATTGAAGTTCTTACATCCAAGCAATCTTTTGGACCGAGTCGTGATTGGATAAAAATTGCGCAGTCCTCCCAAGCAAAAAATAAAATTAAGCAATTTTTTAAAAAGCAGCTGAGAGATGAAAACATCATAAAGGGTAAAGAATCAATTGAAAAAGAAATAAAAGCCCAAGAATTTGATGTAAAAGAGGTTCTAACCTCTGAAAATATTAAGCGCGTTTGTGAAAAATATGCTTTTGCTGGAGAAGAAGACTTATATGCGGCTGTTGGATTTAATGGGATCACTGCTCAGCAGGTGGTAAATCGACTTGCCGAAAAAATGCGTAAAATTCGTGATCAGGAAGAAGCCCTTGAAAAAATTCATTCAGAAATGAACGCACCTGTTAGTAAAAAGGCAACCGAATCAGGAGTTATTGTAAAAGGGATTGATAATCTTTTAATTCGACTTTCTAGATGCTGTAGTCCAGTGCCAGGAGATGAAATAGTTGGTTTCATTACAAAAGGAAGAGGAGTATCTGTTCACCGAGCAGACTGTCCAAATGTCCAAAACGATGAAGCACATACTCGAATCATTTCTGTAGAATGGGAACAAGCGGATATAGCCTCGAAGAAGGATTATCAAGTTGATATTGAAGTTTTTGCATTTGACCGAGCTGGTTTGTTGAATGAAGTATTGCAGGTTGTAAATGAATCCAAGACGAATATAGTAGCTGTGAGTGGAAAATCGGATAGTGATATTGCTACCATTCATTTATCTATCCTTATTACAAACATATCACATTTGCATAAAGTGGTGGATCGCATTAAACAGCTGCCGGATGTATATTCGGTTCAACGTATTATCAATTAAAGGAGTTCCCTTCATGAAAGTTTTACTTCAAAGATGTAAAAATGCGAGTGTTACAGTGGAAAATGAAATAACAGGAAAAATAGATCATGGCTATTTATTATTAGTTGGTATTTCAGGAACAGATACAGAAGCAGAAGTTAGTTATTTAGCAGATAAGATATCGGCCTTACGCCTTTTCGAAGATGATAATAAGAAAATGAATTATTCCCTAGCTGATGTAGATGGGGCAATTCTTTCTGTGTCTCAGTTTACTCTTTATGCTGATACTAAAAGGGGGAGAAGGCCAAGCTTTACAGATGCTGCCCGTCCTGAACAAGCGAAGCCTCTTTGGGAGCTTTTCAATGAAAAGCTCCGTGCAAAAAATATTGTTGTGGAAACAGGGGTTTTTGGAGCAATGATGGACGTAACATTTACAAATGATGGTCCCGTCACGATTATGTTAGAAGCTTAATATAGTAAAGCCGAAGAAGAGAAATGAACTCTTCCTCGGCTTTTTATGTTTTGGACAGCCAATATATTCAGCTTATCTTACTTTAAGAGGCTATCAAAGTAATTGATAATACCGTTATAAATTCCGTGACTAGCCTGTTCGCGGAAAGCATGAGTTGTTACATGCTGCTCCTCAGTTGGATTACTTAGGTATCCTAACTCTATTAAAATAGCTTTTTGTTTGTTTTCACGTAGCACAAGATAGTTTCCAGGCTGTACCCCCCGATTTCTTAAAGATATCATATTACCTAATCCTTCATGTACAAACTTCGCAAGATCCTTTTGATAGCCATGCATGTAATACGTGGTAAAACCGCGCACAGAACTGTTTTCAATTGCATCATAATGCAGACTAATGAATGCGTCAGCATCTGCTTGATGACCAATAGAGACTCGCTTTCTTAAATCAACATATTCATCGGACTCTCTAGTCATAATAACGGTAGCACCTGCAGCTTGCAGCTTACTTGCAAGTATTTCAGCTGTTTTAAGTGTGATATCCTTTTCGTCAGTACCAAGCGCTCCGGTTGTTCCTCTGTCGTTCCCCCCGTGCCCAGCATCAATTACAATGGAAACTCCTTTAAGACTACCTTTTTTACGGCTTTCTGTTGTCTGCTGCTTTTCTGAGGTAGTAGCTGGAACAGAGTTAGAGCTTGAAGATACAACCCAGCTAGCGACATAAGCACTTGTTTGATCTGCTAATTCAATCTTATACCAATCATTAATCTTTTCTTGAACTGTGAACATCTCTCCAGCTGCTGCTCTATAAACTACATTACTTGTTGTTGAATTACTAGATCTAATGTTTGTCCCATTGTAAAGAACTGTAATTGCTTCTTTCTTGTCAGAAGTAGTCGGTACTTCATTGGCTATTGTGCCATAAAAGCTATACACCCAACCTTTCTTGCCAGATATTTCAATTTGAACCCATTGATGATCTATATCTAGTACCTTAAAAGCTTCTCCTTTTTTTACCTGTCCAAGCTTTTTGGAGGACAAATCAGCTTTAGCTCTTACGTTAAGTGTATCCACATTGATCGTAAACTTTTTATTACCATTTTTAGAAGAAGGCAAGGTATTTTCTTGAGATGATTGGTCGATAATAGTTATGTATGTATTGTTTACCCAGCCTTTTTGGTTCTGAAAGTCAATTTCAACCCAATCTCCTTCCATTCTCAATGCAAGAAATTTTTCTCCCTCATTTAGTTGTCCAATGACAGCTGAAGAGGTAGAGGGCTGAGTACGAACATTTAAGTGATTGACTTTTGCTACAATTTGCTTGTGAGTAAGCTCTTGTGCTGGCTTAGATGTATACCAGCTTGCTACCCAGCCAATATTAGATCCATACTTAATTTGCAGCCAGTCATTTTCTTTCCCAATTACCTTCAGTTTTTCGTTTTGCTTAACAGAACCTATTATACTGTAGGTAATTCCTGGTCCTGAACGAACCTTCAGTGAGTGGACATCTACTGTGTATTCTTCGTCTATTGCTTGTACACTAGCTGGTATGAGCAGTAGAAAGGAAATGAAGAAAATTGTCATTTTATGTAATAATTTATCTTTCATTGGTACACCTCCTACTCCTATTGTAAATAGTCTGAAAAAAAAATACTACTCTTTATTTAAAAGGGTTGACTTATTTCCAATCCGTCATTATGATAAAGTATAATCAAAAACTAACATAACCGATGACCGAAAAAGTAGCTTCTTTGCTTTGGATGGCAAGAGAGGGAAAGACGTGGCTGAAATCTTTCCTACATCGCACAAAGAGTGAACAACATTCGAGAGGATTTTTGTCGAAAGAGAGTCTTTTAGTAGGCAAAAACGGAGCTGGCCGTTATCCAGTATTTGAGAGGGTCAATTTTTTTGACCAACTAGGGTGGAACCGCGGAAGCTTACATAAGCTCTCGTCCCTTGCTATATGCAAGGGGCGAGGGCTTTTTTATTTGTTCCAAGACAATCCTGACATTTGAAAAGTCTGGATAAGTTTTTTGAAAGAAAGGGAGAATAGACATGGATATTAAATTGCCAAGAGGAACACAAGATATCTTGCCTTCGGAAACATTTAAGTGGCAGGCTGTAGAAGAGCTAATTAGGGAGCAATGTAGGGCTTACCATTACAGTGAGCTTCGCACGCCAATCTTTGAACATACAGAGCTATTCACCAGAGGAGTAGGGGATACAACGGATATTGTACAGAAAGAAATGTACACATTCCAAGATAGAGGAGACCGTTCCTTGACACTTCGTCCAGAAGGTACTGCTTCCGTTGTTCGTTCTTTTGTAGAACATAAGATGTTTGGTTATCCTGACCAACCGGTAAAGCTTTACTATATGGGACCAATGTTTCGATATGAAAGACAGCAGGCAGGCAGATACCGTCAATTCGTGCAATTTGGAATTGAAGCAATTGGTAGTAAAGATCCAGTAGTAGATGCGGAAGTCATTTCTCTTGCTATGTCTGTTTATCAAAAGGCGGGCTTAAAAAAGTTAAAGCTAGTAATTAATTCATTAGGAGATACAGAAAGCCGTGTTGCTCATCGGGAAGCATTAGTAAATCACTTTCAACCACATATTAAGGAGTTTTGTACGGACTGTCAAAATAGACTAGAAAAAAATCCATTAAGAATATTGGATTGTAAAGTGGATCGCACTAATCCGTTAATGAGCACTGCACCGTCATTAGCAGACTTTTTAAATGAAGAGTCAGCAGCCTATTTTGAAAAAGTGAAGGAATATTTAACTATTTTAGATATACCTTTTGAAGTAGATTCTAACCTAGTAAGAGGGCTGGATTATTATAATCATACTGCTTTTGAAATCATGAGTGCAGCTGATGGATTTGGAGCAATTACTACTTTAGCTGGTGGAGGTAGATACAACGGCTTGGTAGAACAGCTTGGTGGACCAGATGCTCCAGGTATCGGGTTTGCAATGAGCATAGAACGTCTTCTTATGGCGATGGATGCAGAGGGAGTGGCATTTGAAAATGTTTCTTCCTTAGATGTATACATTGCGACAATGGGAGAAGCTGCGAAAGCAAAAGCAACTTCTATTGCTTATAACTTAAGACAAAATGGAATTTCAGCAGAATTGGATTATTTAAATAGAAAAATTAAGGCACAGTTCAAATCAGCAGATCGTTTAAATGCGAAAGCTGTAATCGTTATAGGAGAAGAGGAACTAGAGAAAGAAAGCGTCGTTTTAAAGGATTTATCAACCGGCGATCAGTACTCTGTACCTTTTAGCTCCATACTAAACGAAGTAAAAAAAATATCGGAGGATAAGTGAATATGAGTAGAACACATACTAGCGGGGAATTAAACGAACAACATATTGGACAATCGGTAAATTTAATTGGCTGGGTACAAAAAAGAAGAGACTTAGGTGGTCTTATCTTCGTTGATGTTAGAGATAGATCTGGCTTAGTGCAAGTAGTTTTTAACCCTGAAAATTCCGAAGCTGCTATACAAGTTGCTGAGAAGCTTCGCAATGAATATATTATCGAGGTAAAGGGAGAGGTAGTAGCAAGAGCGGAAAACCAAATTAATAAAAATATGTCGTCTGGAGCAATCGAAGTTTATGCAACAGAGGCAACGATTATAAATGAAGCAAAAAATCCTCCTTTTGCTATTGAAAACCAATCTGATGTTGGAGAAGATATCCGATTGAAATATCGATATTTAGATTTAAGAAGACCAGTAATGTATGAGACATTTAAAATGCGCTCTGATATTACGAAAACAGTGCGTCGCTTCCTTGATGACGAAGGGTTTCTTGAGGTTGAAACACCAATTCTGACAAAATCGACTCCAGAAGGTGCACGTGACTACTTAGTGCCGAGCCGTGTACATGAAGGTGAGTTTTATGCGCTACCACAATCCCCTCAGTTATTTAAGCAATTATTAATGGTTGGCGGATTTGAAAAGTATTATCAAATAGCTCGCTGCTTCCGTGACGAAGATTTACGTGCAGATCGTCAGCCAGAGTTTACTCAAATTGACATGGAAATGAGCTTCCTTTCTATTGATGAGATCATGGAAATGAATGAGCGGATGATGAAAAAAATTATGAAGGATGTAAAAGGCATAGATGTCAATATACCTTTTGCTCGAATGGATTATGATGAAGCAATGGATCGTTTTGGTTCTGACAAACCTGATGTTCGATTCGGCTTAGAGCTTAAGGATTTATCGGAGTCAGTAAAAAACAGTTCCTTTAAAGTTTTCTCTTCCGCAGTTGAAAATGGTGGTCAAGTTAAAGCAATCAATGTAAAGGGAGCAGCAGATAAGTACTCTCGAAAAGATATAGACGCGCTGGGAGAATTTGCTGGTAGATATGGAGCAAAAGGTCTTGCATGGTTAAAGGTTGACGATGAGGGACTAAAAGGACCAATCGCAAAATTCTTTGAAGGAGAAGCAGCTACAGCATTAATCAATACATTAGATGCTTCTTCAGGAGATTTACTTCTATTTGTAGCTGATAAAAAATCTGTAGTAGCTGATGCCTTAGGAGCTCTACGCTTAAAATTAGGAAAAGATTTATCATTAATTGATGAAACTCGTTTTGAATTTTTGTGGGTTGTTAACTGGCCGTTGTTTGAGTACGATGAGAAGGAAGGGCGTTATTATGCAGCCCATCATCCGTTTACAAGACCTGCTGACGAGGATCTTCCATTAATGGATACAGATCCAAGCAAGGTACGTGCACAAGCATATGACCTAGTATTGAATGGCTATGAGCTAGGTGGAGGATCCTTAAGAATTTATTCGAAGGCAGTTCAAGAAAAAATGTTCCAAATTCTAGGTTTCTCAGATGAAGAGGCAAAAGCACAATTTGGATTCCTTCTAGAAGCTTTTGAATATGGTACACCTCCTCATGGGGGAGTAGCGTTTGGACTAGACCGCCTAGTCATGCTTTTATCTGGAAGCACCAATCTTCGTGATACTATTGCTTTCCCGAAAACTGCAAGCGCAAGCTGCCTATTAACACAAGCTCCAAGCCCAGTTGCTGAAGCCCAACTAGATGAACTTCATTTAAAGCTCAAATAAGCTAGCATGATTTTTACGTTTCTCAAGCAATTACAAAAACACCATTTTCTCTTCACGGAGAAATGGTGTTTTTTAATGAGAATGAGGAGTTTTCTATAAAATTTTTGGAATGAAATACTTGTACATATATAAGAGATACTCTCACATATACTAGGTTATCGATGAGATTTGGAAGGATGATTGTAGTTATTGAAAAAGCACTCCTGTTTATCATTGCCTTAAGGTTAATATCTGGAAGTGTAGAGATTACAGCAGCGATGTTTATGTTGAAATTTAATGATTTAGAAAAGGCACTTTATATTAATTCCTTACTCGCTTTGGTTGGTCCAACGATTCTAATTATTACTACAGGCATTGGATTAGTAGGACTGGCTGATAAGGTTTCGATGACTAAAATAGTCTGTCTATTTGCTGGAATTCTTTTAATACTCTATAGCTTAAATTCCAAATAAAAATCGCTCAAGGTTTTTTAGCCTTGAGCGATTTTATTATGCTATGCCGTTTTATTTTTTCTCTCAATTTCTTCTACTTTTACGCATTTTATTACGATAAATAAAAGGATAAGACCAATTATCCCTGATATTATATAGAGGCCATTCACAAAGTCTTTCATCACAAGTGATACTATAGGTGGTCCAGCAGCAACTCCGATGAATCTTGCTGAGCTGTAAAAGGAAGAAATCGTACCTCTTTGCTGCTTTTTAATGTTTTCAGTGATAACCGCATCTAATACTGGAAGTAATACACCAATTGCAATTCCTAAAATACTGGTGATTATTAGCAGAAGTATAAGCTTTTCCTTTACGAAACCCACGAAAACGACACTTGCTGACGTAGCAATTAAAGAGACAATCATTATTCTCTTCATAACACTTAATTTTCCTTTAATTTTTCTTCCTGTTAAGAAAGAGGCGATACATAGGAAGAGTAATGGGATAGCTAGTATAAATCCTTTTTTAATACCCTTAATATGATGAATTTTCTCCAGCTCTTCTGATAAAAAGAAGAGAACCCCAAACAATACAAACATGACAAACACGCCATTTAAAAAAATGGAGATTAACCATTTTCCTTCCTTTTTGAAGGTGTGCTTAATTTTACTTAAGAAAACTTTAAATTTGTCTGGCTTGCTTTTATCCTTTGGTGTTTTCACAAAAAAGAATATTAATATTATGGCTAAAAGGCTAAATATTGAAATGGAGAAAAACGGGAGAAACCATAGAAGAGCTGCAAATGCAGAACCTAGAATAGGGCTTAGCACCTTTCCAAAGGTATTAGAAGTTTCTATCAGTCCCAAAGTAGAGCTTGTCTTCTCATCATCATCTTTATATAAATCACCTACAAGTGGTAAAACAATAGGCATTGCTCCAGCTGCCCCAATCCCTTGTAGTATCCTTCCTATAATAATCCATGTATATGGGTCATCCATCTTCCACGAGGCAAAACCTGCTATAAGCCCACCAATTAGAGATAGCAATAAACTCGGTAAAATAACCGCTTTTCTCCCTATACGATCAGACAAATACCCAGCTACAGGGATAAGAAGTATGGCTGCAATCGAATAGCTAGTAATAATCATGCTGGATTGGAAGGAGCTGATGTCAACCTTCTTCTCCAGTATAGGGAGTACCGGGATTAGCATGGAATTTCCTAAGGTCATGACTAACGGAATGGAAGCAAGACTAATAATAGTCATTTTTGTGACGCTATAAGTATTGCTTTTGCTAGAGGCATTCTTTTTTCCGTTTTTATTTTGCTTTTTCTTACCCATAACTACACCTCATTATTTTTTCATTAAAGGTATATTCTCCTTATGAAATCTTTTTATGCATAAGGAGCTGGCTAAGAAAAATGTATTGGTGAGCTAAAATAAGGAATAATACGCTTTAATCCCAAAGTAAATCCCAAACCCAATCATAGATAATGAAGATATAATAGAAATTGTTTTTAGCAAGGAAGTGGACAGAAGCTTTCTAGAACCGCTTGAAATTGTTGCCATAAAAAGATCGACTACCGTGATACCTAAAAGAATGGTGACACTAAATAGGATGACCTCTAATCCAGACATTGCGCCAGAACCACCAACCAAGACTGAGCCATAAATGCCTAACCAAAAGAGAATGGTTAATGGGTTTAATAAAGCCATTAAGAGACCAGCCAAGAAAGAATGACGTAATCTAACGACCTTCCGATATTTTGAATCCATAGATATATTGTTTACCGTAAGAAGGTTTTCAATACCGGTATACATAAGTACGAAAAAGCCAAAAGCCCATAAAAATGTTTGTACAGCAGGATTATCAATGAATTGTCCTATCCCAAAGTAGACCATTAGCATATAAAGAATATCGGTTGCAATTGCTCCTAATCCAAAAAACCATGCGTGGAAGAATCCATTTTTAATGCCTGTATTAATCAAGGTTGCTTTTACCGGGCCGATTGGTGCAGCCAATGATACACCCAATACAAAATAAGTTACTAAAGAATTCACAGATAGCCCTCCGATATTTAACTTGTCAATGAATAATATTCATGACATGTACAAGTTAGGACTAGTTCCACTATTATTTTTTGTTTTTGTTTTTTGTCATAAATGCTTTTCTGCTAAAATATGACTATTATCACGTAGTCAGAATAGTTAAATAATATCATAGTAAAATAATTGCTGTTCCTTCAATCTTGTGCTATTATACAAGTAATACGAATCCTGATGTGTTCGCTATACGCCAATCAGTTTTGACCGAACACTTTTATCGTCGGGAGCTTTACTTTTATAATTGATGAAATGCCCTTTCGCAGGGACTTCAAAGATCATAAAGAGGGCACCCACCTGCTATGTGCGGGTTCAAAACGATATGCTTTGATTAGTCGGCACGATTGGGATTCGTCCTAATTTTTCAATAACCCTCTAGCAATTGTTGCTGGAGGTTTTTTATTGAGTTAATTCCAACTAAACTGATATAAATGGAGTGTTATGGACATGTTACATCAATTTTCAAGAAATGAGCTTGCAATCGGTACGGAAGGTATCGAATTACTTAAAAACAAAACGGTAGCAATTCTCGGCATCGGTGGTGTTGGATCTTTCGCAGCAGAAGCATGCGCTCGAAGCGGTGTAGGTAGAATTATTTTAGTAGATAAAGATAATGTAGATATAACAAATATTAATCGCCAGCTAGTAGCCTATGTTTCTACTATAGGCCGATCTAAGTCTGAGGTTATGAAGGAACGCATTGCTGATATCAACCCTAATTGCGAAGTGATAGACATGCATATGTTTTACACGGAAGAAACATATGAGCAATTTTTTAATATGAACATCGATTATGTGATTGATGCTTCTGACACGATTATTTATAAGGTTCACTTAATGAAAGAATGTTTAAACCGTGGTATAAAAATCATTTCAAGCATGGGAGCTGCTAACAAAACAGACCCAACAAGATTTAAAATAGTAGATATTTTTAAGACGCACACTGACCCTGTAGCAAAAGTGATACGTGCTAAGCTTAGAAAAGAAGGAATTCGAAAGGGAATTCCAGTGGTTTTCTCCGATGAAAGTCCAATCATTGTTCGGGAAGATGTAGTAGGTACTGTAGGGAAACCAGATGCAGCAATCAGAAAAGCTAAAATGCCACCTTCCTCCAATGCGTTTGTTCCATCTGTTGCTGGATTGATTTGTGCTAGCTGGGTAATTAATGACATTGTGAAAGAAATCGAAATAAATCGCGTACAGTAATTGTTGCAGTTTTCCAAACATCACTTATACTAAAACTAACGACAATTCAGGTGAGGTGGATAAAAAATGACAGAGCAAAAAAAGAAAATGAGTCTACAAGAAGCGGTGAAAATGCGTCTAGAAGAGAAAAAGAACCAAGCATCTGGTAACAAGGTAAAAGGAAATCTTCAAGCTACTAACCAGAAAGCTAAGAGTCAGCAAACGAAGAAGGTAAGTAATTCAAGAAGAAAAATGGGCGTTTAACCATTTCTTCTGTTTTCAGAGAAGTGAGCAAAATTGATTAAGACGAATAACACTTAATGCCCAGGCACTAAGTGTTTTTTTGCGTCTAGTATGGATGATTTGATCAAATGTAAGAGTAGTTCTTTTTTGCTTTCACTATCTCGAAATAATAAAACCATTTCCTGGGAAATGATGGGTGCAGAAAGGAAAAACGTGGCTAGTATGAACTCCCAAAATTTAAGGACGCTTTTTCTACTTATTATTTTTTTTGAAGTCCTCTAATCGCTTATATATTGCGGATAAACGCTTTTCCTCTCCAGCTTCTATAGGTGTATAAAATTTAGTGCCAACCAAATTGTCAGGTAGATAGGTTTGATTAACCCATCCGCCGAACGTTCCTATCTTGTAATCATGAGGGTAAATATATCCTCCATGACCAAGCTCCTTTGCTCCAGCATAATGTGTATCCTTGAGGTGACTAGGTATGTCACCTGTTTTCCCTTGGTGGATACTCGCTATGGCATTGTCTAAAGCTTTATAAGCGGAATTAGATTTTTCGGATAAGCACATTAAGACAACCGCGTTTGCTAAGGGAATTCTTGCTTCCGGTAAGCCTAGTCTTTCTGCAGCTTGAATGGCTGCAAGAACCTGAGGACCAACGGAAGGGTTGGCAAGACCGATATCCTCATAGCTCATAACCAATAATCTGCGAGAAACTGCTACTAAATCTCCATTTTCTAGTAGGTGCGCCAAATAAAAAAGTGCCGCATCTGTATCACTTCCTCGAACAGACTTTTGTAGAGCCGATAATAAATTATAGAAATGGGATCCATTTTTATCCCCAAAAACACCGACTCTCTCTATTAAGCTATTAAGAATTGAATCACTAACTACTGTCATACCATCTTCTTCAAAACTTGCAAAAATGGTAGATTCTAAAAGTGTTAGAGCTTTTCTGGCATCGCCATTAGCTGCCTCTGCTATACGAAGTCTTTGTTCATCGGTCATTTTAATGGGTGTTTTTCCTACCCCCTTTTTGTCATCTGTGAGCGCCCGATGTAGCAAGGTATCAATATCCTCTGTTGTCAGACGTTTAAGTTGTTTAATTTCCCCGCAACGGGACCGAATCGCAGGATTCACGTCATGAAAAGGATTTTCTGTTGTTGCTCCGATTAAGACAATTGATCCATTTTCTACATGAGGGAGTAAGGCATCTTGTTGGAGCTTGTTGAACCTATGTATCTCATCTAAAAACAAAATTACTTTACCGCTAACCCGTGCTTCAGCTACTACATCCTCCACATCTTTTTTTCCTGATCTTGTTGCGTTTAAGGCAATGAAAGGGAGCTTGGTAGTGCCTGCAATTGCAAAAGCAAGGGATGTTTTCCCGACACCAGGATCTCCGTATAAAAGCATGGACGGTACATGTCCATTTGTAATCATTTTATATAAAGCTGTATTTGGTCCGATGATATGCTGCTGACCAGCTATTTCATCTAAACTTTGAGGTCGCATTCGATATGCAAGAGGTTCGTTATGCAATTTAATCTCTCCTTATAGAGAAAAATTTAACTATATAGTGGACGTACATTTGTTCTTTTATTATATAGAAGATGTGAGGAAAAGTCATTTTGAAGTCATTCTTGTTAGTAATTATGCTATACTAGGGAAAGAATTTTTTCCTGCCAGCTTCTTGCTGTAGGATAGAAACTTGCTTAACAAGTAAGCTAATTTGACAGGTTAATGAGGTGTAAATTGTGAAGTTTTCAACAAAAGGCCGTTATGGCTTAACAATCATGGTTGCTCTAGGAAAGAAATATGGCGAGGGACCATTGGCACTTCGTCAAATAGCGGCAGATTATAGCTTATCGGAAGCTTATTTAGAACAAATCATTTCTCCTTTGCGAAACACTGGCTTGGTACGAAGCGTGAGAGGGGCATATGGTGGCTATATGCTTTCCAAGGCTCCAAGTGAGATTACCGCTGGTGATGTTATTAGAGTTTTGGAGGGGCCGATTCAAATAGTGGAAGGTATTGAAGGAGAAGCTGCTGCTCAAAGGGAACTTTGGTTAAGGATTAGAGATGCAGTGAAAAATGTGTTAGATACTACTACTATTGAAGATTTGGCAAACCATCAAGAGGATTCTATTTTAAACGATGGCTATATGTTTTATATATAAGGGAGTAATACAATGAAAAGAATATATTTGGACCACGCAGCGACAACACCAATGGCAGAAGAGGTAATCCAAACCTTTACAGAGGAATTAAGCCATATATATGGTAACGCTTCAAGTATCCATCAAACCGGTAGAGTGGCGAGAAAAAAACTGGATGATGCAAGAAACATCCTCGCTAAAAGCATTCAAGCATCTGAAACAGAAATAACCTTTACAAGTGGAGGTACTGAAGCAGATAATTATGCCATATTTGGAACAGCTTATGCTAGGGCAGATAAGGGGAAACATATTATTACCTCTACTATTGAGCATCATGCAGTATTACACGCTTGCGAGCAGCTAGAGCAAGAAGGCTTTGAGATTACGTACTTACCTGTCGATACAGATGGGCTTGTTCGTATCGAAGACTTGAAGAATTCTTTGAGAGACGACACTATTTTGGTTTCTGTAATGTTTGCTAACAATGAGGTTGGTGCTATTCAGCCTATCAAGGAAATTGGAGATTTACTGAAGAATCATCAGGCATATTTCCATACAGATGCTGTACAGGCTTATGGAAGTTTGAAAATAGATGTGAATGAATTGAATATTGATTTACTTAGTGCGACTAGTCATAAAATAAACGGCCCAAAAGGAATAGGTTTCCTCTATCAGCGGAAGGGGATATACCTAAAGCCCATATTTTATGGTGGCCAGCAGGAGAGAAAAAAGAGAGCTGGAACTGAAAATGTACCGGCAATAATTGCTTTTGCTAAAGCAGTACAATTAAAGCAGATGAATTTAGAAAAAAATTATAAGCATTATACAGAAATGAAAAATGCTTTTATATCTGCATTGAAGAACAAAGGAGTTAAGTTTTCCGTTAACGGAAAATTGGATTATACTTTACCCCATGTGGTTAACATAAGCATTCCCCAAACGGATGTAGAAACTTTTTTAATTCAGCTAGATTTAGCTGGTATTGACGCTTCGAGCGGTTCTGCATGTACTGCTGGGTCCATAGATCCATCACATGTGCTAGTAGCAATGTACGGAGAGAATACCCCGGAGCTTCGAAATTCTGTTCGCTTTAGCTTTGGAATAAATAATACGCTAGACGATGTTGAACTGACAGCAGAAAAAATAAGTAACATTATACGCTAAAGGAATATATTGAAATGAGTGATAAAAGGTGAAGAAAATAGAAGAAACAAGAGTAGTGGTAGGGATGTCCGGAGGGGTGGACTCATCTGTTGCGGCTTACCTATTAAAAGAGCAAGGCTATGATGTTATCGGTATCTTTATGAAAAACTGGGACGACACTGATGAAAATGGTGTGTGTACAGCTACAGAAGATTATGAGGATGTTATCAAGGTATGTAACCAAATCGGGATTCCTTATTACGCTGTAAATTTTGAAAAACAATACTGGGATAAGGTTTTTACTTATTTCTTAGAGGAATATAAAGCTGGAAGAACTCCAAACCCTGACGTGATGTGTAACAAGGAGATTAAGTTTAAGGCATTTCTAGAGCACGCACTTGCATTAGGAGCAGATTACTTGGCAACTGGACATTATGCGCAAGTAGAGGTTCGTGATGGTCAAACACGTATGCTTCGTGGCAAAGACAACAATAAGGATCAAACGTATTTCCTTAATCAACTAACGCAAGAACAGTTAGAAAAAGTTATGTTTCCAATTGGGCACCTAGATAAAAAAAGAGTAAGAGAAATTGCTTCTGAACAAGGCTTAGCTACTGCTAAGAAAAAAGATTCTACAGGTATCTGTTTTATTGGAGAAAGAAATTTCAAAGAGTTTTTAAGTCAGTACCTACCTGCTAAACCAGGTACAATGGAAACAATGGATGGTAAAGTGATGGGTAAACATGATGGCCTGATGTATTATACGATTGGTCAACGTCATGGTCTTGGAATTGGTGGAGCAGGGGATCCTTGGTTTGTAATGGGGAAAGATTTAAAGCGCAATGTATTGCTAGTAGGACAAAACATCAATAATGATGCTCTATTCTCGACAAGTCTTACAGCGACAAACTTATCATTTACTACCACGTTGGACAAGTCACCAGAATTTCATTGCACGGCAAAATTCCGTTATCGCCAAGAGGATATTGGGGTAAAGGTAGAAATTTTATCAGAAGATAAAGTAAATGTAACCTTTGATCAGCCAGTTCGTGCAATAACTCCGGGCCAAGCTGTTGTCTTTTATCAAGGTGACGAGTGTCTTGGTGGAGCAACAATCGATGAAGTTTTTAAAGAAGGACACAAGTTAGAGTACGTAGGCTAGGAGGTAATGATATGAATTACAATGAATCAGGAATTCAAGCGATACAGGAGAAAGACTATACAAAGGCCGCAGAATACTTTACGAAGGCTATTGAAGAAAATCCAGAGGAAGTAATCGGATATATTAACTTTGGTAATTTGCTAGCTTCGATGAATGATCAAGAACGAGCTGAGAGATTTTTCCAAAAGGCTATCACTCTTGATGAAACTGCGGCGACTGCTTATTATAGCTTGGCGAATCTGTATTACAATGCAGAGAGATTTGAGGAAGCTGCTAAGCTATATGAAAAAGCTATAGCTAATAATATTACCGGCCCTGATGCATACTTCATGCTAGGGAAGTGCTTCCAAAAAGGAGACCTCCCTAAGTTGGCACTTCCTTATCTTCAACGAGCTTATGAATTAGATTCTGCTGACTTACAAATTAGATTGACTTACGGAATAGCGCTTGCAAGCTTGGAAATGTTTGAGCAGGCAGAGCCGATCTTTGTAGAGATTCTAGAAGAGAATCCTGAAAATGCTGATGCTCATTATAATCTTGGAGTTTTATATGCCGTTTCAACAACAGAAACAGAAAAGGCATTGCAGCACTTAAAAAAGGCATTCACTATTCAACCAAATTATGATCAGGCAAAATATGTATATGATATGATTTCACTACGAAACTAAAGGGAGAGAGACAATCGTGAGCAATGAAATAAATAATGAAAAACAATTTATAAGTGGCAGACCGATTGTCTCAATCTTTCATAACCCTCAAAATTTATTCTCCATTATAAAATTGAAAATAAAATCCACGAATACAACCTATACAGACAAAGAGATTATTGTTACTGGCTACTTTCCACCATTAGTGTTAGAGGAGTCTTATAAATTTACTGGCTTTGTCAAAAATCATCCGAAATATGGGGTCCAGTTTCAAGTTGAGACCTTTCAAAAAGAGGTGCCTGCAACGGAAGCTGGCATAGTACATTATCTATCTAGTGACTTATTTCCAGGCATAGGAAGAAAGACGGCGGAACAGATTGTTAAAAAGCTTGGACCGAATGCTATAAACAAAATATTAGATGATGCTAGCGTGCTGGATGTCGTTCCAAAGCTCGGAGACGATAAAAAAGAAACGCTACGTTCGGTGCTAGAGCAAAACCTGGGCTTAGAAAAAGTAATGATTCAGTTAAATGAGTGGGGCTTTGGTCCACAAATTGCGATGAAAATTTATCAAGCATATAGAGAAGAAACCATTACGGTATTAACAAAAAATCCATATCGTTTAATCGAAGAAGTAGAGGGAGTTGGCTTTGTACGAGCAGATGAGCTTGGATTTAAGCTTGGAATACAGGGGAATCACCCTGACCGCATTAAAGCTGCCATCTATCATTTATTGCAACAAGCATCCCTTAGTGAAGGGCATGTGTTTTTATATGCCGAGCAGCTATTAGAAGACGTTAAGCAACTTTTAGAAAACTCCCAACGAGAAGAAATTACATATGATGCCATCACTAAGTGCTGTATAGAGCTTGCTGAAGAAAGCCGTATTATAGGGGAGGTAAACCGGTTTTATATACCTTCCTTGTATTTTTCTGAAGTAGGTATTAGCTCTAAAATCGAATCACTATTAATGGAAGATGAGCAGTTTAAACATTTTCCCTTGGCAGAAATAAAAAAACAGCTGGGCTCATTAGAGGAAAGACTGGGAGTTCAATACGCTGAAACCCAAATAAAAGCAATCGAAATTGCTTTAAACTCCTCTTTTACACTTCTAACAGGTGGACCTGGAACTGGTAAAACTACCGTTGTGAGAGGGATTGTGGAGCTTTATGCTGAGCTTCATGGTTTATCTCTCGATCCTAAGGAATGGGTTAAGGATAAAAAGGCATTCCCAGTTGTGCTAGCAGCACCAACTGGAAGAGCAGCTAAAAGACTTAGCGAATCTACTGGTCTGCCTGCTATGACCATCCATAGGTTATTAGGATTTACCGGACAAGAGGAAACGGATGTTGAAGGAAGAGAAATAGAGGGTAAGTTAATAATTATTGACGAGACTTCTATGTTAGATACTTGGCTTGGTCATCAATTGCTTAAGGCAATTCCTAAGGATGCACAAGTTATATTTGTTGGAGACCAAGATCAATTACCTCCTGTGGGCCCAGGGCAGGTATTAAAGGATCTTTTGGCCTCTAAAAGAATTCCAACGGTAGAATTGAAGGATATATACAGACAAGCAGAAGGGTCCTCTATTATTGAACTTGCACATGATATGAAGAATGGTGTGGTACCACCAACTTTATTAAATAAAACAAAGGATCGCTCTTTTATCAAGGCATCCACCGAGCAAATAGCACAGGTAGTAGAGCAGGTATTAAAAAGTGCATTGTCTAAAGGTCTTTCAATTCGTGAGATCCAAGTACTAGCCCCGATGTACAGAGGCCCTGCGGGAATTGACGCATTGAATAAAATGATACAAGAGATGGTTAACCCAAATCCAGACGGTACAAGAAAAGAAATGATTTTTGGAGATACTACTTACCGTATCGGAGATAAAGTTCTCCAGCTTGTCAATCAGCCAGAAAGCAATGTTTTCAACGGAGATATGGGAGAGATTGTTAGTATTTTCAGAGCAGCAGAAACGACCGATAAAAAGGAAATGTTGGTAGTTTCTTTCGATGGCAATGAAGTAACCTATGAAAAAAACGATTTAAACCAAATCACATTAGCGTATTGTTGCTCTGTACATAAGTCTCAGGGTAGTGAGTTCCAAACAGTCATTATGCCGGTTACTAGAAGTTATATGAAGATGTTAAGACGCAATTTACTTTATACTGGTATTACAAGAGCGAAAAACTTCCTCATTCTATGTGGAGATCCAGATGTGTTTAAGTTTGGAGTAGAGCGTACAGATGATCTTACGCGCTTAACAACTCTTCGCGAAAGGCTGACAAATGAAGTGGTACTTGATACCACGAATGATGAGGTAATAGAAGAAAATACCCCAGAGGAAGTTTCTAAAGAACATGCCTTTCTATCTGGCGATAATTATCATACGATAGACCCGATGATTGGGATGCAAGGTATTTCTCCTTATCAATTTTTAGAATCGGATTGACAGTTTTAGAATAGTTCCTTTATAATCAATTGCATATATAAAATGATGACAGAGAAAGTACTTCTGTTGACCGAATAGAGAGGAACTCCATTGGCTGGAAGAGTTCTCGGAACCAACAATTAGGAAAGCTACTCTTGAGTGCAGCTAATCCCTGCCGTATAGCCGCGTTAAGGTGATCGAGAGACATAGCGATAGCTATGTAACTAGGGTGGTACCGCGAAAATATAGCTTTCGTCCCTTTTAGGGATGAAGGCTTTTTTATTTTCTTTTTTAAAACTTATCGTTTTCTTTATTCAAAAGTTAAAAAAGTAGGAGGAATTTTCATGAAGCAATTAACAGGTGCTCAAATTAGACAAATGTATTTAGACTTTTTCATTGAGAAAGGGCATAGCCAAGAGCCTTCAGCTCCGCTAGTACCTATCAATGACCCATCTTTGCTATGGATTAACTGCGGTGTGGCAACTTTAAAAAAATATTTTGATGGTCGAGTTATTCCAGAAAACCCTCGTATTACGAACGCACAAAAATCTATTAGAACAAATGACATCGAAAATGTTGGAAAAACTGCTAGACATCATACGTTTTTCGAGATGCTAGGGAATTTTTCCATAGGTGAATATTTTAAAAAGGAAGCTATTCATTGGGCGTGGGAATTTTTAACTGATGATAAATGGATCGGCTTTGATCCAGAAAAATTATCAATAACCATTCATCCAGAAGATGAAGAAGCATATGCTATTTGGAAGGATGAAATTGGCATCCCAGAAGAAAGAATCATTCGCTTGGAAGGAAACTTTTGGGATATCGGAGAGGGACCAAGTGGACCTAACTCAGAAATTTTCTATGACCGTGGAGAAGCATATGGGAATGATGAAAACGATCCTGAACTATATCCAGGGGGAGAGAATGAGCGTTATTTAGAAATTTGGAACCTTGTTTTCTCTGAATTCAATCATAATCCTGACCATACATATACTCCACTCCCAAAACAAAACATTGATACTGGAATGGGATTAGAACGTATGGCAAGCGTAGTTCAAGATGTACCGACGAACTTTGATACAGACCTTTTCATCCCAATTATTCGAAAAACAGAAGAGATTTCTGGAAAAGTATATGGGGATAGCAAAGAAAATGACGTAGCCTTTAAGGTTATCGCTGACCACATTCGAACAGTAGCCTTTGCAATTGGTGATGGTGCTTTACCTTCCAATGAAGGTCGAGGCTATGTTTTAAGAAGATTATTACGTCGTGCTGTTCGCTTTGCAAAGCAGTTGGGTGTTGACCGTCCCTTCTTACATGAATTAGTCCCTGTTGTAGGAGAAATTATGAAAGACTTCTATCCAGAGGTAACTGAAAAGCAGGACTTTATCATGAGAGTCATCAAAACAGAGGAAGAACGCTTCCATGAAACATTACATGACGGTCTTGCAATACTTGAAAAAGTAATCGAAGAGCAAAAAGCGAAGGGAGATTCCTTTATTCCTGGAGTAACAACCTTTACATTATATGACACATATGGTTTTCCTATTGAATTAACAGAGGAATATGCAGAGGAAGCTAACATGTCAGTAGACCATGAGGGCTTTACAAAGGAAATGGAAGCTCAACGATCACGGGCAAGAGCAGCACGCCAAAATGTAGATTCCATGCAGGTTCAATCGGAGGTTTTTAGTAATATTCAGGATGACAGTGAATTTGTTGGCTATGATACGTTAAGCGTAACAACTGAAATTACTACTATAGTTTCCGGTCATGAAGTAGTAAAAGCTGCTCAAGAAGGAGACGAGGTAAAAGTTGTACTTAAGCAAACACCTTTCTATGCAGAGAGTGGAGGGCAAATTGCTGACCACGGTATCATAGAAAATGATAACTTCCGTGGTTTTGTTAAGGACGTTCAAAAAGCACCTAATGGGCAAAATCTTCATACAGTTGTAGTTGAGTCAGGTGAAATGACTCAAGGAGTACAAATTACGGCAACAGTAGATCAAACACTTCGTGGACTAACGATTAAGAATCATTCGGCAACACATATACTCCACCAAGCACTAAAGGATGTACTTGGGGGTCATGTTAATCAGGCAGGTTCTTATGTAGGCCCGGACAGACTTCGCTTTGACTTCTCTCATTTTGGACAAGTAACAAAAGATGAGCTTGAAACAATTGAGCGCATAGTTAATGAAAAAGTGTGGGATAATATTCCGGTGGTAACTGGGTATCATAATATTGAAGAGGCAAAAAATATGGGAGCAATGGCTCTTTTTGGAGAAAAATACGGAGAAATTGTTCGTGTAGTTCAAATGGGTAACTATTCTTTAGAGCTTTGTGGCGGTGTGCATGTAAAAAATACATCGGAAGTCGGTTTCTTTAAAATACTGTCTGAAGGCGGTATAGGGGCAGGAACTCGTCGTATTGAGGCTGTAACAGGCAAAGCTGCTTACGAAGCTGTTAAAGAGGAGGAAAAGCTTCTTATAGAAGCGGGGAATCTATTGAAGGCCCAGCCAAAAGATCTTGTTACAAAAGTTGGTCAATTAATGGCAGAGCTTAAACATGTACAAAGAGAAAATGAGTCTCTATCTGCAAAAATTGCTAACAGTCAAGCATCATCTGTTCTATCTTCTGCTCAAACTATTAACGATATTACAGTTCTTTCGGTTAAAGTAGATGCTAAAGACAACAATCAGCTTCGTCAAATGATGGATGATTTAAAACAAAAGCTAGAAACTGCTGTCATAGTACTTGGTGCAATAGATGGAGAAAAAGTGATGATATCAGCAGGAGTTACGAAGGATTTAGTTGGTGGAAACTACCATGCTGGCAATATTGTTAAGTTTGTAGCGGAGCAATGCGGAGGGAAAGGCGGAGGTCGACCTGATTTTGCAATGGCTGGTGCAAAAGACACAGTAAAACTAGAGCCTGCATTAAACTCCGTTTACGAATATATCAAAAATGTTTAAACTATTTTAGAAATAGGTTATAATTAATAAATAAATTCGTAACCTTGACAAAATTTTGAAAGCGAGGTGCTGATCATGAGTTCATTTGATAAAACAATGAAATTTAACTTTCCTGAAGAATCTATGGAACAGGAAGTAAAACATGTGATGCTACAAGTTCATTCTGCACTAGAAGAAAAAGGGTACAACTCTATCAATCAAATTGTGGGCTACCTACTTTCTGGTGATCCAGCTTATATCCCTCGCCATCAGGATGCACGTAATATGATTCGTAAATTGGAACGAGATGAAATTCTTGAGGAATTAGTTAAGTTCTACATTAAAAAGAATAACGAGGCGTAAGTATGAGAATAATGGGTTTAGACGTTGGCTCCCGAACAGTTGGAATTGCCATAAGTGATGCTCTCGGATGGACAGCACAAGGAATCGAAACGATTAAAATCAATGAAGAGGAAGAAAAATTTGGTTTAGAACGGATTGATGAATTAGTAAAACAACATCAAGTAACAGAATTTGTTGTTGGCTTTCCAAAGAATATGAATAACTCTATAGGTCCTAGAGCAGAGGCATCCCAACAGTACGCTAAACTATTAACGGACAAATATAACTTTCCTGTTACGTTATGGGATGAGCGTTTGACAACGATGGCAGCTGAGCGTATGTTAATAGATGCGGACGTTAGTAGGAAAAAACGTAAGCAAGTGATTGACAAGATGGCTGCTGTAATGATTTTACAAGGCTATCTTGATAGAAAAAATAGATGAGGTGACGTTAAATGGATCACGGACAAGAAAATATTACTGTAGTAGACGAGAATGGTAATGAGCAGCTATGTAATGTGTTATTTACTTTTGAATCAGAGGAATTTGGTAAATCATATGTTCTTTACTACCCAATCGGAGCAGAAGAGGACGAAAATGAAGAAATAGAAATTCATGCTTCTTCCTTTACTCCAAACGAAAATGGAGAAGACGGAGATTTACTTCCAATCGAAGATGAAGCTGAGTGGGATATGATTGAAGAAATGTTAAACACATTTTTAGCTGAAGAAGACGAAGACGAAGAATAATTGCTTTATTATAAAAAGGGTGTTGAGTGGGAAACCTCTCAACTCCCTTTTTCTTTTTTTGTTTTATTATGTAT
>CAKQHO010000033.1 GCA_934234185.1 uncultured Psychrobacillus sp. | reverse complement strand
ATTTACTTGCAGATCGAAGGCAGTTACTTGCGGTCAAGCTCGGAATACGTGCGTTTAGGAGTCATTTACTTGCAAAGCGGCTTACGTTTTCCATTAATATTCCAATACGTGCGGTTATCACCGGTTTACTTGCGGTCGAGCACGGAATACTTGCGTTTAGGAGTCATTTACTTGCAAAGTAGCTTACATTTTCCAGCCATCTTCCAATACGTGCGGTTATCAGCGGTTTACTTGCAAATCGAAGGCGGTTACTTGCGGTCGAGCTCGGAATACGTGCGCTAAGGGGTCATTTACTTGCAAAGCGGCTTACGTTTTCCAGTAATATTCCAATACGTGCGGTTATCACCGATTTACTTGCAAATCGAAGGCGGTTACTTGCGGTCAAGCTCGGAATACGTGCGCTAAGGAGTCATTTACTTGCAAAACTCCTTATTATTCCAGCAAGTCTTCCCCACATCTCGCTTGAAGTAGTACTCAGAATTTCCTCATACCCTCACGCTCTCCATAAAAAAAGAAGGAAGCATATGCTCCTTCTCTCTGTTAATTATTCATCTTCACTACCGAACATTTCGTCAAGCTTCCATTTCACAGCTTCGTAGACAAACATAGCTGCCATACTATAAGGGAGTACGACACGGGAGCCATCGTCGGCTGGAAGTAATCCCTTAGAGATTTTTAACGATATGTAGGTATATGCAAGCTCGGATAATTCGTTATCTTCACTTGGTGCTTCACCTGCTAAAACGCTAAAAGGAATAAAGGACTCATAAAGCTTTTTGGCTAATGCTACAGCCTCTTCATTTTCTGCTGAACGAGTCATAATCCAAACTCGATCGGAACGATCCAACGGAGTCTCATTTGTCCATTGCTTCAGACGAGGAAAAGGCTCAGCTGCATTTACGGCATTTGCCAGTATACTTTCCATCTCGCCGAACGTAGCGAAGTAAATGGTCCCTTCGCCAGCTCGAGCTTGTGCCAAAAGTCTAGCGGTATCCTCTATATTTTCTTCCTCGGAAGTAGCGATTCGTTGTAATAACCCTGTTAATTGCGTTACGAGCATTTTCAATTATTATCACCTCTTTTGTTATTATACAGATTTTCTAATATAAAACGAAAATCGACATTTAAAAAGGGGAATTTGATCGCTCTTAATTTTAATCTAAAGTCCTTAAAAAGGAAAACGTGTTAGTTATATAATCCTATTTATGATAAAATTGGTATATAGTTAGAAGGAATATAAATTTGTATATCGAATAAGGGCATAAGGGGAAAATTAGTAAAAAAGGGGTTAGTCCATCATGAAGCATTTATTGATTGTAGACGATCAGCTTGGCATACGTATGCTTCTTAAAGAGGTATTTAAACAGGAGGGATATGAAGTAAGTATTGCCTCGAATGGGTATGAAGCATTAGAAATCGCAAATAAGAGAGAAATTGATGGAGTATTGCTAGACATGAAGATTCCTGGTATGGATGGTATTCAAATATTAACAAGGCTTAAGGCAAGCTATCCAACATTGCCCGTAATGATGATGACGGCATACGGTGAGCTAAATCTAATCCAGGAAGCAATGGATTTGGGTGCTTCGCTCTATTTTACAAAGCCCTTCGATATATTTGAAGTGAGAGATGCTGTGAACAATTTATTAAAATAACAGACGTAGAGCAGGCAGTGGAAAACATCGCTTGCTTTTGTTATGATTGGATATGAAAAGTGAAGGCAACCAAACATTGGCTCAATATACAAAGGAATCGAAGAATTCCTAAGCTAGTGTGCTTTACCAAATAAAAATGCAAGAGACAAACGTTATTACTAAAAGGAGGTCCGTTTGGATGGCTTTAGTATCGATGAAAGAAATGCTGGAAAAAGGAAAAAAAGAAGGCTATGCAGTTGGTCAATTCAATATTAACAACTTAGAATTTACCCAAGCAATTTTACAAGCTGCAGAAGAAGAGAAATCGCCAGTTATTTTAGGTGTTTCAGAAGGAGCAGCAAAATACATGGGTGGCTTCAACACAGTTGTACATATGGTGAAGGGCCTAATGGAGGACTATAAAACATCCGTTCCTGTTGCAATTCATCTGGACCACGGTTCAAGCTTTGAGAAATGTAAAGCAGCAATTGATGCGGGCTTTACTTCTGTCATGATTGATGCATCTCACCATCCGTTTGAAGAAAATGTTGAAATTACTTCTAAGGTGGTAGAATATGCACATGCTCATAATGTTTCAGTAGAAGCAGAACTGGGTACAGTGGGTGGTCAAGAAGATGACGTTGTTGCAGACGGTGTTATCTATGCGGATCCACAGGAATGTGCGGAGCTAGTGAAACGCACGGCTATTGATTGCCTTGCACCTGCACTAGGATCTGTTCATGGTCCTTATAAAGGAGAACCAAACCTTGGCTTCAAGGAAATGGAGGAAATCTCTCAGCTTGCAGATCTACCTTTAGTTCTTCACGGAGGAACTGGTATTCCAACGCACGATATTAAAAGAGCTATCTCACTTGGTACTGCCAAAATCAATGTAAATACAGAAAACCAGATTTCTGCGACAAAAGCAATTCGTGAATACTTAACGGCTAATGAAAAGCAATATGATCCACGAAAATATTTAACACCAGCACGAGATGCGATTAAAGCAACCGTTATTGGTAAAATGCGTGAGTTCGGAAGCTCCAACCAAGCATAATTGCCATATAAATAGAATCAAAGGAGAAGAGTCGAAATGACCCTTCTCCTGTTTTTCCATCATGAGGAGGATATTATTAAGATGAAATTTTTTATAGACACAGCAAACTTTGAAGAAATTAAAGAAGCACATTCTTGGGGGATTATCTCAGGAGTTACAACAAACCCATCCCTAGTTGCGAAGGAAAATATTTCGTTCCATGATCGCTTGCGTGAAATCACGGAGCTAGTAGATGGCTCTGTTAGTGCAGAGGTTATCTCGTTAGAGGCAGAGGGTATGATTAAAGAAGGCAGAGAGCTTGCAGCAATCGCTCCAAATATTACTGTTAAGCTTCCTATGACACCAGAAGGGCTTAAGGCTTGTTCAGTATTCAGCAAGGAAGGCATTAAAACAAATGTTACGCTTATTTTCAGTGCAAACCAAGCATTACTTGCTGCACGTGCGGGTGCAACTTATGTGTCACCGTTCTTAGGCAGACTAGATGACATTGGTCATGACGGAATGGAATTGATTGCGAAAATCTCACAAATTTTTGCTATTCATCAAATCGATACAAAAATTATTGCGGCTTCTATTAGACATCCGCAGCATATTACAGATGCAGCTCTTAACGGTGCACATATCTCAACTACTCCATTTAAGGTGTTAAAGCAATTATTCAATCATCCATTGACTGATAAGGGGATTGAAGGGTTCCTGGCAGATTGGAATAATCGTAAGAACCAGTAACAGATGAAGGAGAAGCATATGGAAGTATACAAAATAAAAGGAGGAAATCGCCTCCAAGGGACGATTAAGGTAAGCGGAGCGAAAAATAGTGCTGTAGCTTTAATCCCTGCATCTCTGCTGGCGAATTCCCCTGTTACTATTGAAGGTTTACCAGAAATATTAGATGTTTTGACCTTGAAAGAAATATTGGAGGAGGTAGGGGCGAAGGTTTCATTTAACGATGGAACGATGGTAATTGATCCTACTGAAGTCGTCGATATGCCTCTTCCAAATGGAAATATTAAAAAACTAAGAGCCTCCTATTACTTGATGGGGGCATTATTAGGGAAATTTAAAAAAGCAGCAATTGGGTTACCTGGCGGATGTCATCTCGGACCAAGACCGATTGATCAGCACATCAAGGGCTTTGAGGCTTTAGGTGCTAAGGTCAGTAACGAGCATGGCGCAATTTATTTAAGAGCGGAAGAACTAGTTGGCTCCAAAATATATTTAGACGTAGTCAGTGTAGGTGCAACTATTAATATTATGCTTGCAGCAGTTTTAGCGAAGGGACGTACAATTATTGAAAATGCTGCAAAAGAGCCTGAAATAATTGACGTTGCTACTTTACTTACTAATATGGGCGCAAATATTAAAGGTGCAGGAACGAATGTGATACGTATTGATGGAGTGCAGGAACTTCATGGTACAAAGCATACAATTATTCCTGATCGCATTGAAGCGGGTACTTTTATGATCATGGCAGCTTTAGCAGGCGATGGAGTGACAATTGATAATGTGATTCCGTTTCATGTAGAAGCTTTAACAGCGAAGCTGCGTGAAATGGGCGTTAAAGTAGAGGAGCATGAAGAGAAAATCTTTATTCCGAAAACAAACGCATTGCAGGCGGTGGATGTAAAGACGCTTGTTTACCCAGGCTTTCCAACTGACCTACAACAGCCGTTTTCCGTTTTAATGACTCAGGCATCTGGTACATCCGTGATCACAGATTCTATTTATTCGGCACGCTTTAAGCAAATTGACGAGCTTAGACGGATGAATGCAAACGGTCGTGTAGATGGAAGGACAGCCACCATTTCAGGACCGGCACGTTTAGAGGCTGCGAGTGTGAGAGCAAGCGATTTACGCGCTGGAGCTGCTTTAGTGCTAGCTGGACTAATTGCAGACGGAGAAACAGAAATACAAGATATTTTTCATATAGAACGAGGATACAGCTCCCTTATCGAAAAGCTAAGAGGACTTGGAGCTGAAATTCGAAGGGTAGCTATAGAAGAAATTGAGTTAGAAAGCGAGTAAGTTTTCTATTAGAAATATTAGGAAAATCCTTCTTTCTTATTTGACAGATATGCTACAATGATACAGGAAGTAAAACAGAGCGGAAGTTAGACAAACCGTAAAACGGGAGGCACAAAAAAGATGGAACGTAGTTTATCAATGGAACTTGTCCGTGTAACTGAAGCAGCTGCTATAGCATCAGCTCGTTGGATGGGCCGCGGATTAAAAAATGAGGCAGACGACGCTGCTACCACTGCAATGAGAACCGTATTCGATACTATTCCTATGGAAGGGGTAGTCGTAATCGGGGAAGGTGAGATGGATGAGGCGCCAATGTTATATATTGGTGAGAAGCTTGGACATGGTTCAGGCGGACCTCGAGTAGACGTTGCTGTTGATCCACTAGAGGGGACAAACATTGTTGCTTCAGGAGGCTGGAATGCACTTGCGGTACTTGCAGTAGCAGACCAAGGAAACCTTCTTCATGCACCTGACATGTATATGGATAAACTAGCGGTTGGTCCAGAGTCTGTTGGCCTAGTGGATATTAACGCACCAGTAATTGATAACTTACGAGCTGTTGCACGTGCTAAAAACAAAGACATTGAAGATTTAGTTGCTACTATTTTAGGTAGACCAAGACATCAAAAGATTATTGATGAGATTCGTGCGGCTGGAGCACGAATTAAACTAATTACAGATGGAGATGTCGCTGGAGCAATAAACACAGCTTTTGATGAAACTGGTGTAGACATTCTATTCGGTTCTGGAGGAGCTCCTGAAGGAGTAATCTCAGCTGTCGGTTTAAAATGTTTAGGTGGAGAAATTCAAGGGAGATTGCTCCCTCAAAGTGATGAAGAGCTTGAAAGATGTATTAAAATGGGACTAGATGTAAACAAAGTGCTTAGAATGGAAGACCTCGTTAAAGGCGATGATGCAATCTTTGCTGCGACAGGAGTAACAGATGGTGAGCTTTTACGTGGAGTGCAATTTAAAGGTGCATTCAGTTCAACGCATTCAATAGTTATGCGTGCAAAATCAGGAACAATTCGATTTGTAGAAGGACGTCATAGCTTGAACAAAAAACCAAATCTTGTTCTTTAAAGTGAACTTTCCAATGATTACCCGGCAGACTATTTCTGTCGGGTATCCTCTAACTATAACTTCACCCAATCAAACCCGTATAAAGTAAACAATAAAATAAAAAGAGTGGTGCGTGCTGATGACACAAACAACAATCAATGAATTAGAAAATATGACGCTTAAAGAGCTTTATGCCCTCGCGAGAAAATATAAGATTGCTGCTTATAGCAAGCTATCAAAAAAGGAATTAATTTTTGCTATATTGAAATCTCGTGCAGAGCAGGAAGGCTTTTTCTTCATGGAAGGCGTTTTAGAGATTATTCAGCAGGAGGGCTTTGGTTTCTTACGACCGATAAACTATTCTCCAAGCTCTGAAGATATCTATATTTCAGCTTCTCAAATTAGAAGATTTGATTTGAGAAACGGTGATAAAGTTACCGGAAAAGTACGTCCTCCAAAGGAAAGCGAACGTTATTATGGACTGTTGCATGTAGAGCTTGTAAATGGGGAAGACCCAGAAATAGCAAAGGAACGTGTTCATTTTCCTGGACTCACACCTTTATATCCAGATCGTCATGTAACACTGGAAACGGCGCCTGAAAAACTTTCTACTAGAATTATGGATTTAGTAGCACCTGTCGGATTTGGCCAACGTGGATTAATCGTTGCTCCTCCAAAAGCTGGGAAAACGTTACTAATTAAAGAAATTGCAAACTCTATTACAACAAACCATCCAAATGCGGAGCTAATTGTATTATTGATAGATGAACGCCCGGAAGAAGTTACGGATATTGAGCGTTCTGTAAAGGCTGATGTAGTCAGCTCTACCTTCGATGAAGTTCCAGAAAATCATGTGAAAGTAGCGGAGCTAGTATTAGAAAGAGCAATGCGCCTTGTGGAGCATAAGCGTGATGTCATCATTCTCATGGATTCTATAACTCGTTTAGCGCGTGCCTATAACCTAGTAATCCCACCAAGTGGAAGAACACTATCAGGGGGGATTGACCCTGCTGCATTCCACCGTCCGAAGCGCTTTTTTGGTGCGGCCCGTAATATTGAAGAGGGTGGCAGCTTAACCATTTTAGCGACAGCTTTAATTGACACAGGTTCACGTATGGATGAAGTAATCTATGAGGAATTCAAAGGAACGGGGAACCTAGAGCTTCATTTAGATCGTAGCCTAGCGGAACGCCGTATCTTCCCGGCGATTGATATTCGTCGCTCTGGTACTCGTAAGGAAGAGCTTTTAATTCCAAAGGAACAGCTTGATAAGCTTTGGGCAATCCGTAAAACATTCTCTGATTCACAAGACTTTGCCGAGCGCTTTTTACGTAAATTACGTCAGTCCAAGACGAATGAAGGTTTTTTTGAGCAGCTTACGGAAGAAATGAAAGCTCATCGAAATGGAAAAGTGTCCTTATAATTTTTCCAAATCAACTGCTTGAATATATATGTAAGACATGTTATTATGTTCAATGTGAGTTCACATATTTCTGCTACATATACGATTGACAGTAACACGGGTCGTGTAAGGTATCAGTTTCATAACCAACTCTGTTCCAGATGGTTCAGGGCGAGAGGAGAGATAATGATGAAAGCAGGAATTCATCCAGATTACAAAGAAGCAACAGTAACTTGTTCTTGTGGAAACTCTTTCACAACTGGTTCTGTAAAATCGGACATTAAAGTCGAGTTCTGTAACGACTGTCACCCATTCTACACTGGGCGCCAAAAATTCGCAGCTGCGGATGGCCGTGTTGATCGCTTCAACAAAAAATACGGAATTAAAGAATAATAAAAGCAAAATACCTGTAAGGCACCTGGTGCTTTGCAGGTATTTTTGTTGAAAGCAGCTAATGCTAATAGATGGATATCAAATACATATAGTTAAGGGGATATACAATGGCTCAATTATTTTATAAGCATGGTGCAATGAATAGCGGAAAATCAATTGAAATCCTTAAAGTAGCACATAACTATGAAGAACAAAATAAGCCAGTCCTAATCTTCACTCCAGGAATAGATGACCGTGACGAAATGGGATATATTTCTAGCAGGATTGGGCTAAAAAGAAAAGCAATTGCTATATTTGACGATACGAACTTATTTGATATGGTAAAAGAATACGACCCAAAACCATATTGCGTTTTAATAGATGAAGTGCAATTTTTAAAAAAAGAACATGTTCTGCAGCTAACTCGTATTGTAGACGAGCTAGATATCCCGGTAATGGGATTTGGTCTAAAAAACGATTTCCAAAACGAAATGTTCGAAGGCAGTAAGTATATGCTAATCTACGCGGACAAAATAGAAGAAATGAAAACCATTTGCTGGTTCTGTCACCGGAAGGCCATCATGAACCTACGAGTGGATGGATCTGGTAAACCAATTTACACAGGTGAACAAATCCAAATTGGCGGCAACGACTCATATTATCCAGTTTGTCGTAAATGCCACGCTAACCCGCCACTTTAAGGTGAGGCCATTCTCACATACAAGTGAAGTAGCGGATTACCGGTTTACTGAATCTAATCCTTTTCACAAAAAGTAGCAGATTGGTTACTTTTTCTTTATAATTAATAGCTAGTAAACATTTAAAAAGAACGAGGTGAGCTCGATGTTTGATCGATTACAGTCGGTAGAAGATCGTTATGATAAATTAAACGAATTGCTAAGTGACCCTGATGTGGTGAATGACACAAAAAAGCTTAGGCAATATTCGAAGGAGCAGTCTGACCTTCAAGGAACAGTAGATGCTTATCGTGAGTATAAGGATGTTAAACAGCAGTATCAAGAAGCTAAGCAAATGCTAGAGGAAAAATTAGATGCAGACATGCGTGACATGGTGAAGGAGGAGGTCAATGATTTAGAGGGCCAAATTACAGAGCTAGAAGAACGCTTGCGTGTGCTTTTAATTCCAAAGGATCCAAATGATGACAAAAACGTTATTATGGAAATTCGTGGGGCAGCAGGTGGAGATGAGGCTGCGCTGTTTGCAGGGAATTTGTTCCGTATGTACAGTCGCTATGCCGAAACACAAAACTGGAAAGTTGATGTGATGGAATCATCACCTACAGGTCTTGGTGGATTTAAAGAGATCATCTTTATGATAAATGGTGCCAATGCATTCTCTAAAATGAAATACGAAAATGGAGCTCACCGCGTGCAGCGTGTTCCAGAAACAGAATCAGGCGGGCGTATCCATACTTCAACAGCAACTGTAGCTGTGCTTCCAGAAGCTGAAGAGGTAGACGTAGAAATCCATGAAAAAGAAGTTCGAGTAGATACCTTTGCATCTTCTGGTGCCGGTGGACAGTCTGTAAATACAACTATGTCTGCTGTTCGTATGACACATTTACCGACAGGGATAACTGTGTCTATGCAGGATGAAAAATCACAAATTAAAAACCGTGAAAAAGCGATGAAAATACTACGTGCCCGTGTTGCAGATAAATTCCGTCAAGAGGCACAAGCGGAATATGATGCAGTTCGTAAATCGGCAGTTGGTACAGGAGATCGCTCTGAGCGTATACGTACGTACAATTATCCACAAAATCGTGTGACAGATCATCGAATTGGTCTGACGATTCAAAAGCTTGATCAAATTCTAGAAGGTAAGCTAGACGATGTGGTAGATGCATTAATACTAGCTGATCAAGCGGATAAACTAGAAAGAATGAATGATACCAATGTCTAAGACAATTTATGAGGCCCTAACCCGGGCTTCTTCTTTTTTAGAGGAGAATAATCGAGAAAAAGGAGTAGCCCGCTTCTTACTGCAACATGTCCTGGGAAAAAGTTATTCACAGCTCACACTTGCTATGTATGAGGAGATATCCACAGACGACTTTGAAACTTTTTGGAGATATGTGGAGGAGCATATTACCGGAAGGCCCTATCAATATATCATTGGTCAGGAATCCTTTTATGGCAAAGATTTTTTAGTGAACGAGCATGTGTTAATTCCACGTCCGGAAACAGAAGAGTTAATTGAGGAAACGAAAAAAAGAGTAGCAAGCTTATTTGCTGATCGTCCTATTTCTATAGTAGATATCGGGACAGGCAGCGGTGCTATCGCTTTAACGATAAAGCACGAAATCCCTCAGGCAAACGTTACTGCTACAGATATATCAGCTGATGCGTTAGAGGTAGCAAGAAATAATGCAAAGCTTCATAGCGTAGAGGTAACCTTTAAAGAGGGTAACCTTTTAGAGCCTATTTCAAATGAAAAATGGGATGTAGTACTATCCAATCCTCCGTATATCGCGCACGCAGAAGCAGAGGATTTATCTGATACAGTTATTGATTATGAGCCCCATTTAGCCTTGTTTGCAGAGGAAGATGGACTTCAGCTATATAGAAGGATGGCAGAAGGTCTGCCGAAGCTAATGAACACACCGGGCTTCATCGGCTTTGAGATAGGGTATTTACAGGGACCAGCAGTAGCGGAAATGCTACAAAAAGCTTTTCCGCAAGGGAAAGTGGAGGTAGTGAAGGATATTAACGGAAAAAATCGTTTTGTTTTTTGTACAATAGTTGAATAACTTATGAATCTATTGGTAACAATGTTCCTAAGGGAGGAATGTTACATGTTACCAGATTACGAGATAAAGAGAGCAACATCTATTGGACAAAAAGTAGACGCGGTTATATTATTCGTTTGGACACTTCTAGTAATTCAAATGGTTTTATTTCTTTTATTCCAGGGAACGGATCAAGCAGATGGAACTCGTATTCGTTTGATTGGTAATAGCAACACAGCCTATGATCAACAAGTGAAAATGGAAGTAAAGGAGATAATTGCTCCTATTCTAGCAAACTATTATACAAATGCAGAAGAAACGATGAAAGAGCTTGAAAAAACGGTGGAAACACTTTCAGAAACCTACAATGAACAGATTACCATATCACAAGGCCAAGCTCTTTTCCCGCCAAAAGAATGGCAAGGAGGAATCCTACCTCAGACGAATGTAGAATCGATTGTTATTTCTATTGGAAAAGCTAGAGGAGACAATTGGTGGTGCGCATTATTTCCAAAGGTCTGCTATAAAGAAGAGGTAAAAGAAGAGAAACCAAAATTTTGGGTTTGGGAATGGGTAAAGAAAAAGTTTTCCACATAGTTACCCACAATTCACCAATAGTTATACACATTTTGTGGATAACTAAGGAAGAAAGGAGAAAAAATGCTAAATGACAAAAATAATTCATGTGGATAAGTTATCCACAGAACAATCAGGTTATAAACAGGCTGTGGAATACTTGCAGGCGGGAGATGTAGTAGCATTCCCTACAGAAACTGTTTATGGTCTTGGGGCTATTGCTACAAACACACAGGCAGTTGCGAAGATATTTGAAGCAAAAGGAAGACCACAGGATAATCCGCTCATTGTGCATATAGGTGAGCCTAATAACCTGGAAGAATTTATTGAATATGTCCCGTATTCTGCCAAAGCTTGCATGGACGCTTTCTGGCCAGGAGCATTGACGCTAATATTACCATTAAAGACTGGAGTGCTAGCAGAGAATGTAAGTGCTGGTCTAAACTCAGTAGGAGTAAGAATGCCTGATCATTCAGTAGCATTAGAGCTTTTACGCCAATTAAAACAGCCGGTTGCTGCTCCAAGCGCCAATAAAAGCGGAAAGCCTAGCCCGACAAAAGCAGCTCACGTTTTCCATGATTTAGAGGGGAAAATTCCTTTAATACTGGATGGTGGCACAACAGGGCTAGGACTAGAGTCTACAGTTGTTGATTTTACTTCTGAAATACCTACTATTTTACGTCCAGGCGGAGTTACGAAAGAAATGTTAGAGAATGTAATAGGACTGGTGAATGAAGCAAAACCAACAGATTCAGCAGAAGCACCAAAAGCTCCGGGGATGAAATATGCGCACTATGCACCAGATGCTCCCGTATTTCTAATAGAAGATTCTCAGGAAAAAGTAAGAAAGGCGATAGATCTGATACATAGGGAAAATAAGAAGGTCGCATTAATTGCTGGGAACCAATATGCTAGCCAAGAGGCAGATGATTTTTTTACCTTAGGGGATTCGCATCTAGAGGAGGCCGCTCAACTATTATACGAAGCATTAAGATCCTGTGATCAGACAAACGTTGATGTAGTGCTCATTCCTGTTTTTCCTAAAAAGGGAATCGGAAGAGCCATTATGAATCGTCTAGAAAAGGCGGCAAATGGGAACTGGTTTGATTTAGAGTAAAATATTTTAAACGCTATGAATAGAAAATAAGGATAAGCGTTATTCTCTCCTTCTACTTTGCATACATTTAATTATGCAATTAGATGGGGGAGATTTTTTTGTGGCGTGAAATTTTAGCAGGGTTGTTGATGTCGGTCGATGTTCTAATATTATTTTCTCTTGTATCATATAAAAAACAAGTGTTAACCTTGGCTCTTTGGGTAGCTTCCCTTCATATGCTTTTTCCGTTAATCGGTTATTATGCCGGTGTCATGGTTCAGAATTACTTGCAGCATGCGAGCCCTTATTTATCTGGTGTTCTGTTGTCGTTAGTAGGTCTACAAATGCTAGTAAGTAAATCTCCGACCGCTAAGCCACTCATGCCACCATACTTGCTTGCGGTAGCTGCAAGCATAGACTCCTTTTCAGTGAGTATCTCATTTGGTATGCTAGAGATAAATAAGCTGCTATTTATATCGAGTTCTGGAATATTCTCCTTTATAGCAGTAATATTTGCACAAAAGGTAATTTATAAAAATACGGTTATGGATAGAAGTATTATTACAAAACTAGCAGGCTTGGTCCTCTTGCTAATGGGACTAGCTACTTTGCAAAATATTTAATATTTTTCACCAAATTAAATGCTGCTTAATATATACTATAGAGAAGGAATGATTTGAATGAATATATTGTTTGTATGTACTGGAAATACTTGTAGAAGTCCTATGGCTGAAGCAATACTTAAAGCGAGAAAAATCGAAGGAATTGATGTTCGTTCTGCAGGTATCTATGGTGCAGAGGGAGCCGGAATGTCTAATAATAGTCAATTAGCACTAGAAAAAGCAGGAGTGCCTTTTTCACATAGAGCTAAGACAGTGACAAAATCCTTGATAGACTGGGCAGACCTTATTTTAACGATGACAAACTCCCATAAGCATGCGCTTATTCTTTCATTCCCAGAGGCAATATCTAAAATATATATGTATAAAGAGTTTGTTACACCAGACGATATAGAAGATGTGTCTGATCCATATGGAGGAAATTACCTTATTTATGAACAGACCTATGAGGAACTGAAAACTCTAACGGATGAGCTGGTGAAGAAGCTACAGGAGGAATAGGGATGAAAGAAAAAAAGAAGAAGCACACATTTGGTCTCCAAAAGAAAATTGTGCTATTTGTAACGATTTTAGCTCTAATAACGTACTCAACAAGCGCATTATTTATCAATTATGTCCAGCCATATATCCAATCTCTGTGGCCAAACTTTTCACTTGGGCCCGTGCAGTTTGAAATTCTTACATATACTTTAGGTATTTTCTGGTCCGGGCTGTTAGCTTATATATTCAGTGGACTAATCATTAGGCCTTTATTCAACTTAGAAAAAGTAGCTAATCTTGCCTCTGAAGGGAAAATTGGTGTTGATGTAGAGGTTCCGAAATCGAAGGATGAAATTCATTCGGTAGCAGTAGCCTTTCAATCTATGCTGGAGAACCTTCGAGAAATGGTTCAGGGAATTGAAGAAAACTTTGATAAAACAAATAATATAGTACAAAAGCTCTCTGTTGAATCCTCCGTTGCTTCAGATCAGGCAGAGGCGATTGCTTCAACAATTGCTCAAATATCGGAGGGGGCAGAGCAGTCAGCGATTGCTGTGCAGGAAACTGCCGAAGCTGTAGAGGATGTTAGAGTTCTAGCTTCAGAGGTTAACAGACATGCAGAAAAATCATCTGTACAATCCAAAGAGATGATTGCGGGTTTATCTCAAACAACGGAAGTCATCCATTCATTAGTAAATGGAATCCAAAAAATTGCTGCTGGAAATGAATCCGCATTAGGAAATATTCATCAGCTGGAAGAGAATGCAGGGAAGGTAGAGAGCATCATTCAGCTTGTTGGAGATATCGCTGCACAGACTAATCTCCTTGCGTTAAATGCATCCATAGAGGCTGCGAGAGCAGGGGAGCATGGTAAAGGCTTTGCCGTTGTAGCGGAAGAGGTAAGGAAACTAGCGGATGAAAGTGCAAAGGCAGTGCAAGGGATATCTGCATTAATCCTTGCTATTCAAAATGATGTTCAGACTGTGGTACAACAAATGACAAGTCAAGTGAGCTTTGCGGTAGGGGAAGCAAAACGAGTTTCCGAAACAAATGCAGCGGTAGAAGGCATGTCCAATCAGATTCATGAAATGGCAGAATCTGTAGTAGAAATTTCCTCATTAGTAGAAAGACAACTAACAAACATAGAATCTACTGCCCGCCAGTCTCAAGACGTTGCAGCTATAGCAGAAGAAACCTCTGCCGGAGCTGAAGAGGTTAGAAGTGCCACGGACGAGCAAGCAAGATCTATTGAGCAAATTGATGTGTTATCTGAGGATCTAAAAACCCAATCAGAGGAATTATTTAAAGTTATTTCCCAATTCGACCGTTCTTCTGTGAAAGTAAAATAAATAATATATGGAGCGAGTATGTGAGAATCTTTCACATACTCGCTTTTTATCGTGTATCTTCATTCCGGTGAACGCTTTTCGTGGGCAAGTTTCAGCTTTCTTCTTCGCTGCGCTCATTCCGCGAGGAGAAAAATAGTGAAATCAAGTTTAACCAAGCATTGTTAACTGGGTAACGACGCAATTGGTGAGATAGAGTCTCTTCGCTGTGCTCAGCAAACCTAATGTTAAAGTAAAGATAATAATTTAAAGGGAATGCTAACTAGCCTATTATATTCTGGATATATTTTCCTACAGAATAATTGTGATGCCTTTTAAGTAATGATATATTTTTTTAGTGAAAAAAATGATATGATGGGTTCGAGTACAAAACAGAAAAGAGGGAACAAGTTGAAAATTGCAATTTCTTCTGATCACGGAGGCAACAATCTTCGCAAGGAAATTATTCAGCAGCTTGAAGAACTTGGACTATCCTATAAGGATTTTGGTCCTGTAAATGATGATTCTGTTGATTATCCAGATTACGCAACACCTGTTACAGACGGAGTAGTGAGCGGTGAATTTGACCGAGGTATTTTAATCTGTGGGACAGGCATTGGTATGTCCATTGCAGCAAACAAGGTTAAAGGTATCCGTTGTGCGCTAGTTCATGATGTGTTTTCAGCGAAGGCAACTAGATGCCATAATGACTCAAACGTTTTAGCGATGGGTGAACGAGTAATAGGAGCAGGCTTAGCTAGAGAGATTGTTGCTACTTGGCTGGCTCAGGATTTTGAAGGTGGACGTCATGCTCGCCGAATCGAAAAAATAACTTCTTTAGAAAATAAGTAAACTATGTAGAGGGGTTTTTCAGATGGAAGCAAACAATTTGTGGAAACAACAATTGGAACAGCTCCTCCTGGAAATGGAGCAGCAAGTAGACTTTAAAGAGAATGATCTCTTTGTCGTCGGCTGTTCAACCTCTGAAGTAATAGGGAAAAGAATAGGAACTGCTGGAGGCATAGAGGTTGCTGAGTTTTTATTCGGTCCCTTAAAGGAATTTGCAGACCGGCATAAAATCCACTTGGCTTTCCAAGGCTGTGAGCATATTAATCGGGCTGTTACGATGGAAAGAAGGGCTCAGCAGTTTTTTAGGCTTCCAGAAGTTTCGGTTATACCAATTGCTGGTGCTGGCGGATCGATGTCTGCCTATGCTTATACTCAGCTGGAGAACCCTGTTGTAGTGGAGCAAGTACAAGCGAGAGCAGGGATCGATATTGGGCAAACAATGATTGGAATGCAGCTGCAACCTGTTGTAGTGCCTATAAGAGCATCTATTAAGCACGTCGGAGAAGCAATTGTAACCCTTGCAACTACCCGACCAAAACTAATAGGTGGAGCACGTGCATTTTACGGATGATATTGGAGGAGGAACTGAAAGTGAAAACGATTGAAAAGCAAGACCAAGCAGTCTATGAGGCAATGTTAGCAGAGAAAAAACGTCAACAAGCGAATATCGAATTAATCGCATCCGAAAACTTTGTTTCAGAGGCAGTTATGGAAGCGCAAGGCTCTGTATTAACGAACAAGTATGCAGAGGGCTATCCTGGTAAACGCTATTATGGCGGATGTGAACACGTAGATGTAGTTGAAGATATCGCTCGCGATCGCTTGAAGGAAATCTTTGGAGCAGAGCATGCGAACGTTCAACCACACTCTGGCTCACAAGCTAACATGGCTGTCTACATGACTGCTTTACAGCCTGGCGATACAATTCTAGGGATGAACCTTTCTCACGGTGGGCATTTAACACATGGTTCTCCTGTCAACTTTAGCGGTATTCAATATAATTTCATCGAGTATGGTGTAAATAAAGAAACGGAAATGATTGATTACGAAGAAGTACGTTCTATTGCACTTGAACATAAGCCTAAAATGATTGTAGCAGGAGCTAGTGCCTACTCTCGTATAATTGATTTTGAAAAGTTCCGTGCGATTGCTGATGAGATTGGAGCTTATTTATTCGTAGATATGGCTCATATCGCAGGTCTTGTAGCTGCTGGTCTTCATCCAAATCCAGTTCCGCATGCACACTTTGTAACTTCTACTACTCACAAAACACTTCGTGGACCGCGTGGCGGATTAATCTTAACAACAGAAGAATTCGCTAAAAAAATTGATAAAACAATTTTCCCTGGTATTCAAGGTGGTCCTCTAATGCATGTAATAGCTGCGAAGGCAGTGGCTTTCGGAGAAGCACTTCAACCAGAATTTAAAGAGTATCAAGCACAGGTTGTGGCAAATGCAAAAACCTTAGCTGATAGTTTAACAGCTGAAGGAATCCGAATCGTTTCTGGCGGCACAGACAATCATGTAATGCTATTAGATGTTTCTGTATTAGGCTTAACTGGTAAAGTTGCCGAGCATGTACTAGACGAAGTAGGAATTACAGCGAATAAAAACACAATTCCATTCGATACTTCTAGCCCATTCATCACTTCAGGAGTTCGAGTAGGAACACCTGCAGTAACATCTCGTGGCTTCAAAGAAGAAGAAATGAAAGAAATTGCTTCTATTATAGCGAAGCTACTTAAAAATCATGAGGATGCTAGTGTACTAGAAGAATCAAAAGCTAGAGTACAAGCTTTAACAGAAAGATTCCCTTTATATAGTTAATATAGTCAAAGGAGCTGATAGAATCAGCTCCTTTTTTGAATTCCTGAGACCTGTAAAAAGCGAGCTGCAAGTAAAGTCGCCGGAATCGCAAGTAACAAAAGAGTGCCGACCGCATGTAATGGAAAATCACTGGGAAAAAGTGGACAACCGCAAGTAAAGTCACCTAAATCGCAAGTAACAAACGAGCAACCGCAAGTAACTTGTACCTAATCGCAAGTAACGACTGCTGAACCGCAAGTATTTCTATGAAGACCGCAAGTAATGGAAAATCGCTGGAAAATAAGTGGACAACTGCAAGTAAAGTCACCGAAATCGCAAGTAAGAAACGAGCAACCGCAAGTAACTTGTACCTAATCGCAAGTAACGACATGCGAACCGCAAGTATTTCTATGAAAACCGCAAGTAATGGAAATCTACTGGAAAAAAGTGAGCGATCGCAAGTAAAGTCATCGGTTTCGCAGATAACGAGCAGCTCATAGTAAGTATTTGCCGCTAAACCGCAAGTATTTCTACTAAGACCGCAAGTAATGGAAAATCACTGGGGAAAAAGTGGACAACCGCAAGTAAAGTCACCGAAATCGCAAGTAACAAGCGAGCAATCGCAAGTAACCAGTACCTAATAGCAAGTAACGACTGCTGAACCGCAAGTATTTCTATGAAGACCGCAAGTAATGGAAATCTGCTGGAAAATAAGTGGACGACCGCAAGTAAAGTCACCGGAATCGCAAGTAACAAACTAGCAACAGCAAGTAACTAGAACCTCGTAGAAAGCATCCGCCTCCAAACCGTAAGTATTTCTACGAAGACCACAAGGAATAAGAAACCGATAAAGAGTCAACCTCCATTCAGTCCTATCCGAAAGAATACATAGTAACAAAAAAGAGCACACTATATTAGCGAGAACTCCAACCAATAGATTGTTACATCTATTTCTTTTGTATGAAATAAAATTGACGAAATATTAAAATCGAGACATTTGTAGAATGTAGCATAGATTGTTTGCTATAATTTATAAGATTGAAACAAAATATATAATAGAGGAGATATGCCGAATGACAAAAGTATACGTATTTGATCACCCACTAATCCAACACAAACTTACATACATTCGTGACGTTAACACTGGGACAAAGGAATTTCGTGAGCTAGTTGATGAGGTAGCTTCTTTAATGGCCTTTGAAATTACACGAGATATGCCTCTAGAGGATACTGAGGTGGAAACACCTGTCCAAAAAACAACCTCTAAAGTGTTGGCTGGTAAGAAGCTTGGTATTGTACCGATTCTGCGTGCTGGTATAGGAATGATTGATGGTATCTTGAAGCTGATTCCAGCTGCTAAAGTTGGTCATATCGGACTCTACCGTGATCCAGAAACGTTGCTTCCTGTAGAATACTACGTAAAGCTTCCTGCTGATGTAGCAGAGCGTGATTTCATCCTTGTGGATCCAATGCTTGCAACAGGTGGTTCTGCAATTGAAGCAGTCAACTCGTTGAAAAAGCGCGGCGCTGTAAGTATCAAATTTATGTGTCTAATTGCTGCTCCAGAAGGAGTAAAAGCACTTCAAGAAGCACATCCAGATGTAGATATTTATATTGCTGCATTAGATGAAAAGCTAAACGACCACGGTTATATCGTGCCAGGTTTAGGAGATGCAGGGGACCGTTTATTCGGAACGAAATAAAAGGAGCGGTTTTACATGACAAAATGGAAAGTAATGACCATATTTGGGACGAGACCAGAAGCTATTAAGATGGCACCGCTTGTCCTTGAGCTTCAAAAGCATCAAGAGATAAAATCTATTGTGACAGTAACAGCACAGCATCGTGAAATGCTTGATCAAGTGTTAGATACTTTTCAAATAACACCGGATTATGATTTAAATATGATGAAAAGCCGTCAAACACTAGTGGATATTACAACTCGTGCACTAGAAGGCTTGGATGCGGTAATGAAAGAAGCAAAGCCAGACATCGTATTGGTACACGGAGATACCTCTACAACTTTTGTGGCAAGTTTGGCAGCATTCTATAACCAAATTGCCATTGGTCATGTGGAAGCAGGGTTAAGAACTTGGAATAAATATTCTCCATTCCCAGAAGAGATGAATCGTCAGCTGACAGGAGTTATGGCAGATATTCACTTTGCACCAACGGAAAAATCAAGAGAAAATCTACTTTCAGAGAATAAAAAAGCAGAATCCATTGTCGTTACTGGAAATACTGCAATTGATGCCCTGCAAACAACTGTGAAAGAAGATTATACACATCCGATTTTGGACAAACTGACTGGTAGTAGAATCATTTTATTAACCGCACATAGAAGAGAAAATATTGGGGAACCGATGCGTAATATGTTCCGCGCTATTAACCGTCTATTAGAATTACATGATGATGTACAGGTAGTATATCCAGTTCATATGAATCCAGCTGTAAGAGAAATAGCTAACGAGGTTCTTGGCAAAAATGAAAGAATTCATTTAATAGAACCCTTAGAAGTGTTGGACTTCCATAACTTTGCAGCGCGTTCACATATTATCTTGACTGACTCGGGCGGGGTACAGGAGGAAGCACCTTCTTTAGGAAAGCCAGTACTTGTGTTAAGAGATACTACAGAAAGACCAGAAGGAATAGATGCTGGAACATTAAAGCTTGCGGGAGTGGAAGAAGAAACCATCTTCCAATTGGCAAACGAATTGCTTTCTAATAAGGAAGATTATGAAAAAATGTCTCAGGCTAGTAACCCGTATGGAGATGGAAAAGCATCTAAAAGAATTGTTGAATCACTCAAAAACTATCTAGGTAAAAAGTAAGATTGTAAATTTGTCGATAAAATGTCAAAAATCTTCTTTGAGTGAAGTTTTTCACTTGTAGCAATTGACATCAAATAGCCCCTATTGTATGCTTACAAAGGATAATCATGATAGGGGTTTCATGCTTGAAACACTTGATGTATCAACTTTCTACTAGATTCACAGTTTTTACTTTTAAAGGAAAAAATGTGAGGATACTTTTATGCGTCAAATAAGACGTCCGTTACAAGGGATAGCGATATATTCAGCGATTCTCTCACAGCTTGTTGGTTCAGTATTGATTGGTATATACGCAGGAATGTGGATGGACCGTCGATATGATACCGCTCCAGTCTTTTTGGTAATTTGTCTGTTAGCCGGTCTAGCGATTGGTGTACTAGCACTTATTACTACCATTCGAAAATATGATTCAGGAGATTAAAGATCAATGTTAGAAATGCAACGTATTTTTACGAGGCAGAAAAAGTACATATATTTTTTGCTCTCGGCATGTGTGCTAGGCTGGGCATTTACCCCTTATCCTACAATTTTTGCAGGATTAGCAATCGGTTCTATATTTGGTCTGTATAATTTCTGGATACTTGTCCGTAGAATGGTTAAATTTGATCGTGCGATGGAAAGTGGAGAAGGACGAGCTCGATTAGGCACCCCCCTTCGATTTGCATCGGGTGTTGCAGCAGTTGCGCTTGCCATTACATTTCCCGAAAATATCCATCTCATTAGCACGGTTATTGGATTAATGATTCCCTATGTTCTACTATTAGTAGAGCGATTATTGTTTCATGCAAGAAATCAGCCATGAGTATGTGAAAGAGAGGTGAAAGAATCGTGGGACACGAAAATCCAGAATTTGTGCTTTGGGGCATGACAGGGAACTGGTCAAATATCTTAATGCTATTTATAACATCCCTAATTGTTTTCTTAATTGCATTCTTTGCAACAAGAAGTCTGAAGCTTAAACCAACTGGTATGCAAAATTTCATGGAGTGGATAATGGACTTCGTGAAAGGTATTATCAAAAGTAACTTCGACTGGAAGACTGGCGGAAGATTCCATATTCTAGGGATTACTTTACTTATGTTTATCGCGGTTGCGAACTTATTAGGTCTTCCGTTTTCGATTTCGTATGATGGAGTGCTATGGTGGAAGTCGCCAACAGCAGATCCAACAGTTGCTATGACACTTGCAGTAATGATTATCGTATTGACTCATTACTACGGTGTAAAAATGAAGGGTATCAAGGAATATGGGAAAGATTATTTCAGACCTCTTCCATTTTTGTTCCCATTAAAAATTATTGAGGAATTCGCAAATACGTTGACACTCGGTCTTCGTCTTTACGGAAACATCTATGCAGGAGAAGTTCTATTAGGACTACTTGCAGGACTTGCAACATCAGGAGTAATGGGCTTCATTGGAGCAATTATTCCAGCTATGGCTTGGCAAGGTTTCTCCATCTTCGTCGGTGGTATCCAAGCATTCATTTTCGTTATGTTAACAATGGTTTATATGTCACATAAAGTGTCGTCAGACCATTAATATAACTGTTTAGGAAACTAGGCAGAAAAAAATAAAACAACATTCCAAGGAGGAAATTAAACAATGTCAGGTTCAATTGGTCTTTTAGCAGCAGCTATCGCAGTTGGTTTAGGTGCACTTGGTGCAGGTATCGGGAACGGTCTTATCGTTTCTAAAACAGTAGAAGGTATCGCTCGTCAACCAGAAGCTCGTGGAGCTCTTCAAACAGTAATGTTCATCGGGGTAGCATTAGTTGAAGCCGTGCCGATTATCGCAGTAGTTATCGCGTTCATTACATTAAACTCATAATCAATAAACAAAGTCTATAATGGCGGAACCTAAAATCCGCCATTCTCTTTATGAAAACCATTATGAATTAGAAAATAAACTCAAAGTTTACCTTATAGAAGAAAGATCTCTTATTAGCGTTTGAAAGGAGTGAAACAATCGTGTCTTTTGAATACCTCGTACTTCAAGCTGGTAGTTCGCATAACGGATTAAACGTATGGGACATACTAGCTACATTATTCTTCTTCATCCTACTTATGATTCTTCTGAAAAAAGTGGCATGGGGTCCACTTATGGGAATCATGACTCAACGTGAAGAATTGATCGCAAGTGAAATCGAAGCAGCAGAATCTAGCCGCCAAGAATCACAGCGTTTACTAGAAGAACAACGTGACTTATTAAAAGAAGCACGTACAGAAGCATTGGCGATTGTAGAAAATGCAAAGAAGCAAGGCGAAGCATCACGAGAAGAAATTATTTCTACTGCTCGTGCAGAAGCTGTGCGCATGAAAGAATCTGCTATTCGTGAAATCGATACTGAAAAAGAAAGAGCGATTGCAGCGGTACGAGAAGAAGTCGTTTCACTTTCTGTACTTGCAGCAGCGAAAGTTCTTGAGAAAGAAGTATCGGAAGAAGATAATCGTGCTTTGATCCAGGCTACGATTGCGAAGGCAGGGGAAGTTAAGTGAGCAATTCAACTGTAGCAAAACGTTATGCCATCGCATTATTTGAGCTAGCTCAACAAAAGAATGAATTGCATGCAGTAGAAAACGACTTACGTGAGCTGAATGTTGTCTGGAATGGAAATAAAGATTTGAAAAATATTTTCACATCTCCTAAGTTCTCTCTAGACAAGAAAAAAGCTTTAATTCGTGAAGTTTTCGCGAGTGCAAATCCAATGGTGGTCAATACATTATTAGTGTTAATTGACAAGAAACGATTGGATGAAGTATCAAACATTATCTCGGAGTTTATGGACCTTTCTAACGAAGCACAAGGTGTTGCGGATGCGAAAGTATATACAACTCGTGAGCTAACAGAAGAAGAACGTGCAAGCGTATCTGCTTCATTTGCTAAAAATGTAGGAAAACAATCCTTACGTATACACAATATTGTAGATCCATCCCTAATCGGTGGAATGCGTGTTCAAATCGGAAACCGCATTTACGATAGCACTTTAAGCACGAAGCTTGAGCGCTTAAAACGTAATCTGATCGGTTAATACTATGAATTATGAGAGGTGACATACATGAGCATCAAAGCTGAAGAAATCAGTGTCTTGATTAAACAGCAGATTGAGAACTATGAATCTGAGATGAAAGTAAGCGACGTAGGTACGGTAATCACTATTGGGGACGGTATCGCTCGTGCTCATGGCCTCGACAACGTCATGGCTGGAGAATTATTAGAATTCTCTACTGGTGTACTAGGTATGGCACAAAACTTGGAAGCGAACAACGTTGGTATCGTTATCCTTGGACCATATACAGACATCAAAGAAGGCGATGAAGTACGTCGAACTGGCCGTATTATGGAAGTACCAGTTGGTAAAGAATTGATTGGACGCGTAGTCAATCCACTTGGCCAACCAGTTGATGGACAAGGTCCTATCGCAACTACTAAAACTCGTCCAATCGAAAGCCCAGCACAAGGAGTAATGGCACGTAAATCAGTACATGAGCCACTTCAAACTGGGATTAAAGCGATTGACGCTCTTGTACCAATCGGACGTGGACAACGTGAGTTAATCATCGGTGACCGTCAAACAGGTAAAACATCTGTAGCGATTGATACAATCCTTAACCAAGCTGACCAAGATATGATTTGTATCTACGTAGCAATTGGACAAAAGGAATCTACAGTACGTAACGTAGTTGAAACACTTCGTAAAAAAGGTGCTCTAGACTACACAATCGTAGTAACAGCTTCTGCATCTGCTCCTGCTCCATTACTATACCTAGCTCCTTATGCTGGTGTAACAATGGCTGAAGAGTTCATGTTTGAAGGAAAGCACGTATTAGTTGTTTATGATGATTTATCAAAACAAGCTGCTGCATACCGTGAGCTTTCATTACTACTTCGTCGTCCTCCAGGTCGTGAAGCATATCCAGGGGACGTATTCTACTTACACAGCCGCTTACTTGAGCGTGCAGCGAAGTTGAATGAAACACTTGGTGCAGGTTCTATCACTGCATTACCATTCGTTGAGACACAAGCTGGAGATATCTCCGCTTATATTCCAACGAACGTAATTTCTATCACTGATGGTCAAATATTCTTACAATCTGATCTATTCTTCTCGGGCGTACGTCCAGCAATCAACGCTGGTCTATCAGTATCTCGTGTAGGTGGTTCAGCTCAAATTAAGGCAATGAGAAAAGTTGCGGGTACACTACGTCTTGACTTAGCTGCATTCCGTGAGCTTGAAGCATTCTCTCAATTTGGTTCAGATCTTGACCCAGCGACTCAAGCAAAACTTAACCGTGGTGTACGTACAGTAGAGGTATTAAAACAAGACTTGAACAACCCAATTAAAGTGGAAAAACAAGTTGTCATTTTATATGCTCTAACTCGTGGCCATTTAGATGATATTCCAGTAAAAGATGTTACTCGTTTTGAAGCAGAGCTTTACAGCTGGTTAGATACAAACCACACAAACGTTTTAGATCATATTCGTACGACTAAAGATCTTCCTTCAGATGAAGACTTAAGCAATGCACTAGCTGCATTTAAAAAGACTTTCGCAAAATCTGAATAATTCTCAAGTCTAAGTGAAAAAAAACGATAAGGTGGTGAAATACCAGTGGCATCATTACGCGACATAAAAGGCAGAATTACGTCTACTAAGAAAACAAGCCAAATTACGAGAGCCATGCAAATGGTTTCTGCTTCTAAACTGAACCGTGCGGAGGAAAATGCGAAAGCATATGTTCCTTACATGGGGAAAATTCAAGAGGTAGTAGCGTCTATCGCTAACGGGACTAGTGATGCAAGTCATCCAATGTTAACGTCTCGTCCAGTGAAAAAGACGGCATATCTTGTCATTACTGCAGATCGTGGATTAGCAGGTGCATACAACAGTAACATTATCCGTGCTGTTTCTAATGCAATCGCTGAAAGACATTCTTCAAAAGATGAGTATGTGATTTTTTCAATCGGTCGTATGGGGCGCGATTTCTTTGTAAAACGTGGTTCGAACGTAATCGGATCAGTAGTAGGGTTACCAGACCAACCAGCTTTCTCCGATATTAAAGAAGTAGCGCGAAAAGCTGTTGGTATGTTCACGGATGGAACATATGATGAACTTTATATGTACTACAACCACTTTGTCAGTGCCATTTCTCAAGAGGTTACAGAGAAAAAGGTACTGCCACTTACGGATATTGCAGTAGAAATGGGTACAACTGCTTCTTATGAATTTGAACCGAATGCGGATGCAATTCTAGAAGTGTTACTTCCTCAATATGCGGAAAGCCTAATTTTTGGTGCATTACTCGACGGAAAAGCAAGTGAACATGCTGCTCGTATGTCTGCCATGAAGAGTGCGACAGACAACGCATCCGAATTAATTAACAATTTAACATTAGTATATAACCGTGCACGTCAAGCAGCAATTACGCAAGAAATTACGGAAATTGTCGGCGGCGCAGCGGCTCTAGAATAGTTAGGATAGTAAGTAAGACAGGAGGGAACAGTAGTGAACAAAGGACAAGTACTACAAGTAATGGGTCCGGTTGTTGACGTTAAGTTTGACAACGGCCACTTACCAGACATTTATAACGCACTAACTGTAGCAATTGAACGTCCAAATGAAGCTCCTACTACATTAGCTTTAGAAGTAGCTCTACACTTAGGAGACGATTCAGTACGTACAATTGCCATGTCATCAACTGATGGTCTACAACGTGGTGCAGAAGTAATTGATGCTGGTGCGGCTATTTCTGTTCCAGTTGGTAATGTTACACTTGGACGTGTTTTCAACGTACTAGGAGAAGTTATTGACTTAGGAGAAGAAATTCCAGCGGAAGAGCGTCGTGATCCAATTCACCGACAAGCTCCTACATTTGAACATCTTTCAACAGAAGTTGAAATTCTTGAAACAGGTATTAAAGTAGTTGACCTTTTAGCTCCTTATATCAAAGGTGGTAAAATCGGTCTATTCGGTGGTGCCGGAGTAGGGAAAACGGTTCTTATCCAAGAACTTATCAACAACATCGCACAAGAACACGGCGGTATCTCAGTATTCGCTGGTGTTGGTGAGCGTACACGTGAAGGAAACGACTTATTCCATGAGATGAGCGATTCCGGTGTTATTAAGAAAACAGCAATGGTATTCGGTCAAATGAATGAGCCACCTGGTGCACGTATGCGTGTAGCATTAACTGGTCTTACAATGGCTGAGTATTTCCGTGATGAGCAAGGTGCAGACGTACTTCTATTCATCGATAACATTTTCCGTTTCACACAAGCAGGTTCTGAGGTATCGGCTCTTTTAGGTCGTATGCCATCAGCGGTTGGTTACCAACCAACACTTGCTACTGAAATGGGTCAACTACAAGAGCGTATCACGTCAACAAGCACTGGTTCTGTAACATCGATCCAAGCGATTTATGTACCAGCCGATGACTATACGGATCCAGCTCCTGCAACAACATTTGCTCACTTAGATGCAACAACAAACTTAGAGCGTAAATTATCTGAGATGGGTATCTACCCAGCGGTAGATCCATTAGCATCTTCTTCTCGTGCGCTTTCACCTGAAATCGTAGGACAAGAGCATTATGAAGTAGCACGTCAAGTGCAATATACTTTACAACGCTATAGAGAGCTACAAGATATCATTGCAATCTTAGGTATGGATGAGTTAGGTGAGGAAGACAAGTTAACGGTTAACCGTGCTCGTCGTATTCAGTTCTATCTTTCTCAAAACTTCCATGTTGCTGAACAATTCACTGGTCAAAAAGGTTCATATGTTCCAGTTAAAGAAACAGTTCAAGGCTTCAAAGAGATCCTTGAAGGAAAATATGATCACCTTCCAGAAGATGCTTTCCGTCTAGTGGGACGCATTGAAGAGGTTGTTGAAAAAGCGAAAAGCATGGGCGTAGAAGTATAATAAATCGGACCAGGAGGTAAAAATATGAAGACACTTTCAGTCAATATTGTCACTCCCGACGGCCCGGTATACGATTCAGAAGTAGACATGATTATCGCAAAAACAGCAGCTGGTGAAATCGGAATTTTACCTGGACACATTCCAACTGTTGCACCACTTCAAATTGGTGCAGTTAAGTTGAAAAACGAAGGTAAATACGAATATGTTGCAGTAAACGGTGGTTTTGTAGAGGTTCGTCCTGAAAAGGTAACGATTTTAGCTCAATCTGCTGAGGTTGCATCGTCAATAGATTTAGCCCGTGCTAAAGAATCGATGAACCGTGCTGAAAAACGTCTACAAGACAAGTTAGAATCAACTGATCGAGTTCGTGCTGAACTTGCCTTAAGACGAGCAATGAATCGTATCAACGTTTATGAGGGTAACATTTAATTTGAATGGTAAATAAAACGGGCAGATTTCCGTCTGCCCGTTTTTTATTTGAAATAATTCTATAGGGACAAGGTGCTAGGAGGAAAGAGATATGGGATTAGTAATTGGAGAGCAAGCAGTAATTGCTATACTTGCAAATGTCTTTTTTATAGGAATTTCTTTTTACGCACTGCAAGCTGTCATGGTTGAGAAAATTATTAAAAAAAATCATGTTTTTCAAGCACAGCTTCTTTTTATATTGGTAAGCATTGTAATTGGTTCACTAGTAGCCAATTTTTTTCTCAATCTAACTTCTTGGTCTACTCAGCTACAATACCTTTTTTAGTAAGATCCTACATGCTCATGCAAATTATGGACAAGTTTGTATGAGCATGTAGAATCTCCTCATATTTCCTGGGAAATATTTTGTCGCTGATGTTTATGTCAATTGTTGTAGGGTAATTTATAAATATCTACACGAAACGACTGGGTAATACGTATACTAGATTAAGAAAAATTACCATTTAAGGATAAGAAAATAGTGTTTTCGATGCTTGTATATAGTCGAAATACGTTGTATGATGTTATTGTTTTTGAAAAACAAAACTAGACATCGTACATAATTTCTTTTATATAGAGGCAAATGAGGAATATGAACTCGGAGGGAACAAAGTGGACAAAATTGTTGTTAAAGGTGGCCGGCGGTTACAAGGTAAAGTGAGAGTAGAAGGCGCTAAAAATGCTGTTCTACCAGTTTTAGCAGCAGCTTTACTTGCAACAAAAGGCAAAAATGTAATTAAAGATGTACCGACTCTTGCTGATGTACTAACAATCAATGAAGTGTTAAAAAGCTTAAATACTGAAATAACATATAGCCCTGAGAAAAATGAAGTAATTATCGATTCACAGAAAAGACTTTCTAGCGAAGCACAATTCGAGTATGTACGAAAAATGAGAGCGTCAATTCTTGTAATGGGTCCAATCTTAGCACGTAACGGCTTTGCTCGCGTAGCATTGCCAGGTGGCTGTGCTATTGGCTCAAGACCAATCGATCAGCATTTGAAAGGCTTTGAGGCAATGGGTGCGGAGATTTCCTTTGGACATGGTTTTGTTGAGGCGAAAACAACTGGTCGCCTTCAAGGAGCAAAAATTTATTTAGACGTTCCAAGTGTGGGAGCAACAGAAAATATTATGACAGCGGCAGCTCTTGCTGAGGGCACTACTGTTATCGAAAACGCAGCAAAAGAACCTGAAATCGTAGACCTAGCTAACTTTATCAATGAAATGGGCGGTAAAGTAAAAGGCGCAGGAACGGATACAATCCGTATTGAAGGTGTCGAAGAATTACACGGAACAGAGCATCACATTATACCTGATCGTATTGAAGCTGGGACTTTCATGGTTGCAGCAGCAATAACAAAAGGTGATGTACTGATTGAAAATGCCGTTCCAGAGCATATGACTGCTTTAATTTCCAAAATGCAGGAGATGGGTGTAGAAATCGCAGAAGAAGAGCAAGGACTTCGCATTCGCTCAGAAGGCAATTTAAAATCCGTGGATATTAAAACAATGCCACACCCAGGCTTCCCAACAGATATGCAATCACAAATGATGGCATTGATGATGACAGCACACGGTACTGGTATCATTACCGAAACTGTATTTGAAAACCGTTTTATGCACGTGGAAGAATTCCGTCGTATGAACGGTAACATGAAAATCGAAGGCCGATCAGTGATGATGGATTCTCCATCTAATCTACAAGGTGCTGAGGTAGCTGCGACAGATTTACGTGCAGCGGCAGCTCTTATTATTGCAGGCCTAGTTGCAGAAGGTATTACTCGTGTGACAGAGCTATATCACTTAGATCGCGGCTATGTAGATTTCGACAAAAAGCTTGCTGCACTAGGTGCAGATATTGAACGTATTGGTAGCGAAAGACCTGAAAAAGCTATTCAGTTAGTATAAATATATGAAAAGCATTATGCGAATATACCTGCATAGTGCTTTTTTTTACCCAAATATAACAAAATTCAGCATATGAATGCCTGGTTTAGAGGCAGAAGGCAATCTCTCAAGATGCTCCGTACTTATAAACAGGCCAAGCATACAACCCCTCTTATAATACTCCTTAATAGAATTCATAGATGAGCAGTAAGTATAGGGGAAGGTGAAATAAATTTTGAAGAAGCTCAAATCCTTACGCAGAGTCTACTAACGCGCGATAAAAGACGCCTATCAATCGAAAACCGCACCTTATCGCGCGATGCTGACTCCCTATCAATCCAAAACCCGTATCGAACACTCGAATCCTTAAGTAGAATCTACTAACGCGCGATAAAAACCACCTTTCAATCGAAAATCCCCTCCTATCGAGCGATACGGACTCCCTATCAATCGAAAACTACACTCTATCGCGCGATACGAACTCTTTATCAATCGAAAACCCGTATCGAACGCTCGAATCCTTAAGCAGAATCTCCTAACGCGCGCTAAAAGCCATCTATCAATCGAAAATCCCCTCCTATCGAGCGATACGGACTCCCTATCAATCGAAAACTACACTCTATCGCGCGATACGAA
>CAKQHO010000032.1 GCA_934234185.1 uncultured Psychrobacillus sp. | reverse complement strand
TAACAAGACCTTGCATAAATTTTTTGTGCCAGGTCTTTTTTGTCTACTATTAGGGTTTTGTAATAAATATGATTTGTAAAAAGTAACATGGTTAAGGGAAACAAAAAATTAGTTAATGGGGAGGAAAGAGAATGAAGAAATTTTTGAAAAAGATTCAACTATTTTTAATTATAGGGCTAATACTTCAAGTGGCTGGTATGCCGCTTTATTCACTAGCGGCTAGTGTGGACAAGAGTATTCCAACATGGGCAAGTCCTATAAATTACTTAGCCTTAGGAGACTCTTTAGCAGCTGGGATTACCCCGCAAAATGAACTAGGGAATGGCTATTCTGATTTTATGGCTGCTTCCTTAAAGGAGGAAGGGACACTACAAGCATTTAATAAGGGATTCACATACCCAGGGTATTCTACACAAGATGTATTAAATGATATAAAAAAAAATGATTTAACAAAGCCGATTGTAGGAATTGGTGATCTGTCCAAGTCTGCTAACTTGAGAGATTCAATTAAAAATGCAGATGTTATTACACTTTCCGCTGGAGCTAATGATGTGCTCCCTTCTATTAAAATTGATAGGGAAACAGGGGCTCTTTCTTATGACTTGCTGTCAATTAGTGCAGGACTGCAGAAAGCTGGGACTAATACGCAAGCAATACTAAAGGAAATTTATGCTTTAAATCCAGACGTTCATGTGTACGTAATGGGGTACTATAATCCATTTCCTTTCCTTTCAGGAGAGAATCAAAAGCAAGCGGAGCAATTGCTAGCTTATTTAAATAATGCAATTCAAAGAGGAATAGAAGGCACAACAGCGAAATATGTAGCCACTCAGTATCAAATAGCTGCAAATGCTACTGCTTATTTGCCAAATCCACAAAATATTCATTTAAGCGAAGCCGGATATCAAGTAGTTGCAAATCAGTTCAAGGAACAGCTTGCAAAAGACCAGCCATGGATTAAAAAAAATATATTAACAGCAGCTGTGCAAAAGTCTGCCATAACATTATCCTGGAAGGCTGCTAATGATGATAAAAAAGTGACTGGCTATGCTATTTACAGTGGTAATACGAAAATAGGAGAGGTTCCTGGGGAAACAACCACTTTTCAAGTGAAAAATGTGAACCCGTATCAGGCTTATTTGTTTAGTGTAGCTGCACTTGATGAAGATGGGAACATAAGCAAAAACAATCCTTCTGTATCTATTTCAGCAGGTGTAAAACAAACATTTACAGATATTGAAAAGCACGGTTCAAAGGAATATATTGAAATGGCCGCTGCTTCTGGAATAGTGGGTGGCTACGAGGATGGCACCTTTAAACCAAATAACCAGCTAACTCGAGCTCAAGCTGCTTCCATTCTTGTGAAGGCATTAGACTTAAAAGCGACAGAGGCAGCGCCATTTACTGATATACAGGGCTATTCAAAAGAAACGCAGGAAGCAATTGCAGCTGCCTACCAGTTTGGGATTGTTAAAGGGGATAAAGGTAAATTCAATCCGAGTAAACCAGTAACGAGAGGACAGCTGGCGTTAATGCTTCTACGCTCATATGAGCTAGTAACAGAAAAACCATACTCTCCGTTAAAAGAAGCACCTTTTACAGATATAAATAACTATAATCAAGAAACGAAAAACGCTATTACCTTAGTTTATACACTTGAGATTGCAACAGGTAATAATGGGAAGTATCTGCCAAATGATACTGCTACTCGCGCACAAGCGGCTAAGATGTTCGTAAAAGCTTTACAGTTGTTAAAATAGTCTATGGGGGAGAGGCCAATTGGCAATCTCCCTTCTTTTATACTTTTGACATCTGAAAAATTAGCCGATATGCTTTAAAGAGAAAGAAAATTCCGTGAAAAAGAGGTGCTGATAAGTTGCCGAAGCAAACACTAGAATATGCTAATGAACTGGACAGAAAGGATATCTTACGTACATATAGAGAAGAGTTTTATCTAATGCCTCATACTATTTATATGGATGGAAATTCACTTGGAATATTATCAAAGAGAGCAGAGCATTCGGTACTAACATTAATGGATATGTGGAAAAGTCATGGAATAGATGGCTGGACACAGGGAGATCATCCTTGGTATTACTTTTCAGAAAAGCTAGGAGAAATGTGTGCTCCTTTAATAGGCGCATCGAAAGAGGAAGTAATCATTAGCGGCTCAACTACCTCCAATCTACATCAGCTAATCTCTACTTTTTATAAGCCGAATGAGAGGAAAACCAAAATACTGGTAGATGAATTAAATTTTCCTTCTGATTTATATGCAGTCAGTAGTCAGCTCAATCTCCATGGGTTCGATGAAAATCATATGAAGGTAGTAAAAAGTAAAAACGGTCACACCTTGCAAACTGAAGATATTATAGAAGCGATGACGGAGGATGTGGCACTAATCATTTTACCTAGTGTGCTATATCGGAGCGGGCAAATTTTAAATATGGAAGCCCTAACTAAGGCAGCTCATGAAAGAAACATCCTCATTGGCTTCGATTTGTGTCATTCTATAGGAGCTATTCCTCATGAACTTAAAAAGTGGGAGGTAGACTTTGCTTTTTGGTGTACCTATAAGCATTTAAATGGCGGGCCAGGATCAGTGGCTGGTTTGTATGTGAATGAAAGACATTTCGGTAAGAAGCCAGGTCTAGCGGGTTGGTTTGGATCCAATAAGGAAAAGCAATTTGATTTGAATATTAATATGACACCTGCTCTATCTGCTGGAGCTTATCAAATAGGAACCCCACATATATTGAGTGCAGCTCCGTTATACGGCTCCTTGGAGATGTTCGAGGAGGTAGGGATAGAAAACATTCGTCAAAAGTCCATACAGTTAACGGAGTATATGATTTATTTAATAGAACAAGAGTTAAAAGATTTTTCCTTTTCTATTGCTAGCCCTAAACAAAACTCCGAGAGAGGCGCTCATGTTTTTGTTATACATGAAGAAGCAGCTAGGATTTGCAAGGCTCTCAAGGAGAAAAAAATAATACCTGATTTCCGAGATCCAAATGGTATCCGTTTAGCACCTGTAGCTTTATATAATAGCTTTGAGGATGTTTGGAGGACTGTTAATTGTTTAAAAGAAATTATGCTAAAAGAGGAATATAGGAAATATGAAAATGTGAGAGAAGTAATCGCCTAGGAGGTGCTCGCTTGACGAAGGAAGAAGGTAATTCGGAGGAAAAAGGACTTCATACGAATTTTCAGCATGACATGACCTACAGTGATTATTTATCTTTAGAAACAGTATTGACTAGTCAAAAACCACTTACAGGTCACCACGACGAGCTTTTATTTATTATTATCCATCAAGTAAATGAGCTTTGGATGAAGCTTATTCTCCATGAATTAACTAGTGCCATACAAGCAATCGAAGAGGGGAGACTGCAGGCCTCGTTTAAAATGCTTGCAAGAGTTACCAAAATACAATCTCAGCTTATTCAGGCATGGGATGTACTCTCTACGTTAACACCTGCAGAGTATTTGGAATTTCGAGATCAGCTCGGAAAATCATCCGGCTTTCAATCGTTTCAATATCGACAAATAGAATTTGCACTTGGCTATAAAACAGGACATATTCTAAAAATTTATGAGAAGGATCAAGCGCTTCACAACAAGCTCTCTGCTGCCTTTCTATCTCCAAGTATTTATGATGTATCCATAAGAGCTTTGTCTAGGGCAGGCTTTCCAATAAATCCCGATTTACTAAACCGTGACTTCTCTATAACGTATAAAGGAGATTTAACAGTTGCAGCAGCTTGGAAGGAGGTATATATGAACGTCGAACAGCATTGGGACTTATATCAACTGGCAGAGAAGCTAGTAGATATAGAGGACTGGCTTCAGCAATGGCGTTTCCGTCATATGAAAACAGTAGAAAGAATAATTGGTTTTAAAAGCGGGACAGGGGGCTCCTCAGGAGTTCATTACCTAAGGAACGTACTAGATCATCGATTTTTTCCAGAGCTTTGGGATTTAAGAACAACATTAGGGGTGACAAGATGAATAGATGGATTGATATTACACACCCATTATCAAATTCAATAGCTGTATGGCCAGGGGATACCCCCTTTCAATTTAAATTAGCAAACACGAAGGAACAAACAGGCTCCGTCAATATTGGTCAAATTACCGCTAGTGTTCATACTGGCACACATGCGGATGCACCCTTTCATTTTAATAGTGAGGCTTCCACCATTGATCAGCTAGATATCCAAATATTTATTGGAAAAACAAAAATAATAGATGTGACAGGGCATGCGCGGATAGGACGAAAGGAGCTCGAGTCCTATGCGCTGGATGGAGTGGAGCGCTTGCTTTTAAAAACAAAAAACCACTCAACTTTAACGGAATTCCCTAAGGAGATACCTTTGCTTAAGGAGGATATCGCTTCATTTTTGAAGGAAAAAGGTATTTTCTTGCTTGGCCTGGATATTCCATCTGTGGATGATTTAGTTAGTAAGGACTTACCGATTCATCATTCTCTCTATCAAAACGGTGTTCATATACTGGAAAATCTTTTGTTGGATGAAGTGGAGGAAGGGGTATATGAGCTTATTGCCTTACCTCTAAAAATTATTGGGGCTGATGGAAGCCCGGTACGTGCTGTAATAAGAAAAATATAAATTATGAAGCATATGATGAGGACCTCCTACAGGTTGATAGGGGGTCTCTTTGTGTATACTTGTAAGTATGACAATCATGTAAACAATCATTAAAATCAAATCTGTCGAGTGATGGAAGTCATATTCTGTAACTCTTGAACAGGTTATACTGTAGGTAGAGATAACGAACACGAGGAGTGAGTGTTTTGAAAAAAATAATTGTAGTAGGTGGAGGAATTACTGGGCTTTCTGTTATGCATTATTTACATAAATTAAAAACAGAAAAATCCTTAGACTTGGACTTAACCTTGGTAGAGGCAAATGAATACCTTGGAGGTAAAATACATTCTGTAAAAAAGGATGATTTTATCATGGAAGTTGGTGCAGATTCCATTGTTGCACGCCATGAATCAGTGATACCGCTTGTAGAAGAGCTAGACTTAGAGGACAGGCTTGTTTATAACTCAACTGGAATATCCTATTTATATACAAACAATGAGCTGCATGCGATTCCTGCAGATGCTGTATTTGGTATACCTACTAGTGTAGACTCCTTAAACAGTAGTACATTGGTTTCGGAAGAGGGGAAAAGGGAAGCATTAAAGGATTTTGAGCTGCCGAATGAGAAGTTTACAAAAGAGAGCTCGATTGGCGAGTTTCTTGAGCATTTTTTAGGAAAAGAACTAGTAGAAAAGCAAATAGCACCTGTTTTGTCAGGTGTTTACTCAGGCAGTTTAGAAAAACTTACCCTTGCATCCACGTTACCTTATTTAATTGATTATAAAAATAGATACGGCAGTATTATCCGAGGGCTAGGAGCGAATAAAGAGCAATTCCAAAAAGCAGCAAATAAGAAGTTTATCTCCTTTGATCATGGACTATCTACTCTAATTGACGGAATAGAAAATGAGCTAAGTGAGTATACAATTATGAAGGGTATCCAAACAACAGGGATTAAGAAGATTGAAGCAGGATACCAAGTTTCCCTTTCTAACAATCAAATGCTAGAGGCTGATTATGTAGTGCTAAGTACTCCTCATCAGGTTGCTCAACAAATTCTTCATACTAAAGAATTAGACGAGGATTTTAATAGACTAAGGAATTCCTCACTAATAAGTATCTATCTTGGTTTTGATATTCCAGACAACCTACTTCCAGCAGAAGGAACAGGGTATATCGTTTCTGAAAACTCGGATGTGAGATGTAATGCTTGTACATGGACGAGTCGAAAGTGGAAGCATACCTCTAAAAATAGTCAGCTTCTTGTAAGAATGTTCTATAAAAGCTCTAATCCTAACTTTGAGAAGATGAAAAATATGTCTGAGGAACAATTGCTTGAAATTGCATTGTCAGATATTCAAAAAAGCTTACAAATAACGGGAGCCCCTAAAGTTGTGGAGGTTACCAAGTGGAATGATCTGATGCCTACCTATCATTTGGGTCATGCGGAGGCTATTGAGTCATTAAGAGAAAAAATGAAAGTAAGCTATCCCGAGGTGCTACTGGCAGGCTGCTCTTATTACGGAGTGGGAATTGGACCTTGTATAAAAAATGGTAAAGAGATTGCCATGCAAATAGTTGAGTCTATTAACTAAAAAAGGTCGGCGATGTTGTAATATCCACATCGCCGACTTTTTGTTTGTCTATTTACTTTTTAGTGTCTGTATCATTCAGCGTTTCAATTTTCTTATCATCTTCATCTAGACTTTCTCTAGCCGAGCTTTTAAATTCTTTTAAAGTTTGACCAACAGCTTTCCCTAATTGAGGGAGCTTAGAAGGACCGAAAATGACTAAAGCGATAATTAATATTAATATCAAGCCTGGTATGCCTATACTTTGCATGTTGTTCCCTCCTTTATAGGAATTAACGTCACGACTACTATAACATAACAGGCATTAAATGTTAATGAAATGCGGTTGTATGACACAAATCATTTACATTTTAACCGGCTAAATACATCTTAAGCCTTAGATACTATACACCCCAAGTCGCTTCGAAAAGCCTGCAAATTTATCAATAATAAGAATATAGAACTGAGGGAGATAGCTCCCTAGCGTGGGGTGTCTTATGAAGGAAGTTTATGTAGTATTGAGTGATACTGGGACTTGGCTATCGAGGTTAATTAGGATATATACAAAAAAAAGGCTGAACCATGCATCGATTGCATTTGATGAGGAATTAATTGAAATGTATAGCTTTGGTCGAAAAAGCAAAGGAAATCCTTTTGTAGGTGGCTTTGTGAGGGAGGACGCAAGGAAGGGGCTATTTAAAAATGCCGAATGTGAAATTTTTAAATTTGAAGTTTCTGTAAGTGATTACGGGAGAATGAGAGATAGAATATTAGAAGTTAGGAATGCTAGCGAGACATATTCCTATAACTTTCTAGGCTTGTTTGGTGTAGTAGCGCAGAAAAAATGGGAAAGAAAGTATAAGTTTTTCTGCTCTCAGTTTGTAGCTACCATTCTAATGGAATCGAAAGAGATTAAGCTGGAGCAACAGCCTTGTTTAACTACTCCCTTTCATCTTACCCAAATAGAACAGCTTGAATGTATTTATTCAGGCAAGCTACGGGATTATATCGAGCCCAATTTTGGAGAAGAAAAGGCCAATGATTTTCTTGCTATATAGAGTTTAAGAATAATTTTTTCCAAGAATGGACAGAATGGAGGCGAAGGAAATTTTAGCTTAGGAGGACCAGAATGGAAAAAGATAAAATGCAACAGTCTAATCAAACCAATCGTGAAACGGATGATACCTTAACTACCAGACAAGGACATCCGGTAAGAAACAACCAAAATATAAGAACGGTTGGAAATAGAGGACCCAGTACTTTAGAAAACTATGATTTTATTGAGAAAATCAGTCACTTTGACAGAGAACGTATCCCAGAGCGTGTTGTTCACGCGCGAGGAGCCGGTGCTCATGGATATTTTGAAGCGTATGGAAAAGTAGGGGATGAGGATATCTCCAAATATACGCGTGCCAAGCTATTTCAAGAGGCAGGAAAACGTACTCCGTTATTTGCTCGTTTTTCTTCCGTTATCCATGGCGGTCATTCTCCAGAAACCCTTCGTGACCCTCGTGGGTTCGCAGTAAAGTTTTATACAGAAGACGGAAACTGGGATCTAGTTGGGAACAATCTAAAGATATTCTTTATTCGAGACGCGATGAAATTCCCCGATATGATTCACGCATTTAAGCCAGATCCAATAACCAATATACAGGATGCAGAAAGGTTTTTTGATTTTTGTGCAAGCTCTCCCGAGTCCTTCCATATGGTAACGCTTATTTATTCTCCATGGGGAATTCCAGCTAACTATCGAATGATGCAGGGGTCAGGGGTAAACACATATAAGTGGATCAACAAAGATGGAGAGGCTGTACTTGTTAAATACCACTGGGAGCCAAAGCAAGGAATTCGAAACCTTACGCAAACAGAGGCAGAGGAAATCCAAGCAAAGAATTTCAACCATGCAACGCAGGATCTGTATGATGCTATAGAAAAAGGAGATTATCCCGAGTGGGAGCTTCTAGTTCAAATAATGAGCGATGATGAGCATCCAGAGCTAGACTTTGATCCGCTGGATGACACAAAACTATGGCCAACAGATAAATTTCCTTGGAAGGCAGTAGGCAAAATGGTATTAGATCGCAATCCACAGGATTACTTCATGGAAGTAGAGCAAGTAGCTTTTGGTACAGGGGTTCTAGTAGATGGTCTAGATTTTTCAGACGATAAAATGCTTCAAGGTCGCACATTCTCCTACTCGGATACTCAGCGTTATCGTGTTGGACCTAACTATTTACAGCTTCCTATAAATGCACCCAAGAAAAGAGTTGCAACGAATCAAACAGGTGGACAAATGGCATACCGTCTAGATCGTGGACCAAACCAAAATCCACACGTTAACTATGAGCCATCTATGCTGGGCGGTTTGAAGGAAGCTGGACATGTGGATAAACCATATACTCCAATGATTCAAGGAAAACTAGTGAAAGAATCTATTGATAGGGAAAATAATTTTGGGCAAGCTGGCGACACTTATCGTGGCTTCGAGCAATGGGAAAAAACGGAGCTAATTTCCAACCTTATAAACGATCTATCGAAATGCGACCAACGTATCCAAGACACAATGATTTCCTATGCAGAGCAAGCAGATGATGAGTACGGCAGGCTACTAAGAGAGGGTCTGAAACATGCTCCGAAGGGTGGCAGCAGTATGCGACCACTCGGTGATGAAGACGGAGAAAAAGCACCAAAGCAAGCTATTGATAAAAGCCACGAGGCAGATCCTTATTGATGATAGAGTAAGTCGGAGACGTTCACGTTTCCGGCTTTTTTTAAAGAGAAAAATGTATATAAATTAGATGCCAAGAACAGGGAACCAGGTGGCTGAGGAGCAGCCTTCTTGCCGCCTCTATTTCTCCTAAACAAATCTATTGTTTTATTCATACATTTATAGAATAATAATACCAATAAGTTTAATGGGTATTAAAGGAGATGTAGCGTTGTCTAAGGTATATATTATTCATGAAAATGACGAGTGGACGGTTCATTTGACGAAGCGTTTAGAAGAGTTGGAGCTGCCATATGAATCCTGGCATTTAGATAAGGGAATTGTCGATTTAACAACAGTTCCGCCCGAGGGTGTGTTTTATAATCGGATGAGTGCGTCCTCTCACACTAGAGGGCATCGTTATGCTCCAGAGCTTGCTAGTGGTGTGCTTTCCTGGCTAGAGCTACATGGACGTCAGGTTTTTAATGGAACAAAGGCACTTAGCTTAGAGGTTAGTAAAATCAATCAATATACAGCGTTAGCTGCAAGTGGCATCAGAACTCCTAAAACGATTGCTGCTGTCGGCAAGGAGGAAATACTGTTAGCAGCTGAAAAGCTAGGAACTGCTCCCTTTATCACCAAGCATAACCGAGCAGGAAAGGGTCTCGGAGTTCAATTATTTCAAACGATTGCTGCCTTGAAAGAATATGTAAATGGCCCGGCATTTGAAGAGCCGGTAGACGGCATAACATTAATCCAAGAGTATATTCAATCTCCTGAATCGTATATTACCAGAGCAGAATTTGTGGGTGGTAAATATGTCTATGCGGTGAAAGTAGATACCTCGGAAGGCTTCGAGCTATGTCCAGCGGACGCTTGTCAAATAGGAGATGCTTTTTGTCCAGTTGGAGAGGAGCCGGTTCAACGTCCAAAATTTGAAATTACGGAGGACCTTAGTGAGGATTGGATTGCTCGCTATGAAGCTTTCTTAAAGGTAAATAAGATAGATGTTGCTGGCATTGAATTTATTAAAGATGCAAATGGTGAAGTGTATACCTATGATGTCAATACGAACACTAATTACAATGCTGATGCTGAGGCAGCGGCTGGGAAGTTCGGAATGCTTGAGCTCGCTAAATTTTTAGGAAATGCTTTAGAGAAATAATATATGAAAGACTATCTCTTGATACAATAGAGATAGTCTTTTTATTTCAAAGAAACGAGGTCAGCCATGACAAATTACAAAGTAATATTATTCGACTTAGATGGAACATTATCAGATCCGAGGTTGGGAATTACAAGGTGTGTACAATATGGACTCCGTAAGATGGGGATAGATGAGCCCGATTTGGAAAAATTAAATGACTTTATTGGTCCTCCTCTTCAAGAAACATTTGCGGAGCAGTACCACTTTTCAGAGGATGAAATCAAACAAGTTATAGGATATTATCGAGAGCGTTTTAAGGAAGTAGGCATGTTTGAGAATGAACTTTATCCTGAAGTAATGGAGTTGCTGAGTGAGTTACAATCAAGTTCTTGTAAACTTGTGGTAGCTACATCCAAGCCAACTGTATTTGCAGAGGAAATTTTAACGTATTTTAAAATTGATGCTTTTTTTGACATGGTGGTGGGAAGTTATTTAGATGGAACCCGCAGTGCAAAAACAGAGATTATCGAAGCAGTTATGGAGGAATTCAAAGATTTCTATAAGTCGGATTTTGTCATGATTGGCGATCGAAAGCATGACATAGTAGGAGCTAAAAACGTTGGCATCGATTCGGTAGGTGTAACGTATGGATATGGGACAATGGAGGAACTACTCCAAGTAAATCCAACTTATATAGTACATAGCGTGAAAGAACTTAGAGAAATTTTAGAAGCCTAGAGTTTGTCGTTTAAAACCTCTTTGCATGGAAAGAATAGAGGGGAAACCCATTCCTAACAAAGAAAGGATTAGTTAAATGAGCAAACGTTTAGAAGAAAAGATTATATTAATTACTGGAGCAGGATCCGGTCTTGGCCGCGCAACTGCTATTAAAGCAGCAGAAGAAGGAGCGAAACTATCGCTAGTTGATTTAAATTCAGAAGGCTTAGAGAAGACAAAGAACGAAGTAACCTCAAAGGTACCATCTGCTGAAATAATACTTGTAACCGCTAACGTAGCTGATGAAGCGGCTGTGAGTAATTTCGTAGATGAGACTGTTCAACGATTTGGGCGAATAGATGGCTTTTACAACAATGCAGGAATTGAAGGGAAACAAAATCTTACAGAGGATTACGGAGTAAGTGAGTTCGAAAGAGTTGTAAGTATCAACCTGAATGGAGTATTTTACGGACTGAAATATGTGTTGGCCGTGATGAAAAAACAAGGCAGTGGTTCCATTGTAAATACAGCCTCGGTTGGCGGAATTCGCGGGGTTGGCAATCAATCAGGCTATGCAGCAAGTAAACATGGAGTAGTTGGTTTAACTAGAAACTCTGCTATTGAATATGGGCAATTTGGAATTAACATTAATGCAATTGCCCCAGGAGCTATTATGACTCCAATGGTCGAGGCCTCTCTTAAACAAATTGGTGGAGAAGAGAAATGGCAGGAAGTTGGAAAAGAATTTGTACAGCCGAATCCAATGAAACGTTTCGGTAGACCGGAGGAAGTTGCGAATTTAGTTACTTTTTTACTTTCAGAAGAATCCTCTTTTATCAATGCTGCAGTCATTAATATAGATGGTGGACAATCATATAAATACTAGGAAAACTAGTATTGAATACAAAGCCGGTTCACTCATTCGGAAGAGAAGGTAACCAGATTAACTTTTTATTTCATGTTATACTAGTGGTAAATTAGAGGGCTGCCCTCAGGAGCGAAGCGCTTTTGAGACAGCCTCTTTTCTTTGGGAGGAAATAAAATGAAAATGGTTTCTTGGAATGTAAATGGTCTTAGGGCATGTGTCCAAAAGGGGTTTTTAGAATATTTTTATGAGAAAGATGCCGATATTATTTGCTTGCAGGAAACAAAGCTTCAAGCTGGGCAAATAGAATTGCAGTTAGATGGATATGAGCAATACTGGAACTATGCACAGAAGAAAGGCTATTCTGGAACTGCTGTTTTCACCCGAGTGAAGCCGATTTCTGTCCGCTATGGAGTGGGAGATAAGGATACGGAGGAGGAGGGGCGTATTATCACCCTAGAATATGAAGACTTTTATTTGGTAAATGTGTATACCCCTAATGCGAAGCGCGACCTGTCTAGACTCGCTTACCGTTTAGAGTGGGAGGACAAGATGAGAGTCTATTTAAAGGAGTTAGACAAGGTAAAGCCGGTTATTCTTTGTGGAGATTTGAACGTTGCACATAAAAGCCTGGACTTACGAAATGCTAAATCGAATAGGGGTAACTCAGGATTTACAGTAGAGGAATGCGGCAAAATGACCGCTTTACTAGATGAAGGATTTATTGATACATATCGTTACTTCTATCCTGACAAAGAGGGTGCATATAGCTGGTGGTCGTATATGGCCAAGGTTAGAGAGAGAAACATCGGTTGGAGAATCGATTATTTTATTGCATCCGAAAGGCTTGTTCCTATGCTAAAGGATGCTACGATAGATGCACATGTAATGGGAAGTGATCATTGTCCAATTACATTGGAGCTAGTGTCTGAAAAGTCGTGACACTACTTAGGAATATTCAATATATTATGAGAAAGGATGCAATCCTTTGTAGAAATGAAGTACAATATGTACAAAATAGTAATTCTGGAGGGTCCAATAGATGAATGCTTTAGCTGTACAATTAAACGATAAAATCAAAAATGAAAATCCAGCAATTTATAATATGTTATCCGATTTAGGTTTGAGTCTTTTTTATCCGAAGGGAATTTTGAGCCAAAGCGCAGAGGCAAGTAAAAAAGCACATCGCTTCAATGCGACCATTGGAATAGCAACAGAGGACGGCGAGCCGATGCATTTCCGTCATATCCAAGAAAAGCTCGGATATAGCCCAAAGGATATTTACCCATATGCACCACCTCAAGGAAAAGAGGAGCTGCGTTCTGCTTGGAGAGAAAAAATTCTTGCTGATAATCCATCGTTAGACGGTAAATCATTTGGTAATCCGATTGTAACGAATGCCCTTACTCACGGTTTAAGCATAGTAGCAGATTTGTTCATGAATCCTGGTGATGTCATCATCACTCCAGATCAGTATTGGGGAAATTATAATACTGTCTTCCAAGTGAGAAGAGGTGGAAAGGTAGAAACTTTTTCTCTATTCAACGAAGCAGGTGGTTTTCATATAGATTCCTTCCGAGAAACTCTTCAAAAGCAAAGTGGAAAGGCGATAGTTATTCTTAATTTCCCAAATAACCCGACTGGTTACACTCCTTCCTTAACCGAGGCAGCAGAGATTGTACAAGCCCTAAAGGAATCTGCTGAAGCGGGACTGCATCTAGTAGTAGTTTTAGACGATGCTTATTTCGGATTGTTCTATGAGGATTCTATAAAGGAATCCCTTTTCGGATTACTCGCTGGTGTTCATCCAAATATTTTACCTGTGAAGGTAGATGGAGCAACAAAGGAAAATTACGTATGGGGCTTACGTGTAGGGTTCATCACTTATGCTGCTCAACCAGACGTATTAGAAGCATTAGAGCAAAAAACAAAGGGAATTATCCGGGGAACAATTTCTAGTGGATCACATGTGTCCCAAACGATTATTTTAGAATCCTTGAAGTCCTCTGAATTTCAGGTAGAGAAAGTTGAAAAGTTTAACATTATGCAGGGGCGAGCTGAAAAGACAAAAGAGGTCCTTGCAAATGAAAAATTTAATACTTACTGGACATACTACCCTTTCAACTCAGGTTATTTCATGTGCTTAAAGCTTAATAGTCTAGATGCAGAAACTCTACGACTGCATTTGCTAGAAGAGTATGGGGTAGGGGTAATCGCAAGTAACACTACGGACATCCGTGTAGCATTCTCATGTGTAGAAGAAGAGCATATAGAGGAGTTATTTGAACTAATCTATCAAGGCTGCGTAGATCTTTCTAACAAAATTTAATGACCAAAGTGGAGGCTGCCTTTATTACAAGGCAGTCTTTTTTTGATGGGAAAGTTTAGATAATCGAAATAAAAAGACGTTCGCGATAATATACTTCAATATAAAAAAATGGTAGGTATCTACCAGAGGGGGAAGTATATTGGTCAGAGAAATTTCTATTGGAAAACAAATGTTGATAGGTATTGTAATTGCAGCAGTTTTCCTATTCGGTATCTATTTAATGAGAGATAAAGAAGAGGTGAAGGAACCCGCTGCCTTAATTGTAAATGAGCAAGTAGAAGTAGAAGAGGAAAGTTCTGATGGTGCTGCTGCACCTAGTCCTTCTAGAAATATAAATGTGGAGTATGCATCTAACGAATGGTTCACTTATGGGGGAGATTATTATAACCGTCGATACTCCCAATTAAAACAAATTACCACAGATAATATTGAAAATCTTACACCTACTTGGGTAACTAGTTTAGGATCCGGTGCTGAAGGAAAATATTCAGGAGAAGCAACCCCTTTAGTGGTAGATGGTGTCATGTACATTGCTACAGGAGCAAATGATGTGTTTGCGCTTGATGCTAAAACAGGGGAGCAAATCTGGGCGTATACCCCGAGTATCCCGCAAGAGATGGACACAGTATGCTGCGGTTGGACCACTCGTGGAGTGGCGGTGGGAGATGGAAAGGTTTACGCTGGTTTGTTAGATGCTCGTTTAATCGCTTTGGACCAAAAAACAGGTGAGCTCTTATGGGAAACAAAAGTAGCTGAATGGGAAGAAGGATACACGATTACTAGCGCACCACTTTATTACAACGGAAAGGTCTATACGGGTGTAGCTGGTGGAGAGTATGGAATTAGAGGTCGCGTCATGGCCTATGATTCAGACTTAGGGTATGAAATATGGAGATTCTATACTATCCCTACCCCTTGGGAGGTGAATGGAGATACATGGCCAGACGATAATAATGCCTGGTTAACCGGAGGGGCACCAGTATGGAATACTCCTGCAGTCGATCCAGAGCTAGGATACATCTATTTTGCTACAGGAAATACAGCTCCAGATTTAGATGGCAGCAACCGTGAAGGCGACAACTTTTATGCAAATTCCGTGGTGGCTCTAAATGCTGAAAATGGAGAATATATATGGCATTTCCAAGAAGTCCATCATGATATATGGGATATGGACCCGGCCAACCCTGTTGTGCTTTTTGATGTAGAAAAGGATGGCAAAATGAGAAAGGGTTTGGGTCAAGCAGGAAAAACAGGTTGGGTGTATTTCCTTGACCGTACAGATGGAACGCCACTAGTCGGCATAGAGGAGAGAGAGGTTCCTCAGCTGGCTGAGCAAAAAACTTCTAAAACGCAGCCTTACCCAATCGGAGATGCCTTTGTGCCGCAAGGAGTTTTCGAAGAGGATATAGCTCGTGATTTAGGGGAGACCTTTGAAGGGAAGGTAGGAGATATTTTCACTCCGTTCTGGGAAGAACCAATCACACTCAAACCAGGACCACAAGGTGGAGCGAACTGGCCACCTTCGGCCTATAACCCAGAAACGGAATACTTTTATGTGCTAGGGAATGACACATATTTCTCCTTTGCTCGACAAGAGGATGAAGCCTTTGAAGAGGGCTCGATGTATATTGGTAGTATTATGCAGCCGGTATCAAATGCTCCACAGCGTGGAACAATAACTGCCTTAGATGTAAAGACTAACAAAATTGCTTGGCAGGTGAATTGGGACTCAGTTGCATACAGTGGTGTGTTAACAACAGCGGGTAACTTAGTGTTTGTTGGTCATAATGATGGTAGGTTAATAGCATTTGATGCAAAAACCGGGGAGCAGGTTTGGGAGTATCAGATGGATGCGGGAGCAAATGCGCCATCAGTCACTTATGAAATTGATGGAGAGCAATATCTTTCTATTTACGCTGCGGGTAATGCACTAGCTGGAACTAAGCATGGCGACAAGGTATATACATTTAAATTAGGTGGAAGCTTACCGGAGGGTCAAGTGATTGACGGATCTGCCAAAAATACGAAAGACAATACAGGAGATGATAAGGAAAGAGAAACCGTTTCATCTGATCCGGGCTATGAAATCTATAAAAACAGCTGTATCGCCTGCCACGGGGATCAGGGTGCCAATGGCCATAATGGTCCGAATCTGCAGGATAGTAAATTTGCTGAGAGTAGAGAGAACATTATTGAAAGAGTAACCAACGGCGGTACAGCAATGCCATCCTTCAAGGATACCCTCACAGAGGAAGAAATAGAACAATTAGCAGAATATATCTTGACGGTCATATCCCCCTTAGGTAAATAATAATGTTAGCAACCAATCTGGCCAGCCACCTTAAGTGGCTGGTTTTTATAATGCTATTGGCCATTGTTCGTAGCATTCATCCCGCTCCATCGCCTTGCCCCTCGAGGTCAAATTTGTGAAAGCTATCCAGCTAATAGTTACTAGTAAATTACCTTTACTTGCGGTAATCCCTTAGACAGAGGTAGTAATAAGATTTTCATCCACAAAAAGTTATTGCTCTGAACCATTTTTCTAGTAGTTTTCTCTGTTCTCAACCTTTTTGAAAGTAGCTGCTTGTATATTTTGCAAAGAAAGTGTGTATGTATGTACCTGATTAATTGCAAAGTAAAAGGGGTATTAGTGTATAATAAGTTCAACAGTGACGAGAAGGGGATTATTATTTTGATGAAAAAAAATTATCCAGATGACAGTTTGACATTACATACTGATCTTTATCAAATCAACATGGCCGAAGCATATTGGGCAGATAATATGCATGAACGTAAAGCTGTTTTTGAACTTTTTTTCCGTAAGCTACCTTTTGGAAATGGATATGCGATTTTTGCTGGTTTGGAAAGATGTCTCGATTATTTAAAGAATTTTCAATTTAGTGAGAGTGATTTAGAATACCTTCAACAGGATCTCGGCTATCGAAAGGATTTTATCGACTATCTACGTACACTTCGTTTTACTGGTGATGTTTACTCCATGGTAGAAGGGGAATTAGTGTTTCCAAATGAACCGATAATCCGAGTAGAGACAAAGCTGGCAGAGGCGCAGCTTGTGGAAACTGCTCTATTAAATATTGTAAATTACCAAACGCTAATTGCTACGAAGGCTTCTCGCATTAAACAAGTGGTCAAGGATGAAGTGGCGATGGAGTTTGGCTCCAGACGAGCTCAGGAAATGGATGCTGCTATTTGGGGCACAAGAGCCGCATATATTGGAGGAATTGAAGCTACTAGTAACGTTCGGGCGGGAAAATTATTTGGGATTCCTGTAGCCGGAACTCATGCACATTCGCTCGTTCAAGCGTATAAAAGTGAATACGAGGCTTTCCATTCTTATGCAAAGAGACATAAGGACTGTGTATTCCTTGTAGATACTTATAATACACTTAAAACCGGAGTGCCTACTGCTATTAAGGTTGCGAAAGAGCTTGGTGATCAAATTAACTTTATCGGTATTCGCCTGGATTCTGGAGATATTGCCTTCTTGTCCAAGGAAGCAAGAAAAATGTTAGACGCAGCTGGTTTCCCTAATGCCAAAATTATTGTCTCAAACGATCTAGATGAATATACAATCCTTAACTTAAAAGCACAAGGAGCGAGAGTTGACAGTTGGGGTATTGGAACAAAGCTAATCACTGCTTATGATCAACCTGCTTTAGGTGCTGTATATAAAATTGTTTCGATAGAAAACGAACAGGGAGTGATGGAGGATACGATTAAAATCTCTTCTACCACCGAAAAGGTTACGACCCCGGGACAAAAAAAGCTTTACCGTATTATCGATAAAGGGAACAGAAAATCCCAGGGTGATTATATTACGATGCATGATGAGGACCCATCTCACGAGGAACGCCTAAAAATGTTCCATCCTGTACACACGTTTGTATCAAAATTTGTAACAAACTTTGAGGCGAAGGATTTGCATGTAAAGGTTATTGAAGCTGGAGAGATAGTATATGAAAATCCTTCCCTTCCTGAAATTCAAGCTTATGCAGCAGAAAATTTAAATCTTCTATGGGATGAATATAAGCGTTCCTTAAATCCAGAGGAATATCCAGTAGACTTAAGTCAAAAATGCTGGGATAACAAAATGCGGAATATCCAAGAAATCAAGGAAATGGAACATCAATTTATCGCGCAAAATGGAGGGGCTTATTAATGTCTAACAAGCAAAAAGAAATTATAGACGCATTAAAGGTTAAACCAATTATTGACGTAAAAGAAGAGGTTCGTTTAAGTGTTGATTTTTTAAAGGATTATCTAAAGAAACACCCCTTTTTAGAGAGTATGGTTCTTGGGATATCAGGTGGGCAGGATTCAACCTTAGTTGGAAAGCTTGCACAGCTAGCGGTAGATGAGTTAAACGAGGAGCTAGGTGAAGAAAAATATTCCTTTATTGCGGTAAGCCTTCCGTACGGGGTGCAATTTGATGAGCATGATCGTCAGGATGCTTTAGAGTTTATTCAGCCTAGCAAAAGACTTACGATTAATATTAAGGAAGCAGTGGATGCTAGTGCTCGAGCTCTTATAGAAGCTGGTATTACCTTAAGCGATTTCGCCAAAGGGAATGAAAAGGCAAGAGAACGTATGAAGGCACAATATTCTATCGCGGCTATGAATAATGGTATTGTTCTTGGAACTGACCATGCAGCAGAGGCAGTTACAGGCTTTTACACGAAATATGGGGATGGTGGAGTTGACTTGACTCCAATCTTCCGTCTAAATAAAAGACAAGGAAAGCAGCTTTTAAAATATTTAGGAGCTCCAGAGCACTTATACACCAAAACTCCGACAGCAGACTTAGAAGAGAACCGTCCTGCATTACCGGATGAGGTTGCCCTAGGAGTAACCTATGATGATATAGATGATTATTTAGAGGGCAAAACAATTTCACGAGAAGCACAAGAAAAAATTGAGAGCTTTTACGAACGTTCTATGCATAAACGCTATATGCCTATTACTATTTTTGATGATTTTTGGAAATAAATATATTCAACATGACCCACACACTCTATAATGAAAGAGTATGTGGGTTAATTTTACATATGGATAAAATATGATAAAGTGGTAGAGTTATTGTTTCATTAGGCTTTTAATTTTCAGATTAGTCAATATATAGAGTGGGGGAAAAGGTATGACGGAATACCAAATGATGCAATCTATTGTTTCAAATATAGAGAAAGTAATGATAGGGAAAAAGGATATTGCCGAGCTTGCTGTTGTTTCTTTGCTTGCCCAGGGACATGTTCTTTTAGAAGACGTACCAGGAGTAGGAAAAACAATGATGGTAAGAGCGCTTGCTAAATCCATTGGAGCTGACTTTAAGAGGATTCAATTTACACCAGATCTATTGCCTTCAGATGTGTTGGGAGTGTCCATTTATAATCCGAAGGAGCTAGAATTTGAGTTTAGACCTGGACCAATCCTAGGAAACATCGTCTTAGCGGACGAAATCAACCGAACCTCTCCCAAAACGCAGTCAGCGCTACTAGAAGGAATGGAGGAGGCATCCGTCACTATTGACGGAGTCACAATGCCTCTTCCTAAACCATTTTTTGTCATGGCAACTCAGAATCCAATCGAACATGAAGGGACCTATCCGCTTCCGGAGGCACAGCTAGATCGTTTCCTGATGAAGGTGAAAATGGGTTATCCTCATCCTGCAGAAGAGCTTGAAATACTGAACCGCTTAGAACATGATTCTCCGCTAGACTCCTTAGAATCTGTTATTACTCTTGAGGAATTGATCTCTCTACAAAACAAAGCACGTGAAGTAAATGTAGATGCAACTATTAAGGCTTATATTGTGGATCTCGCTGGGCGCACGAGAAACGATACGTATATCTATCTAGGAGTCAGTCCACGTGCATCAATTGCTTTAATGAGAGCATCACAAGCATTGGCCCTGTTGAATGGAAGAGATTATGTCCTGCCAGACGATGTGCAATACCTAGTGCCATTTGTATTCGGACATCGTGTAATTCTACGTCCAGAAGCAAGATATGATGGTATTTCCTCTGAAGAGGTTTTGACGAGAATTGTAAAGAGAGCTCCTGTTCCTATCAAAAGGAAGGTCAACTAAATGATTGCAAAGTTAGTGGAACTAAAAAAACTGAAGGGGTTTGTCGGAGTATTGACCCTGATGGTTGCCGCCTTTGTGTATGCGATGTTCCAAGGGGGATTTGTTAGTTGGTTTTTATTTTACCTAATCGTCCCACTTTCCATCTATTCGTTACTGCTTTTCTTCTATCCACTCTCTAACGTAGAGGTGGAGAGAAACATCGAAACACGGAAGGTTCAAAGTGGTGGGAAATTTGCAGCTACTATTAAAGTAACTAGAGAAAGTCGATTTCCACTTTTATTTGTCTGGTTTGAAGAGCAGGTGAGTCCTTCGATATCAAATACCCTCTTTAGAAGGCAATTAGTATTTTGGGGGATGAAGAAGGAGTTCTCCTGGAGATATGAAATCGATCGAATTCCTCGGGGAGAGCATGTTTTTAACGGCATTACTATACAAGTTAGTGATCTTTTCGGATGGGTAAAAAAAGAAATCTTTATTTCTAATAAAAAGACGGTATTAGTGTTTCCTAATTTAACTGATATGGTGTATGTTCCTATTGAAACTAGATATGACCAAGGTGCTGCAGCTTCAAGAATACAAGTAATGAAGGACACAACAATGGCTACAGGTATTAGGTCTTATCAGCCGGGAGACCGTGTTTCATGGATCCATTGGAAATCATTTGCTCGCACACAAACATTAAAGACAAAAGAATTTGAAGATAGACAATCACAGGATCTATTTATATTGATGGACAGATCACCATCCCCTTTGTTTGAAGAAGTTGTTGATTTTTCTGCCTCTATTCTCCAATCAATTGTTCGCCAACAAGCTTCCAGTGCTTTTCTTTCCATCGGAGAAGACCGTCTATTTTTACCTGCTGTTGAAAATGAAGGTCAGCTGCAGCAAGCCCTATACCATTTAACAAAGGTGCAGGCTGATTTAACAAAGCCGATAGAGCAGATTATAGTAGCGGATCCTGCAATTATGCAGGCAACTTCTCTTTTATATATCACAGGTAACTTGACGTATGAATGGATAGACAGTATTCAAAAAACAGCGGGAAGTATGCGAGCGTGCATGTGTTTCGTGGTGAAAAGTAGGGATGAAAAATTGTCTAAAGAGGAGAACTCTATATATCAATATGCGAAAAGTAGAGGAATTCATGTCCACAAGATAACGAAGGATCGGTTTGCCCAAGCATTTATGGAGGTGAATCGCTCATGACAGCTTCACTTCAAAATAAGATGTTAACATTCTTTATATACGTATTTGTCTTTGTTCTACTTCGGGAATGGCTGAAGCCGGTTATTCAACTTACTGACACCGACTACATGTGGCTCTTTCTCTTGTTTATAGGAATCTCCTTCTTGCTCTATTTACTTGGAGCAAGTTGGAAAATAGGAATTCCTCTAAAGGTTATTTTAATCGGATGGATTATCGTCTATATTTACTCGGAAGCAACCTTTTTTTCTTCCGACGGCTTACAATTTCTTGGACAAGCGTTAATCACAAATCTAGAAGCATTATTAGGTAGAAATTGGAGTGGTATAACAGACCCGTTTCGAACATTTCTATTTTATATCTTGCTATGGATGACAGCATACTTGATTAATTATTGGATTAGGGTAAGAAAAAGTCTATTATTGTTTTTTATTTTAACAGTATTGTTTGTCACTATTCTTGATACCTTTAGTCCTTATGATGGCAAAGTTAGTATTATCATTACTTCACTTTCTGGCTTTATAATCATGGGATTGTTATATGCTAAAAAGTTGTTGGAAGAGCATGGTATAGTGAAAAATGGAAAGTTTCTCTTTTCAGCGGCTACTAGTCTCTTTGTATTAGTAGCCTTTAGTGCAGGCTTAGCCTTTCTTTTGCCTAAGGCAGGACCAATATGGCCAGACCCTGTGCCATTTTTTACATCCTCTAGCTTAGATGCAAACGGCAGAGGAATTGGAACTGGTGGTGGGTTAAGGACGGTAGGGTATGGAGATAACGATGAAAAGCTAGGCGGCGCCTTTGCTAGTGATGATACCCTTGTATTCCACGCAACCGTTTCCTCCAGACAGTACTGGAAGGTAGAAACAAAGGATACTTATACATCGAAGGGATGGATAAATTCTCAGGAGCCACCTTACGATAGTATTGGGTTCACATCAGGATCCCCTATTTTTCAGGATATCGAACCTGGACCTGCGGACACTATGGAGATTGCCAATATAAATATGGTTAATAGATTTCCTTTTGCTGTTCAGCCATATGGCATTAAAAGTATCTATTCAGAGGATGAGGATTTTTTCAGTCTTACTATGGTGAATCAGCAAATTGGTTCAACATATGAAGCTGCTTCTTTCCCAAGGTCCTATGATGTGGAATTTAGTGAACCAGAATATAGTTTAACTGCTCTACGAAATACTTCACTAAATGGAATTGGTCAGCTAGGTGAGGACTTAGACAGATATCTTCAATTACCAGAGAATCTTCCTCAACGAGTAAGAGATTTAGCTGTTCAGGTAACTAGCTCGGAAGATAGTATTTATGAAAAGGCAAAACGTATTGAACGCTATTTTAGACAGAATGGATATAGTTATAATCAAAACGAAGCAGCTATACCAACAGGGGATATTGACTACGTAGACCAATTTCTATTTGATACAAAGGTTGGTTATTGTGATAACTTCTCTACTTCAATGGTAGTAATGCTTCGATCTATTGGGGTACCAGCTAGATGGGTGAAGGGCTTTGCTCCTGGAGAAGAAATAGAGAGAATTAATGATAAGAAGATTTATCAAATAACTAATAACAATGCGCATTCTTGGGTGGAGGCCTATTTGCCTGAAGTCGGATGGATGCCTTTCGAGCCAACTATTGGTTTTACAAACTATGCCAATATTAACTACGATGTAGAGAGACAAATCGATACATCAGCTCCTGTGGAAGAAGCGCCAGATCAAGCACCAGAAAGACCAGAGGAGGCTACGAAGCAACAAGCAGGAACTTCGAAAACCTTTACTCAAAGAATGGAAAGCGTTGTCGATTGGGTAGGAAATCATAAGGCAGTTGTTATCTGGTCTATCGTCGGGATGCTGGTGCTAGCTTTATTGGGCTTTCACTATCGAAGAAAGTGGATTTCGAAGATACTTATTCCCTCTTACCGGGCGCGACCGAAGGACTGGAAAACTTTCGAAAAAATGTATCATCAATTATTAAAGCAATTAGCTAGTTACGGATACAAGAGAGAGCAAGGGCAAACGCTGATGGATTTCGCTAAAGATGTAGATGAAAGCTTCGGTGGAAGTCATATGAAGCGTTTGACAAAAGAGTATGAAAGAGGCTTCTATGGGAACAATAAAAAAGATCTTAACTTTTCATCAATGAGAGAAAGTTGGGAAAATTTAATCAATCAGTTAAGCAGTTGATTTTCATAGAAACTACCTGTAAACTGAAGAAAATTAAATTAACCAAAGTTGCCCTCGTATATGTCCGATGATATGGTTCGGATGTCTCTACCAAGTTGCCGAAAATGACTTGACTATGAAGGTGAATGCCCCTATGTCTTTTTTGGACGGCATTCACCTTTTTCAAGTAGAGTACATAAACGCGTAGAAAGAGGAATACTTTCGTACGCGTTTTTTTATTATACGCTCGCTCCGTTTGGGAAATATTTAGAAGAGGTGGATAAAATGTCTTCAGCTCCATTGTTGAAAGAGCAGGAAAAGATTGTAGTTTTAGATTTTGGTAGTCAGTACAATCAGCTAATTACTCGTCGTATCCGTGAATTTGGTGTTTATAGTGAGCTTCATCCACACACAGTTACAGCGGATGATTTGAAAAAAATGAATGCAACAGGAATTATTTTCTCGGGTGGTCCAAACTCGGTTTATGACAAAAATGCATTTCATATTGATCCAGCCATTTTTGAGTTAAACATTCCGATCTTAGGTATTTGTTATGGAATGCAGCTAATGGCTCATTTCTATGGCGGTAAAGTAGAAAAAGCTTCCTTCCGTGAATATGGTAAAGCTGAAATCAACGTGAAAAACCCGACAGCATTATTTGGAAATCTTCCGAAAAATCATGTAGTTTGGATGAGCCATGGAGACCATGTTACCGCAGCACCAGAAGGCTTTGAAGTTATTGCAACCAGCCCTTCCTGTGAAGTAGCAGCGATGGCCAATGTGGAAAAGGGTCTTTTTGCAGTTCAATTCCATCCAGAGGTACGTCATTCCATTTACGGAATCGAATTGCTTCGTCAGTTTGTATTTGATGTTTGTAAAGCAAAAGGCGACTGGACTATGGAAAGCTTCATCGAAATGGAAATCGAGAAAATCCGAGAAGTAGTAGGAGATAAAAAGGTACTATGCGCACTAAGCGGTGGAGTAGATTCCTCAGTAGTAGCAGTGCTAATACATAAAGCAATTGGCGACCAATTGACTTGTATGTTCGTAGATCATAATCTGCTTCGTAAAGGTGAGGCAGAGGGTGTAATGAAAACCTTCTCCGAGGGCTTCCATATGAACGTGATCAAAATCGATGCACGCGAACGTTTCATGAGCAAGCTGGCTGGAGTTGCAGATCCTGAGAAAAAACGTAAAATCATCGGTAATGAATTCATCTATGTATTTGATGATGAAGCATCTAAGCTAGAAGGAATGGATTTCCTGGCACAAGGAACTCTTTACACTGATATCATCGAAAGTGGTACTGCAACTGCCCAAACAATCAAGTCTCACCATAATGTAGGCGGACTTCCAGAGGACATGCAGTTCAAACTAATCGAGCCACTAAAAACATTATTCAAGGATGAGGTACGTGAACTTGGTACTGAGCTAGGACTACCAGAGGAAATCGTTTGGCGCCAGCCTTTCCCTGGCCCTGGTCTTGCTATCCGTGTCCTTGGAGAAATAACAGAAGAAAAATTAGAAATCGTTCGTGAATCCGATGCCATCCTTCGCGAAGAAATCGCAAAGGCTGGACTTGAACGCGACATCTGGCAATACTTCACTGTACTACCTGACATCCGCAGTGTAGGTGTAATGGGAGATGCACGCACATATGACTACGCAATCGGAATCCGTGCCGTAACATCCATCGACGGCATGACATCAGACTGGGCACGTATCCCATGGGACGTCCTAGAAAAAATTTCAGTACGCCTCGTAAACGAAGTACCACACATCAACCGCGTACTGTATGATGTAACGAGCAAGCCACCTGCTACTATTGAGTGGGAGTAAGCATCAGCTTTTTTTCGAGGAGCAACGCACCGCAGAAAAATCCCGCGTTAGCGGGGCTGATGTTTGCGCCGATAGCGAAGTGACAGGCGCAGGGATGTAGTAGGTAGCTACTATAACAGAGACTTATTAGTTCAACGGTATAAAATAAGAAAAGACCTTCCTTTATTCGTGTAATTCATGATGATAGGAAGGTTTTTTTAATCTGAGTTATTGAAATAATAGGCGACTTTAAGATGAATTAAAAAACTATTGGTCAACTATCGAATTACACAAAAACTGGCTAGTATGAGTTCGATATTTTACCGGGCTCATGCCAGCCAATTAGTTCAGTGGTGATGGGTGGTTCAATAGTTTGGATAGTAATCAAGCATATTAATCCTCAGCTATGGTCTAAGATTGTGTTAATGTGGACCCAGCATATTGTCCAAGTGCTTCAGATGTTTGTGCATTTAGGAATACTATCAATCTTTGTTGGAGGAGCTGCATATTATGCTGATTCTCCGACCAGATTAATACCAGAGATATATGAGCTTTCAGGAATGATAGCTGCTGCGAAATCAGTTTTTATTACAAAACAATTTTGGATGATTCTTCCACCGTTATTTATTTTTATGCTGTTAATCTATTGCTTCAATGCAATTGCTCAGGGAATCTCATATAGAACAACAACTGATTCCCTGAAAAAATAATACTTTTTATTGATAAATGCGGGTACACTAATAAAGTAATAATATTTCCATAAAATAAGGCCATTAGATTCTCTTGTAAGGTAAAAAAGTAGGTGAACACATTGGGAAAATATCAACTTGATGCAAAAGGTAAGGCAGCAGTGGCAAAGTATCATGAAAAGAACAAGCCTGCCAAATTGGATAAAAAGCAGCAACTTGAAAAAATACGTACAGAGTATTTGGAAAAGAAGAAAAAACAAACAGACAAATAATAGTTATGATATAGCCTAGTAAGAAATTTAAAAAAGCTTGAAGATCCTTATTTTAATAAGGTTCTCCAAGCTTTTTTGTTTGATAATACTACTTCCTTAAACAAAGTACTTAGACCTCCTGATTATTTGTATAACTTTCTTTTAATGATAAATATTCAATATGATTACAATAATTAAAATAATAATTGCAGCTTCATTCGTATGATAAGATTCTATGGTACTAAAGAAAGGTGATGGAAATGAAGAAAATAAGTAAATTAATCCTATTATCCCTATTGCTAGTTGCATGTGGTGATGAAAAAATAACTGTGTCTAGTGAGGGAAAAACAGATATGACGAAAGAGGCTGAAGAGAAAAAATCTACAGCGAAGGTGGAAATTGCTCAACAGGCGAATGGTGCTTGGGTAGATTCTATTGACTCGGTGTGGGTGCATTCAGCGGCAATCTTTGAAAATACAGGTGACATCGCGGTTGAAATTGGGGAAACCCAAATGAATTATAAAGGTCAAGATGATAGTGTATTAGGAACCTCTACAATGATCTATTCGGTTCCAAGTGTAGTTAATCCTGGCGAAAAAGCTTATGTTGTAGAATCTACTATTTTAGATGGAGTATCATCTGCAGCAGAATTTAAAGAAACAACCTTTAACTTTAATTTTCAAGAGACAACAAAGGCACCAAATCTAATGGAGGTCTCTGCTGTTAAAGGAATTGAAGGAGAATATGGCTATAAAGTGACTGGTTTAGTGAAGAACCCTACTGAAGAACAACAAGATGATATTCGCTTGGCAGCTGCTTTATTTGACAAGGATGGCAACTTGCTCGGAATCCTGGATGGCAGTGTTGATATTGGTCTTGCTCCTGGAAACGAAGCTGGATTTGAATTGAGCTATCCAGACCTTCCGGAGGGTGCTGCTTCAAAGGTAGCAACTATTGAAGTAAAGAGTTATGGCTGGTCTTGGTAACAGGCAGTCTTAAAAGAGGAGCGAGTATAAAATGAAAAAATGGTTGATAGCAGTTGTAGCAGTAGCATTACTTGCTGGGTGTGGAGATAACGAAAGCGAAAATAAATCAAAGGAAGCTTCTGGTGAAGAACTGAATGTTGACAAGGGACTACGAAATGTAGAAGTAACTCTACCACAAAGCTTTTTTGAAGAATCCACAGAGGCAGAAATTCTTAGTGCTGCTGAAGAAGAAGGATTTTCTGACGCAAAAATTAATGAAGATGGATCTGTAACTTATAAAATGTCAAAATCTAAGCATAAAGAGTTAATGACTGAGATGAAACAAGAGATGGTAACCTCTATTGAAGAAATGGTTACTTCTGGTGATTATCCATCCATTAAAGAAATATCTTATAATAAAAAATTCGATGAATTTGATATAAAAGTAAAGCGTGCAGAATATGAGAATAGCTTTGATGGATTTGCTATTTTAGGGTTGGTATTTTCTGGAGCATACTATAGTGCATTCGATGGCAAGTCAGGTGATGATCTGAAGCTAACTTTTAACATGATTGATGCCGAAACAAATGAAGTGTACGATAGCTCTGTTTATCCTGAGGATTGGGAAGACGAAGAAGAGGCAGGAGAAGGTGAATAAGTCACCCAATAAGAAAAAAGTAGATAGGTCTTTTAGTTCTTTCATATAGAGGAAGAAAAATGTAAAAACGAACTATTAGTTTAAAAAAATAAAAAATGTTCGCCTTTTCATATTGATTTTCTTTTAAATGGATGATATATTACTAACATAATTTAATTATGTCGTCGTATAACGTTGGGAATAAGGCCCAAAAGTCTCTACCGGATCACCGTAAATGATCCGACTACGATGAGTGACTGTTATTTTCTATTCACTTATTAGAGATGCTAAGCATACGACATTAGTCGTATGCTTTTTTTCGTTATTCTAGACAAAAAAATGGAGGAACTTATGAAAAAGTATTTTCGTTTTGAAGAGTTAGGAACGAACTATCGTCGTGAAATTATTGGAGGTTTAACTACATTCCTAGCAATGGCTTATATTTTAGTAGTCAATCCGCTAACTTTGTCTTTAGAAACAGTACCTGGATTACCAGATTTTATGTATATGGATAAAGGTGCAGTATTTACTGCCACGGCAATTGCTGCAGCTATCGGTTCTATACTTATGGGAGTTTTGGCAAGGTATCCGATTGCTTTGGCACCGGGTATGGGCCTAAATGCATTTTTTGCTTACACGGTTGTTTTACAATTTGAAATTCCTTGGCAAGTTGCTCTAACAGGAGTGTTATTCTCAGGTATTATTTTTATTATTCTATCTTTAAGTGGTATTCGTGAAACTATCATTAATGCTATTCCATCAGAGCTGAAATATGCTGTTGGTGCAGGGATCGGTTTATTTATTACTTTTATCGGGTTACAAAATGCAAAGATTATTGTGAGTAACGAAAATACTGTAGCTTCTATCGGTGATTTAACCAACCCTAATATACTACTAACCATTTTTGGTTTAGTTATTACAATAATAATGATGGTAAAGGGAGTTAAAGGAGGAATCTTCTATGGAATGCTAATAACTGCAGTAGTGGGAATGATTTTTACCCTTGTTCCTCTTCCGGAAGCAGTTGTTGGCGGGATCCCAGATATTTCTCCAACATTTGGAGTTGCATTTGATGCAATATTTAACGATCCAATGTCGTTACTTACTACACAATTCTTAGTAGTAGTTTTAACTTTCTTGTTTGTAGACTTCTTCGATACAGCAGGTACTTTAATATCTGTAGCTAACCAAGCTGGTCTTATGAAGGACGAGAAGCTTCCAAGAGCAGGAAAAGCTCTTTTAGCAGACTCTATTGCAACTGTAACTGGAGCAATCGCGGGTACTTCTACAACAACTTCTTATGTAGAATCAACCGCGGGAGTTGCAGCTGGTGCCCGCACAGGCCTAGCAGCAATTGTTACAGGAGTTCTATTCTTGTTATCTTTATTCTTTTACCCTTTGCTAAGTGTTATTACTTCTTATGTAACTGCACCAGCGCTAATTATTGTTGGTGTGCTAATGGTTTCCTCAATAGGGAAAATTGATTGGAACCGATTCGAAGTAGCTGTTCCTGCTTTCTTTGTTGTAATCATGATGCCGTTAACTTATTCTATTGCAACGGGTATTGCCATCGGATTTATCTTCTACCCAATTACCATGATTGCGGCAGGTAGAATTAAAGAGATACATCCAATAATGTATGGAATGTGGGTAGTTTTCGTTCTGTACTTTATATTTCATGTATAGCTTTTAGAGGGAGAGGGGTTTGAAACCCTCTCTTTTTTTGTTAAAGGAGAAACGTTGTTCGGCAAAGAATATAGAAAGAGAGATTTATGGTACGAGGTAGGTCTAACATAAATGACTGTCTCGGTAGTAATGGAATAATAGATTTATTAGATAGGAAGGGAGAGAGGGAAGTAAATGAATTATATTATTAGAGAAGCAGGAGTAGATGATGTGGAAGGTATTGCAAAGGTTCACGTCGATAGTTGGAAATCTACCTATAAAGGTATAGTACCGGAAGAATACTTAAATACTCTTACTTATAATAGTAGAAAGAGAATTTGGGATAAGGCGATTCCAAATGGAGGCGTGTACGTAGCGATAAATGAAAAGGGAGAGATAGTAGGGTTTTCCTCGGGTGGTATCGAAAGAAGTGGAGATTATCCAACGTATCAAGGAGAAATTTATGCAATCTATCTTTTAAAGCAATATCAAGGGAAAGGTTTGGGGAAGAGGCTTGTTGAGCCGATTAAAGAGGGGTTAATTAACCAAGGTATTTTTACTATGTTGGTGTTAGTGCTCTGCGAAAATGATGCTCGTTTTTTTTATGAATCTCTAGGGGCTAGAGAGGTTGATCAAATAGAAGTGACTATTGGAGGGGAGCAGCTAAAAGAAAGTGTATATGTCTGGGATGATGTTAGAGTGTTTTAAATACTTTCTTATAAAAGTGGACTATATTTCTTGACACAGTTCTACAAGGTAAGTAAATTATTTAAAGGATTAACCCATACTGTCGGTTGTAGAATCTAAGTACTAAAGAGCTCTAAGAGATTGTCTAACTTATCTGAATAGATTTATATTACTTTCCGGTAATTTTTTTAGGAAATTATGTTGACGGAAGCGGTCAAACGATGATAAGATACAGAGGTCGCTAAAACGACAACAAAAAACGAGTTAACTAGTATCCTAATAAGATATTGACTCGAATAAAAGAGTTTTAAAAAAGTTATTGACACTTTCTGTCGAAAGTGATAAAATTAAGAAGTTGTCGAAAAAACAACTTACTTATATGAACATTGAAAACTGAACATGCAAAACGTCAAGAAATATAGCGATCAACTTGCTTCGGCAGTTGTTCGCGAAGAAACAAAATGACATCATTTAATGATGATGCCAGCAAAATTTATGAGCTATCAATGCTTATCTATTTTTCTGGAT
>CAKQHO010000031.1 GCA_934234185.1 uncultured Psychrobacillus sp. | reverse complement strand
TCCTTAGTTATAACGAAAGCAAAGTTTCTTGGAACTTCAACTGGCGTTCCAAAATAGATTCTGTTTCTCTTAAAATCTTGGAAAAAAACAAGTTCCTTTGATGTTATGTTTAAATTTGGTTTAACAAATTTGGTTCTTCCAAAGCACATTTTGCCCTCCCTGATTATTAAATATCTTAGCATAAAAGCTCGAATAATGCAAGTGTTAGCATAAAATCGGGTGCGAAAAAATAGATTAAATTAATTGCAAAATGTGTTTTAAGGGAGGCAACAATGCAAAAAGTTTCACAAATAATTTCAAAACCTGTTTACAGTTTGTTTGAAGGGGCACTTGCGGGAACAGTTAAAAATTTTTTGTTTAACCCAAAAACAAAGAAAATTTCAGGTTTTTTTGTTTTTAGCGACGAGTCGGAAAACGAGTTTTTTCTTTCATCAAACAAAATATATTCAATTGGCGAAGACAGCATAACAATTCGAAATCTAAATGACCTTGAAATCTCGCAAGGGGGATTTAACGATCCAGAAAAAATTGTTACAAATGATGCGTTAACAATAAAAGGCGATTGTCTTGGGAAAATTGTTGATGTTTTTTTTGATGAAAAATTTTCTGCGCTTGTTTTTGAAACATCAAGCGGAGTTGCAATCCCAAGTTCGCTTCTTTTAAGCGTTGGAGAAGATGCCGCAATTTTCGACCTTGAAAGCACGGCAAGCATTACAAAATTTAAACCAAAAAATCAAAAGATTGTTGTTCAAAATTTGCCAGAAATTAAAGTTTCAATTTTGAAAGAAGAGGATGCAGGTTTTCCAATTATAAGCAACAATTTTAACGAATCAAGTTTTTCAAAAGGACGAAAAATCGAAGGGACTTTTGAAATTTCAAAGCCAAAAAAAACGGAAATAACCTTTCCTAAAAAACTTGTTTCAAACCCGAAATCAATTTTGGGGAAACGCGCAAATAAAACAATCCTTGGACTGAATGGCGAAATTATTGTTAAAGATATGCAGGCTATAACCGAAAAAATTATTGAAAAAGAGTTTGCATTATCAGGGTCTGAGCAGAACCCAGATTTAACAGGGAAAAGTATAAAAGAAGTTTTAAAGCGTATTTTACCGGGTCCAACTTCCCCTGTTAAGGCGTTTATGGATAAAGGAGAGGACTTCATAGTAGCGAATAATCTGGAGGAACTAGTTTCTGGAATGAACAAGCTGACTGGAAATAATTTAGTACGTTATGAAGAAATCGAAAAACAGCTTACTGCTAGAGATCGAGAAATGGATAATAATTTTACAAAGGACCTTCAAATAACCGCTTTAAGAGGTGCTAGAAACTATATAGGAGATAAGCTAATTCGTGTAGCAGCTCCTCATAAGATTCTAGATCCAAAACAAGGACCTTTAATTGCTGTCCGTTTAAATATACTCACTCGTAAAACTTTAGGTGGCTTGCAAACTGATTTAGGAGGACATGTATTAAATAGCGAAGGAAAACAAATTGTGGGCTTATATGCTGCAGGAGAGGTGACTGGCTTTGGTGGTGGTGGGATGCATGGCTACCGAGCATTAGAGGGTACCTTTTTAGGTGGTTGCCTATTCACCGGCAGAGAAACAGCACGTTCTATACTTAAAGATTTAACGCTACGGGATTCATAACTTATGATATAGTAAGAGTGTAATTTCATATTGTGTAGAACTAGGTGTTCTTCGAAGGAAGAACTTAAAAGGGAAGTTCGGTGCAAATCCGACGCTGTCCCGCAACTGTAAATGTGAGCAAGCTTTTAGTCCACTGTTACCTTGTAATGGGAAGGGAAAGCAAAGCAATGATCATGAGCCAGGAGACCTGCCTAATTCGAGTACACACCAAAACCCTACGCGGATAGGAGGTGTTAAGTGATCTACAGGCATTTGCTTGAAGAAGTCATGGTACGTTTAAATATATACTACTTTGATAGGAAGAAACTCTTTCCCTATCCACTTGTGTTATATTTTATCGTATTTACATTCACTAACATCATCCTTTATCTAGGATGATGTTTTTTTAGTTGATAAGAAAGAATAATTTTTCAAGGAAATCCATAAAAAACATCTTATCGCTCTATTTTTACGTAATAGGTGTTTTTCTAATTGGAAAGGGATGCAATAAAAATGATAAAAGAGGATTACAAAGAGCAACTCAAACAGGAGCTTCTCTTAAATACTGTAACTACCACTACCGTAACGCTAAAGGAAATATACTACTCCTTAAGAATGGACATACAGAATTCTATTTCTACAGAGGAAGAGAAGGAAATGTCTATGTTCCAATTAAACAAAGCCTTTCAAGAAGTACTTTATGAGCTAGTCGGAGAAATTAAAATAGAACCCAAAAGCTAGTCTTTTGGGGTTCTACTTAACATTCGTCAATTTCCTTCATAAGCTAGATACTGATAGACCATCTCTCCAATATCTGCTAACATCTGCTTAGAGACTAGGTCATCCTCCTCTTTAGACAGTACGGTTACAGCCAGCTTTTTTTCTCCGATATATAAAATACCGACATCGTGTCGCGTTCCCGGAATCCATCCTGTCTTATGAGCTAATTCCCATGCGGGGCAGCCACTGTTAAAATCCGAATATGGGGATGGAAATTTATGTGGAAGGCAGTCCTGAACCTGTTGCTTCTTCATTATATTTAGCATTTCCTTACTTGCAGACTCACTTACCAGCTCTAGCAAAGCCATTTTCTTTAACAAAAGTGCTATATCTGTTGCAGCAATCATGTTGTAGCCCTTTGGATTAGGGTTATTCATCATAAGTTTATTATAAAATGTGCTATATTCCATTCCAGCCGCTTTCATTGTAGCAACAATAGATTCATTCCCAATCAAATTAATTAGCATATTGGTGGCAGAATTATCACTTTGGATAATCATTAACATCACTAAATCTCTAATTGGTAATTTAGAGCCCGGAGTAAAATGTTGAAGTACTCCCGATCCACCTACAAAGTCTTCCTCACGTAACACAAAAGAGTCATCTAAAGAGAGCTTCCCATTTTCTACTTCTGCAAATACTGCTGCCATGATGGGAACTTTAATAACACTCGCTGCGTAAAAAAGCTCCTTACTATTTAACTCCCATTTCTCCCCACTAACTAAATCCTCTAAGACAATACCCCATACCCCTTTAGACGAATTAATAACATCCTTGACTTTATCTACCAACGCTTCCATTTCACTCACTCCTCATCGTCGTAAATTTTCCTTCTAGACTATTATAATCGAACTATTTTGTATATGATTGTAATTAAGTGAAAATTAAAATAACAAAAGCTAAGGCGGAATGCGTTATTCAACAGTTAGATTTATTACAAGAAGTTATCGACTACATAGACGAACATATTAAAGAGGATATATCCACTGATGAGTTGTCATCTCTTGCCGGCTACTCATCCTACCATTTTTCTAGAATTTTTCACCAGGTAACCGGCTATACACTGATGGATTATGTACTAAAAAGAAAGCTTCAATTTGCTTTATATGAATTACTAGAAGGTAAAAAAATTATTCAAATTGCTTTAGAATATGGATTTGAAACACATGCAGGTTTTACAAAAGCTTTCAAAAAATGTTTTGGAAGCCCTCCTAGCCTTTATAAACTCCATTGTCCAACCTCTTTGCCACCCAGTTTAAATCTTCTACACCTTCATGAACAAAAAACTGGTGGTGTAATTATGCAGCCTAAGATTATTACTATGGGTGCCTTTGAAATTGCAGGAAAAATATTTAAAAGTAATAGTAAAAAGGTTTCCTTCACTAGAGATGCCCCTGCTTTTTGGGATGAAAGAATTTCTTCCGAGGAGGCATTTGAAACTACTTTATATAATCTTTTAACACCAGAAAAGCATGGAGAATTTTGTCTGAATCTTAATGGAGATAAGCTTGTAGACAGCTTCACTTACTTCTTTGCCGTTCATTATGACATAGGCACTGCTATCCCAAACGACATTACCAAGCTTACTGTCCCAGCAGGTTTATACGCCGTATTCCGGTCCCCTCTTGTAAAAGTTGATCAGTTTGTAGATTCTATCAGAGGAACATGGAGATATATCCTCGATGACTGGTTACCCTTTTCTCATTACGAGGTAGATGAAGATCGCTATGACTTCGAATACTACGATAAGCATTGTCATGATTGGATTTATGAAAAAATATATATGGAAATATTTTTACCAATAAAAACTTCTGGATAAAAAGAAGGTTAGCCCATAAGAAATAGCAAATTCGCTGGCCTATTTCTTCCCGGACAAGCAAATGGAAAGCGGCGATGAGGCAGTTCCTCAGCCACAGCAGTCGTTACCCATTTGACCTCTAGGGGCTAGGCGTTGGAGGTTGGACAATAAATCACCATAGACACTGAGTTCATGGCATAAAATTTTTATACTTTCTGGTGTATGAAATAATAGTTTTGGAAACAAAAAAGCCCCAGGACTAAATAAACTTGGTTAATCGCCACTTGAAAAAAATTATATTTCGGTGGGTGTATTTGAGTTACCCTAAAACTTGAAAAAAGTATTTGACATTGTACGCTTATCTTCCAAAAAAATTATAAGTGGTCTCATGAAAGAAGTATCACACTGCTTCTTCCCTTTCATTTTTCCGCTCTTCTGATAACCCTTTGATAAAGAATTAACACTGGTGAAAGTAGCAGAGCACTCGCAAGCAAACCCGCCTTCACTGTAAAGCTAGTGGAAATTAAGCCAATCACAGGTCCCCCACCAATTTGTCCAATCGCATCCACCTGACCTTTTACAGAGAAGAAGGTCGCCCTTGTATTCGAGTCTTTAATCATTTTGTTTAACCATACATCTTCTAATGGATACATTATCTTTCTAATTATTTGAATCAACACATAGCAAATAACTGCTACCAATGTAAATGAGGCATAAGCAAATCCTATTAGCCCGATTATGATTAGGAGACTGGCTATAAAAAGCGTCATATAAATAAGACTTAGACTTGTATAAATTTTACTTTTACTCAATAAGTGAAGAGCAACAAAAGAGAACACCACCACTACTAGCTGCAATCCCCCAGTGAGAAGTATTAATATCTCATCACTCATCTCAGCCAGCTTTGAAACATCCAGCAGATGAGTAAGCCATAGCCTATCAAATCCTTCGCTATAGAAACCTATGAATAAAGCAATTAGGAATAACATCCTTAAGAGAAAGCTCGCTTTTGATTGAGATATTATTTTCCCCATATTTCCAGTCATAGTTCTCCAAGTAGAAAGCCTCTCCTCTTCCACAGGCTGGAAGTTCTCCTCCTTCATGAAAAAAATCAGCCAAAAAGCTAAGCCAATCATACAAAAAGCTCCTAGCACAATAGGAAGACTAATCGTTACAAAAGCAGTAACTATGCTTAAGGGAATCGCAATAACAGTTCCTATGCTACTTGCTTTGGCACCTTGTATAAATGCTTTTGATGCTCTCTCCTCCCCAATTTCGTCAGCAATCCATGCCTGCTGCGAGCCACTTGTAAAGGTATAGCCAATACCCCATGCTATCTGCGCAAGTAAAACAGGAATAAAATAGGGAAGCAATCCCTCTAGTAAAAATCCAAATCCTATTAAAAAGTATCCTATGACAATAGACAGCTTACGACTTTTTAAATCTGAAACAACACCCGTTGGAATTTCAAATAAAAAAACGGAAAGCTCTAGAACGGTTCCTACTATTACAAGCTGCAACGGATCTAACCCTACTACCTTTACATGGTAAAGTAGGCTAACTGTAAAAATATAAGTAAAAAACATTTGAGACAAAAAACAAATGTATAGATAAACTGAGTGGGCATCTTTCTTTTTAAGCAATTTCATAACTATTCCTCCCTTATCCATTAATCTTATAAAGAAACCGAATTCTTTTCTTTTCCAAATTTGCGATATTCCCTTCACCTTTTTGACAGCACCTACATAAATTACTTTGACAAGTCGAACAATTAATGTTAACCTTATGAACAAAAGTTTCCCATAGGAAATTAAATATCGTGTGAGAAAGAAATTTTTTTGCGCTAAAAGTTTCCTTCAGGAAATAAAAAATCACAAAGGAAAAGGAGTGTTGTAAGTGAAAAAAATATGGTTTTTATTTCTTTCTGTTTTATTTGTCGTAGGTTGCAGCGGAAATGAAGGAGTAGGAGAAGCTGATTCAGATATACCGTTAGTAGTGACCACTACTGGCCAGGTTGCAGACGCAGTAAAAAGAATTGGTGGAGAGCATGTAAAAGTTAAATCCCTCATGGGACCTGGAGTAGATCCACATCTTTATAAGGCTACACAAGGAGATCTCCAGCTTTTAGAGGATGCAGACATAATTTTTTATAACGGTTTAGAGCTAGAAGGAAAAATGAGTGAAATCTTCGAGAAAATGAAAAAGAATAAAGCTGTGGTTGCTATTGGAGAAGCATTACCCAAGGACCGAATATTAGAGGATCAAGACCACCCAGGTTTATATGATCCTCACATCTGGTTTGATATTCAATTATGGAAGCTTGCTTCAGAAGAAATTACCAAAACTTTAGCTATTGAACTAAAAACCCATAAGGATGACTTTACTAACAACGAAGCGCTTTTCTTTAAGGAACTGGATGAGTTGCAGGAATGGACAAATGGAAGAATGAGTGAAATTCCAGAAAGTCAGCGAGTACTAGTAACAGCCCATGATGCATTTCATTATTTTGGAAACAGTAACGGTTTAGATGTCCGGGGATTACAGGGACTTAGCACAGATTCGGAGTATGGTATTAAGGATATTCAAAATATAGTGGACTTCCTTGTAGAGCAGAATATTAAGGCTGTATTTATCGAATCGAGTGTATCTGATAAAGCTATGAATTCAGTAATCGAAGGAGCCAAGGAAAAAGGCCATACCATTCAAATCGGTGGAGAGCTATTCTCTGATGCGATGGGCTCTGAAGGAACTGAAGAAGGTACGTATATTGGTATGTATAAGCATAACGTGAACACGATTGTTGATTCACTAAAATAGGAGTGAAAAAATGGAGGCATTACATGTAAAGCATTTGTCGGTTGCCTATGAAGAGAAAGTAGTTTTAGAGGATATTAACCTTCTCGTTCCTCCTGGCAAAATAACAGGGATTATTGGACCGAATGGTGCGGGTAAATCAACTCTGTTAAAAGCAATTTTAAATCAGTTACCAAACAAAACTGGAGAGGTACGAATACTTGGGAAGCCTTTGTGTCCTAAGGATTGCAAGGTCGGGTATGTTCCACAACGAAATGCTGTCGATTGGGATTTCCCTACAAATGCAATAGATGTAGTTTTAATGGGAAGATACGGTCATATCGGGGTAATGAAAAGACCTTCTGCAAAAGATAAAAAGATTGCCTTGGATTGTCTTCTAGCAGTCGGTATGGAAGCCTACGCAGATCGCTCCATTGGGCAGCTTTCAGGTGGACAGCAGCAACGAGTTTTCTTAGCTAGAGCACTTGCGCAGGAGGCTGACGTTTACTTTATGGATGAACCTTTTGTTGGAGTTGACGCTGCAACGGAACATACAATTATACAAATCTTAAAGCAACTAAAAGACCAGGGGAAGTCAGTGTTTGTTGTACACCACGACCTTCAAACAGCACCGGAGTACTTTGATTGGATGGTTTTATTAAACCAAACATTAATAGCCTCTGGTCCTACAGAAAAAACATTTACAAAGGAAAAACTTCAAGAAACATATGGTGGAAAGCTATTTTTCATGGAGCAGGCAAATGAAAGCATGATGAGGTGAAAAGAAATGATAACGGGCAACTTATTATGGGTGTTGATAGGAACAATATTATTAGGTATTGCCGCAGGTCTTAACGGCACCTTTGCTTTCCTTCAAAAGCAAAGCTTAGTCGGGGATGCAGCAGCCCATGCTGCGCTACCAGGTATAGCAATTGCTTACTTGCTGTTTCAGTCAAAGAATTTACCACTTCTTATGCTCGGAGCTGCTGTAACAGCAACTCTCGCTGTTTATGTCATTCAATGGATCATTCAATATTCTAAGCTAAAAGCTGATGCAGCCATCGGTCTTGTACTATCAGTCTTTTTTGGGATAGGTATCGTACTTATAACAATTGTGAATCAAAGCAGCACGGGTAACCAAAGTGGATTAAACGATTTTATTTTCGGAAAAGCAGCCACCATGTCTAAAAGTGATCTGATATGGCTATCCGGAAGCGCTGTTCTCATCAGTAGTATGTGTCTTCTATTTTTCAAGGAATGGAAGCTGATGATTTTTGACCCTGTATTTGCAAAAGGGATTGGATTGCCAGTAGAACGCTTGAGGAGTCTACTTACAGCTCTTACTGTTCTTACTATAGTTACCGGGATTCAGGCAGTGGGGGTTATCCTTATGGCCGCTATGCTCATCATTCCTGCTGCCGCTGCAAGATTTTGGTCTAGTCATTTAGGAGTTGTTCTGGTGACGAGTGCTTTTTTTGGCGCTCTATCTGGAGCTCTTGGTACATTTATTAGCTCCTTAAAAACTGGCTTATCAACTGGACCAATCATCGTTTTATGCGCTGCCTCGTTCTTTTTACTATCTTACTTTTTTGCTCCAAACCGAGGGCTTGTATCAAAATATAGAAAGAAGCTTGCCTTTAAAGGAAGTAAAATAGCTCAAGAGGTGACAAGTCATGAATGAGTTTTGGGTATTACTTACCGGGTCCCTGGTTGGTATTACATGCGGAATGACAGGTGTGTATTTAATTTTAAGGAAAACAGCTATGATTGCTGATGCTATTAGTCATACTGTGCTTTTTGGTATCGTAGTCGCTTTTATGATCACCCAATCATTAAGTGGCGTTTGGATGCTGATAGGAGCTGCCATTGCAGGACTATTAACGACCTACCTCGTGCAGCTTCTTCAAACAGGGGGATTACAGGAGGATGCTGCCATTGGGGTTGTCTTTACCTCCCTCTTTGCACTTGGAGTGCTGTTCATTACCTTGTTTGCTGGTAATGTCCATTTAGATGTGGAGCATGTTTTAATGGGAGAGATTGCATTTGTTCCGTGGGATACATGGAGTCTATTAGGAATAGAAATGCCAAAAGCTGTATGGATGCTTCTTTTCGTTTTCGCGCTTAACATCTTATTTTTATTCTTGTTTTACAAGGAGCTGAAGGTAACCACCTTTGATCCAGTATTCGCCATGTCAATCGGGCTTCCGATAATAGCGATGCATTATGCATATATGACGCTTGTTTCTTTAACGACAGTTTCTGCTTTTGACAGCGTGGGAGCAGTGCTTGTAGTAGCGATGCTGATAGGACCAGCCGCTACTGCTTATTTAATAAGCAAGAGTGTCAGCGGCATGCTCACCTGGAGTATGACATTTGGTGTGATTGCTGCCATTTCAGGCTATTATGTTGCGAAGCTATGGAATACTTCTATTGCGGGAATGATGGCAGCCATGGTAGGTGTGCTGTTTCTACTAGTATTCCTCTTCTATCCAAATAGTGGGCTTGTATGGAGAACAAGAAGAAAAGTAAAAATAAAAACATTAAAAGGTATCTCTTAAGCATTCACCTCCGTTCCCTACCTCTCATTTGTTATAATGAAGGGTATAGGAACAGAGGTGATTTTTTGTTTAAAACAATTGGTATTCTCGCCCATGTAGACGCAGGAAAAACAACATTTTCTGAGCAGCTGCTCTTTCATACAAATACGATTAGACAAAGAGGGAGAGTGGATCATCGTGATTCCTTTCTAGATACCCATACCATTGAAAGAGACCGAGGAATCACGATTTTCGCCGACCAAGCTACTTTTACATTTAAAGAATCTACTTACTTTTTAATAGATACCCCTGGCCACGTAGATTTCTCCCCAGAGATGGAGCGAGCGATTCAAGCGATGGACTATGCAATTATAGTAGTTAGCGCTATCGAAGGTGTGGAGGGGCATACCGAAACAGTATGGCAGCTTCTAAGAAAGCACCAAATACCAACTTTCTTCTTTATTAATAAAACCGATTATATGGATACAAATCCAACAAAGGTATTACAGGAGATACAAGAAAATTTGTCCTCTGAAGTTTGTAATATCAACGGACTATATACAGAGGAGCTTATTGAATTCATTGCGGAAAGAGATGAAGCGTTGCTGGATATATACATGGAGAGCGGATTCAATGAGGAGCTGTGGAACGAGGCTTTTCAAAAAATGATTCGTCGCGGGGAAGTGTTTCCTTGTGCAAGCGGCTCCGCATTGAAGGATATTGGTGTATTAGAATTTTTAGATTCTCTGGATAAGCTAACAGAAACCTCTTATTCACCGGAGGATGACTTTGTAGCGAGAGCCTATAAAATTCGCCATGATGAAAATGGAAGCCGAATTACCTTTTTAAAGGTGCTTAATGGTAGTTTGCGTGTACGAGATGAAATAACTTATAGAGATACAAAAGAAAAGGTTACCCAGCTTCGTACTTATAATGGTCCAAAATTTAAAGCAGTGGACCAGGCAAGTGCCGGAGAGCTCATTGGAGTGGTGGGATTAAGCGATGTTTCCATTGGAGAAATGATTGGTATCAAGCAGGCTCAAGCATCCTTTGATTCAATTCCCACCTTAACATCCATGGTTCAGTTTGATCCCTCTATTCATGTAAAAGATGTCCTTCGTTATTTTAAGCTTCTAGATGCGGAGGATCCTTCCCTTTCAGTTGTTTGGGAGGAGCGTTTGCAAGAGATCCATGTGCATGTAATGGGTGTTATTCAGCTAGAAGTGTTAACCCAAATTATGAAGGAGCGTTTCTCGATAGATGTTACGTTTGGCAAGCCGAAAATCCTTTATAAGGAAACAATAGAGGAGCCGATAAAGGGCTATGGACATTTCGAGCCGTTAAAGCATTATGCAGAGGTTCATTTATTAATAGAGCCTGCTCCCAGAGGAAGTGGAGTTAGCTTTTATAACGTTTGTCATTCAAACGATTTATCCATCGGAAATCAAAACCTAGTAAAGCATCATTTACTGGAAAAGGATCACCATGGTATCCTAACAGGTTCTGCCCTAACAGATGTGAAGATTACATTGCTAACTGGTCGTGGGCACAATGAGCACACCTCCGGCGGAGATTTTCGAGAAGCATCTTACCGAGCGCTCAGACAAGGCTTAGAAAAGGCAAAGAATAGAATATTAGAGCCATACTATGACTATAAAATAAAAGTAGAGATGGACTTGATAGGTAGAGTATTGTCTGATATCCAGCAAGCCAATGGCACGTTTGAGCCTCCGGAAAATGTGGGAGACAAAGTAGTGGTGAAAGGAAAGGTCCCGGTGGCCACCTTTATGAACTACAGTACGACCTTCGCATCATACACTCATGGGAAGGGTATAATTAGCCTTCTTTTCAGTGGCTACGACCGCTGTCACAATCCTGAGGAGGTAATAGAGCAAATTGGCTATAATAAAGAAGCAGATCCAGATTATACTTCCACTTCTATCTTTTGTGCAAAGGGGACGGGCTACAAAGTGCCCTGGTATGAGGCGGAGGCAGCTATGCATTGCTTAAAATAAATGAGAGGAAAGAATCTACCAACAGTGATTCTTTCCTCTCTATTTAGTGATGCACTAGGGTTACTTGCTATATACTCCAAGATCCTTGCTTAAGAAGGCAAGACCAAAAAAGCTATCTCTTGAAGAATATCCTGAGATAGCATCCATTTTCTTTCCCATTACATCTCAAACCGGTAAATCATAAACCTCTCGTTAGTATCTCTTTCATACAAAACAGGTGCTCTTACCTCTTGCAAAAACTGAAATGGTGTCTCATTCTCTAAAAAATGTAGGTATTCTAGCGTCGGGTAATAGAGTATAATATCGACTCTCCTTGGCTGTCTTTCTACCGAAAGTAAGATATTATTCATCACTTTCCGAAAGATAGCAAGTGAAAAAGGATTAAAAAAATAAAATTTATTTTCCATTTGGCTTATTTTATATTCTTCAGCAAGACTACATTCAAAGCTAAGTGCCGCGCTAGATATCTTTGCCTTTGTTAAATAGTTTGATAGGTTTTCCATAGCCTCCTGATAAAGCTGTCCATTCATTTCTACACCAGTGGCAGAAGCCTTTAAAAAGTGATGGACATAGAAAGGAAATCTGCCCTTTCCACATCCAAAATCCACAAAACAATCTGAAGTATGAAAAGAATATTCCTCAAATAATGCATGGAGAGCACTATAGGGAGTAGCTTCATAACGATGATAATGAGAGGTTTGGTTTTGTAGCTCCTTTATTCCCCCTGTTTGAATCCGCAGCATTCGGTCATAATCATGTTCCTTCATAGATTTCCCCCTATTGGTTAAAAACATGACCCTGTATCCACTCTGGTGAAGCTGCAGGGTTCGTCACTTTTTCCAGCGGATAAATTTTATAAGGTTTACCTTTTACTACTGCTGTAGCCAGAAAGGAAGGATTATGGATCTCCAATAGTTTTTTATTTTGTACCCTTTTTAGCTTCACTTCCACCTTAGCTAAGCCACCAATGCTTGTATAGTCAAATTGCTGGCCCGAGAAAAAATTTCCTAGGGAATAAAATACGTGAGTTTCCTTCCCAATGGAGTTTGTTATTTTTTCATATGGCTGTATGACATGAGGATGATGTCCAAATATAATATCTCCACCTGCTTCAGAAATCAGCTTTGCTAGCTCCTTTTGAGTGTCGTTCGGTTGAAGCTCATACTCGGCGCCCCAATGGATACTAACCACTACTACATCTGATTTTTCCTTTAAGGCATTTATATCCTTTGATATTTTATCTGGATCTATTAAGTTAACCAAGTATTCTTTGCCTTCTGGAATCACGTGACCATTGGTACCATACGTGTAGTTTAAAAATCCAAAAACTACTCCTTTTACTTCAAAAATACGATCTGTTTGCTGATCCTCTAACGATTTATAAGCACCAATATAGGGAACTTCTTCTTTTTCCATTGTTTGAATAGCCGATAATAGACCTGCTTCTCTTTGATCGAGTGTATGATTATTAGCTAACGATATTAAATCTACTCCGACTTTCTTTAAATCTCTTATAATATGGGATGGGCTAGAGAAATTAGGATAGCCTGATAATCCAAATTGGACTCCTGCCGGGACAGATTCTTGATTGGCCAATAAAAAATCTAAACTAGCAAGTTCCTTCTCTACAGGCTCAAAGGAAGGAAGATAGCTAGTATAGTTATACAGCGGCTTATGAAGAAGAATGTCACCAATCATTCCAATTTCTATCGTTTCTTCTTCGTAGACTAGGTGGAAGTTGGTAACTTCCTTTCCCTTGAATTCATCTTTAAAAGAATTGGTCTCTGACAAAGAAAAGAAAGAGAGAAATGAAGCTAACATGGTGAATATAGACAAGAAAATTTTCATGCTACATACCTCCCCCCTCTATCCTTGCCGCTTACGTAGTCGTATATACACATAGAAAAAACCTCCCGCGCTTAATAGACGCAAGCCTGAACTAACAAACATAGCAATATCCATCCCCAATAGCTCTAAAAGGAAGATTCCCACTTGTGGTGCAATGAAAGCAATAAAAGCCAGCAATACATTATATGTTGTGATACAGTATGTCCTTGACTCTTCCGGTGACTGTTCTAGCAATAAATTAAAAAGAAGTAAAACAGTTCCTGAAAGAAAGAAGCCTGTAACAGTATTAATAAAGGTTAAATAGTATAAATTCGTTGATAATACTACTAGAAAAGGAGTTGTAGCCATTCCTAGTGCCGACCAGATAAACACACGTACGTTTGTATACTTCTCTGCCCACTTTTTCCAAAGCGGAAACGTAAGAAATTGGACTAGTGCACTTCCAACGGAGAACATACTAATCCAAAATACAGTCGCGCCAGCAACACGAACATTATATATATTGAATAAACCCCACGCCATTTGCCAAGCAAAATTAAAAAATAGTGCTGCAGCAAGAAAGTATACATAATTCGATTGCAAAAAGATAGACCAATCCATGGACTTACGTTTCCTACTACTATCCTCTAACAAGGTAGCTGGTTCATCATGCCTCATTAGAAGGAAAACTTCTAATAAACCAAACCCGAAAGCTACCGTAAAGAGCACTTGATATGCTAAAGCTCCCGTTGCCGAATCCTTCATCAGTATACCTATAGTAAGAGTAGCTATTAGACCCACCATTGTAAGCAGCCTGTTTCGATCACTAAAAAACTGACCTCTACGTTTTTCGTCTACCAGTCCACTGATAAAAGTTTGCCAGCCGACATTTGCCACCGTGTTTGGCATACTTATTAGCGCAACCACTACCAAAAAGGCCCAGGTTTTTGTACTATGGCTTGGTATGTACACTACAAAAACAATAAGTAATAGAAGCAACCGCGCTAACAGTATGGCTATAGCGACCAGCTTCTTTTGCTCTCTTGCCCTGTTTAACAAAACAGCTGCAGGTATAGTCATTAGTAATGCAATGAATGGAGGGAGTGAACTAATTAACCCTACCTGATAATTAGTAGCTCCTAGTATAGTTATTGCAAATATAGGAAAATAATTATTTGAAATATTTGTCGCAATGGTCGAAGCCATCCCATGGTATATGCTAATTTTCTCATTAAACGTTCTCATGCTTGTCGTCCATTCCTACTAGTATAGCTTGAATTATATACCTCATTTGGTAGAAAACAAGTAGTTTTTCAAACAATATTATAAGAAGATGAACCTGGTCAATTATCTCTAGCATGATTATATTGTAGCCATCCTAAAGCATATCAATTTAGATGCTGTATAAATAAAAAAGACTTCCTACCATTGGGTAAGAAGTTAAAAAGTTCTTTAGTATTTAACTAGATAAATATTAGGTTAAAAAAATATTAATGAATTAAATGCTGCCAATTATATACAATAGAAAATAACGTAGTAGCTACTAAAAGACTTCCAATAAAGTAAGTATACTTTTTACCGCTCCAACAAAGTACTATTATTGCTAGACCTGCTCCGGCTCCTGCTAGAGCGAACCATGGGAACGTTGTATTAGCAAAATATAAAAATAGAGCAAAATCTGCTACTAGAAAAAGTGCTAGGAACACTTGATTCATTAATTTCAGTTCTTCTATGTTATATTGTTTCATGCTTCTATCTCCTTTCTATACGATAATAGAAAAAATTGTATATAACAACTTAAATATTTTACTACAAAAGTTCTTAGTGTGTATAGAAAAAGAGTTAAAATATCCTAAATAATATCTTATTTCCTATATATATAGTACCTCAATTTAGTGACAAAATTGTTAAACACACCCTATATATTCCTTTTATCCAGTGCTACTATATTTACAAAATCCTTGGAAGGAGTATAATGAGGAGTTGATACTGATGAGTTTTCCACTCAAAAGTACAGGATTCACTTGGTTTAAGTAGATGGGGTGATAATATGGAAAAAACTCAGGAACCAGAGCTAACGCTCGTCGAGCATTTATCAGAGCTGAGAAAAAGGCTAATCATTATTGTATCCACCTTTGTTCTTTCGCTAGCTCTAGGATTTTGGATGGCTCCTAAAACTTTAAACTTTCTCAAACAACAGCCCACCGCTGCTCACGTTGAATGGAACGTGTTTGGATATACGGATGGACTGATGATTTACGTTAAATGTGCATTAATACTAGCTATATTAATCACATTGCCGGTTGCAATGCATCAAATTTGGTTATTCGTGAAGCCGGGCCTACTAGAAAAAGAAGCAAAAGGAACTGCTTACTTCATTCCTGTTTCCTTCTTTTTATTTCTTGCGGGAATCAGCTTTAGTTACTTTATTTTATTCCCATTGATGTTAAACTTCATGTCAAATATTAACGAGTCTATAGGTGCCATCGAGACTTATGGAATGCAGCAGTATTTTACATTCATGTTTAATTTAATCATCCCTGTGGGAATTGTTTTCGAACTTCCTGTCATAATTCTTTTTTTGACAAAGCTTGGAATCATTACACCAGATCGGTTAAGAAAAATGAGAAAGGTGTCCTACTTTGTTCTGGTTGTAATAGGTGTATCTATTACCCCTCCAGACTTCATTTCGGACTTTATTATTGTGGTGCCTTTACTTCTGCTATTTGAAATTAGTATATTAGTTTCGAGCTGGTCTTATAAGAAACGTCTAGCAAAAGCAGCTGAAGAGCAGAAAAAGTTGGAAGATTAATTACTTAAGTAAATTCTTTTGACGTGTTATACTATGAAGGTTAACTAGTTGTCAATTTGCCGCTTGATATATAAAAACTAACTTTAGGAGGAACTCTCATGCCAAACATAGGCTTACCGGGTTTAATCATTATTTTAGTAATTGCTTTAATCGTATTTGGTCCATCTAAATTACCTCAATTAGGTAAAGCTGTTGGTCAAACGTTAAAAGAGTTTAAAAACTCAACAAAAGATATCGTAGATGATGTAACAGAAGAGTTCAAATTAGACGATAAAGATTCAGATAAAAAGAAAGCATAAAAAAACCGAGCCTAACAGCTCGGTTTTTTACTTTTTTAGCTAATGAAATCAAATAAGGGTGCCTATTTTCCCCTATTTAAAAGTTTTTAAAGAATAATCGGATGACATCAGCTCCACCAATCAATGTACCAAAGGAGCCGAATATATTAGTTAATACTACTACTAATAAGACACGTGTTACTTTGTTTTTCCAGAAGCCTTTAATAGTAAAGACATCCTCAGAGAGACTTTCAAAGTCACCAATCGTCGGACGCTTTACAAATGCTTGGACTAGCCCAGACGCCCAGCCCGATGCAAGGATAGGATGTAGCGTTGTAATCGGTGCAGCTATAAATGCAGCTAGGATAGCTAATGGATGACCCAAAGCCACTGCAGCTCCAAGTGCCGCTGTAGACCCCGTCCATAAAATCCAGCTGTACGCTTGGTCTAGACCAGCCGTTGGATTCGCAATAAACGTATAGGCGATTAGTGCAATGATCAATATTGGTAAAGACCAACCAATGATTTTCGGTATGATAGACTTCTTAGGTAACGCGGAGAGCTTTTCTAAATCTTGTTCTTTATAAATCTCCTTTGTAATGCCAGGCACATGTGCAGCACCTAAAACTGCAACAATTTTGTCTCCCGGTGCTTCCTTTATCTTTTGTGCAAGATATTGATCGCGCTCATCAATTAGTGGCGTTTTCAATTTAGGAAACGCTTCTGTAAATTCAGCTAATACAGCATTTAACGTATCTTGTGTCTTCATCTTCTCTAGCTCTTCCTCAGAAATCGTATCCTTGCTGAAGATACTGAAGAAAACAGAAGAAAGCAGTTGAGATTTCCCCATTAAGCCTAGATTTCCCCAAATGCGTGAAAAAGTAATTTGGATATTGCGATCCGCTAAGACTAGCTCTGCCCCTACTTCCTTTGCACTTGTTATACCTTGAATCATTTCCTGACCAGGCTGAATATCAAACTGCTTTGCCATTCGGTTTTGAAAGGAGGAAATGGCTAGGTTCATCAATAATAGAGTAGCTTTTTTCTCTTTTATTACCTTAAAGATGTCCATTTCCTTCCACTTTTTCGTATCCGTAATAGATTGATATCTTTGTTCGTCTAATTCTATACAAACAGCATCTGGCTTCTCTCTTTCTATTACTTCTTTTACCTGCTCTGCACTTAAACGAGAGATATGAGCAGTACCTATTAAAATAACTTCCTTACCATCTACGTCTAACCTAGTTATATTCTCTTCTGTCATATGCTACTTCCTTTGTATACATGTATTCTTTTCCATAATCGTAATTTTATTGATTAAGAAAAGGCTCTACCTTTAATAATGAAGGAGTATTGTCTAAAATTCAATTATGTTTTATCAGAAAATAAACTTAAAGATGTTTCTGTGATTTGACTATGGAGTAGAACTCTTTTATCGTCTCAGATATAATAGAAAGAGAAGGAAGGAGGATTTCCAATGGAACATCGCTCACTTGTTTTGCTCGGGCTTCTAATGGGGCAAAGTCAACATGGTTATCAAATTAATGAATTTATTGAAAAAAATTTAAGTACTGTAACAGATATGAAGAAGCCCACAGCATACGCTACTTTAGATAAGCTTAGTCAAAAAGGATATATTGATGTAGAGACAGAACAAGAAGGAAACCGACCTCCACGCAAAGTCTATTCAATTAATGAGAGAGGCCGAGAATACTTTTTTAACTTATTACTACAAAATCTTCGTACTGCTGAGAAGTCTCATTATGTCGGAGATTTAGGGCTAATGTTTATTGATTTTCTTCCTAAAGAACAAGCAAAAGAAGCACTAACCAAACGCTTAGAGGAAAATATAAAAATGCTAGAAAGCTTTATGGAAACTCCTCCACATGAAATTCGCACGGGAGTTAACCTTGCAATTACTCACAAAACTACCATGTTAAAGGCAGAGATTTCGTTCCTGCAACAGACTTTATTGGAGTTTTCATCATAAAATAATTTAGGGAATTCAACGAGTGTAAACTTAATGAATTCCCTTTTTTCTTTATAGCCACTCTTTTACCAAGTTTATTTAAATGACTTCTCTCTACCCCACATTAACTTCCTACCCTCTATAATTACATCTGATTAGTCAAAGTTGACTATGGTATTTCAAAGGTATATAATTTACTCGAATAGTCAATAATGACTATATATATAACTGAAGGAGATGCTTACTATTGTTTCTAGCTCTTAAAGAATTAAAGCATGGAAAATTCCGCTTTACAATGATTGGCTTCATTATCGTATTAATCGCATGGTTAGTATTTATCCTTTCCGGATTAGGTAATGGATTGGCCACCTTAAGTGCAGCATCCTTTAAAAATATGGACGCTGATTACGTCGTATTTGAGGAAGGTTCTAGGTCTTCGATGAGTCGATCACTTATAAGTGAATCCCTTATTTCCGAACTAGAGCAACAGCCAAATGTCAAGGCTGCTTCTCCTATGGGAGCTTCTTCTGGTACTCTTTTAAAGGAATCTACCAATAATGAGGTAGAAAAAATAGATATAACCATTTTAGGGGTTGAGCCTGGAAGCTTTTTAGAGCCTCAGACAGTGGAAGGAAACCCTCTAAACCAGGAAAATATTCATGCGGTAATAGTGAATGACACTCTAAAAGATAACGGCTACCAGGTTGGAGATCGTTTGAAAATGGAGGGATCTTTAGAGGAATTCGAAATTGTAGGATTTGTTCAAAATGAAACGTATAACCATTTACCTGTTGTATTTACTACTATGGAAAAATGGCGCGCTATTCAATTTGCAGCTCCAGGAAAAGACAATGGAATGAAGGATCCAGTGAATGCCATTATGCTTCAAGGAGAAAATATAGACCCTGAGTTTATGAATAAAGAGTTTGCACTGACAGAGACTGTTACTAAGTCGGCAGCGGTTCAAGGGATGCCTGGCTATAAAGAGGAGATTGGAACTATTACCATGATGCTAGTGTTTCTATTAGCCATCTCTGCATTTGTGCTTGCAGTATTCTTCTATGTCTTAACATTACAGAAATCTAATCAATTTGGGATTCTAAAAGCAATGGGCGCAAGCAATAAATTCTTAGCGAAGACGATTGTTTCGCAGGTTTTTGTTCTTTCTCTAGTTAGCATTCTTATTGGGATTGCTTTAACCTATGCAACAGCCCTTATCTTCCCAGAAGGTATGCCGTTTAATCTAGATACTGGATTAGTCGTGCTTTACGCTGTTTGCTTACTCGCGGTTTCTACGCTTAGTTCCCTTATTTCGGTTAGAAAGATTACAAAAATAGATCCACTACAAGCTATTGGGAGGGTTGAATAATGACCGGAATCCAATTTAAACAAGTCTCAAAGGTTTATAAACAAGGCGACACAGAAGTAGTAGCATTAAAGGATGTCTCGATAGCAGTAAATCCTGGAGAATTTGTTGCTGTGATCGGTCCTTCTGGCTCAGGAAAAAGTACTTTTCTTTCGATTGCAGGGGCTTTACTCCAAGCATCTGAAGGAGAAGTTTTATTAAACGGGAAAGCCTTAAAGGATGTAAAAGCTGATCAGTTATCCAAAATTCGTTTAGAGGAGCTAGGCTTTATTTTACAAACCTCTAATCTTATCCCTTATCTAACAGTTCTAGATCAATTGTTAGTCGTAAAGAAAATGGCTGGGAAAGTTACTGCTGCGGATAAGGAATTTGCAAAAGAACTACTAAAGGGTTTCGGCTTAAAAGAAAAAATGAACAAATTTCCAGATCAAATATCTGGAGGAGAACGTCAGCGTACAGCAATAGCTAGAGCATTTATGAATGACCCTTCTATTATCCTTGCCGATGAACCTACTGCTAGCTTAGACACTAAGAGAGCTCATGAGGTAGTTCAGCTCATCTCTCATGAGGTTAAAACCCGAAACAAGGCAGCAATCATGGTTACGCATGATGAACGTATGCTCACATACTGTGACAGGATATATCGAATGGAAGATGGTATACTAACTTTAACAAATAAAGAATAAAGGAGAATGAAGGATGATTATCGTAACTAACCGTATTAAAACCAAACCAGGATTTGCCGAAAGAATGGCACCTAACTTTACAAAACCGAGTCCTCTCCAAGAAATGAAAGGCTTTATCAAGGTAGAGGTAACTATTACCCAAGGACCAACTGAGTATGATGAAATGAATGTGAATATGTATTGGGAAACAGAAGAGGATTTCCAAGCATGGAAAAACAGCGATAATTTTAAAGAAGCACATAAAAGACCAGAGCCAGGTTCAGCAGATGCTGCAAAGGAATCACCACTTCTTGGAAGCGAGCTAATTATCTCTAAAGTGGCTAGCACTGTAGAAGCAATTTCTCATAAATAACAAAAAGGAGTGCAAATTTGACGATTTGTACTACTTTTTATGTTATACATTATTGATACGGTATATGCCCTTCTTGTCTCTAAGCTGACAACCATTTGCTTCAAAAATACGTATCATATGCTCATTGCTTTCATCCGTGCTACCTACGTAATATGTGGCATTAAAGCGTTTCATAATTTCTAAGGATAGACGATGAAATATCGTCCCGTAGCCTTTGCCTCGTACCTGTGGAGCTACCCCAAAGTAAAACAGCCTTCCTTCATCCTCCGTCCCAGCTTCAAGATGAGGAATACTAATTCCTAGAGCTTTTCCACCCTCTGAAAAAATAAAGCTATTATATCTCCATTCACTTCCGAGCTCACTCTCTAATGATTCCATGACTTGCTTTATAGAGAATAAATTATTCTTGTTTGCAGAACCACTACGGCATAGATCATATAGCTCAGCAAAATCTGCATCCTCCATCATACTTTCCTGTAAAGATTCATAAGAAATTTCTAGGTTTGTAAGGAAACTCTCATCAAGCTGACGTGTATACTCTACAATGGAAGACACTTTATGGAATCCCTGCTGCATTAACCAGCTTTCATATGCTTGATCCATTAAAAGTGAAAGATAGCTAACCCGCTCCTGTTTCCATTCTTCCAGCAGTAATGTAAAAGATGTTATATATTTATCAGCTGATATATCCTCTTGTTTAATTTGATCTACCAGCCAATATTCTTGTTCTTTTTTTACGGTATTATAAAGCATTTTAATCCCCCTGAAATTGTTCACTATGCGTAATTTCCATCCATTTGTCTTTAAATCTTCTCTTCTATGGAATAGATAATTATCAAAACAATTTGTATATTTTATTTTTAATATACTATTTTAGGAGATTTAATACTAGCTGAACATTCTATGACTACTACGAGGCTAGTATGCTATCGAAAAGCTCTCTTTAAAAATTCCTTCGTTCTTTCCTGTCTTGGATGATAAAATAACTGTTCAGGACTACCTTCCTCGACAATAACCCCTTTTTCCATAAATACAACACGATCTGAGACCTCTCGTGCGAAATCCATTTCATGTGTAACAATTAGCATTGTTAAGCCAGTCTCTGCTAGCTCCTTCATGACCTTTAAAACCTCTCCTACCATTTCTGGATCCAGCGCAGAGGTAGGTTCATCAAATAAAAGAACATCAGGCTCCATAGACAATGCTCGAGCAATGGCCACCCTTTGCTTCTGGCCACCTGAAAGCTGCCTTGGCTTAGCGTTGATATATTGCCCCATCCCCACTACCTGTAAATACTTTAATGCTGTCTTCTCCGCTTCCTCTTTAGAGCGTTTCAATACCTTCATTTGTCCAATTGTGCAGTTACCTAATACACTATGATTGTTAAACAAATTAAATTGCTGAAATACCATACCCAGCTTCGTACGATAGCCATTTATATCATGCTTATTATCCAAAATATTTTTTCCTTGATAAATAATCCCCCCTCCGTCGGGCCTTTCTAATAGATTTACACAACGAAGCAGAGTAGATTTACCTGACCCAGAAGAACCAATAATGCATACTACCTCTCCCTTTTGAACTGAGAAGTTTATATCTTTTAATACCTCATGCGTTCCAAAGGATTTGCTTAGGTGCTGAATATCAATTACTTTTTCCATTTCTGCTCCTCCTTTGATTAGTTATCAGTTTTTGGTAACGGAATTTGCTGTGGCTGTGCACCAATTACACTATAATTTTCGGGTCCATCCAGCTTTTTCTCAAAATATCTTAAAATTAGAGTCACAGCATACGTCATAACAAAGTATAAAATACATGCTACAAAGAACGATTCAAAATAACGAAAATTGTTCCCTGCAATAGATTTTGTTTGAAAGAAAAGTTCAGAAACCCCAATAACATTAAGGACAGACGTATCTTTTATATTGATGATGAATTGGTTGCCTGTAACAGGCAAAATATTTCGAACGACCTGTGGAAGTACCACGTGGAACATTGTTTGAAGATGATTCATTCCTATTGCATGAGAAGCTTCAAATTGTCCTTTATCTACAGAGATGATCCCTCCTCGTACAATCTCTGCCATATAAGCACCTGTATTAATCGATACAATTAATAATGCAGCAGTTAATGTATGCATATTCCATCCAAAGGCAAGAGCAGTTCCATAGAAGATGACCATAGCCTGTACAATCATTGGAGTTCCTCTAAAGAATTCGATATAAACTGCTAACAAAAAATTGATTACCTTCAAGCTAAATCGTTTGATTCTATTGGCTGGCATCGGTATTGTTCGGATTATCCCTGCAAGCATCCCTACTAAACCACCAATAATCGTTCCAATAATAGAGATTAACAGGGTAATCCCAGCACCTCGCAGAAACATTGGCCAATAATCAGTAACAATGGATATTATCCATTCTACACTCATAGTATTTCCTCCTTAATTTTATAAAAGAACAAGCTCGGGTTTTGAAACACACGGGGAAGATATACTTTCTGGTCTTTAAAAAAACCAGCCGCTAATTCTAGCAGCTGGTTAAGGCAATTTATTCAGCTGCCGGTTGATTAAGAATAGCAGTGTCCATTAATTCTTGACGTTCTTCCTCAGTTATTCCAGCTAATATTTCATTTATTTTATCTATATCAGTATTTCCTTTTTCCAGCCCAACTGCAGTTTCTGTTTCCTCTGGGTCAGCTTTAAATCCTTCGGTAAACTCTACCATGACAAAGTTCTCGTTTGCGGCAGAAGCACTAATTCCTTCAGGACGCTCTGACACATAGCCGTCTATCATGCCTGACTCTAGTGCAACTCGCATCGCTGGAAAATTATCCATAGCAGGCTGCTTCTTAACACCACTTATTTGATCAATAACGCCATAATGAGAAGTATTTAATTGAGCAGTTACCTTGGCATTTTTAAAATCTTGAATGGATGTGGCTTTCTCATATGGACTACCCTTTTTCACGACCATTACAAAATTAGAAGTATAATAGTTATCAGAGAAATCAATCGTCTTTTTGCGTTTTTCTGTAGGGGACATTCCAGCGATAATAGCATCAATTTTTCCTGAGGTTAGTGCTGGTACAAGACCATCCCATTCAATTTTTACGATGACTAATTCTTTCCCAAGGCCATCTGCTATTTTTTTTGCTATTTCTACATCATAGCCTCCTGTAAATTCTGCATTACCACTTATTTTTACTGCACCATTATTATCATTCATTTGTGTCCAGTTAAATGGTGCATACCCTGCCTCTAAGCCAACTCGAAATTCCTCTTTACCTTCCCCTTCACTTGCTGATGCACCACTTTCTTCATTTGAGGTGCCACAGGCCGTTAATAGAAGGACTGTTAGTAAAATTGTTAAAAGTATTGTCATATTGTTTTTCATTGTCTAGGAATCTCCTTTTCTATGTCTAATTAGTGTGATAAAACAAAAAAAAGACAACCAAATAAAAAAGACCTGAGATGAACTCAGGTCCGTTATGTATGGTTGCCCCAATTCCTCTACTTTTCCCTAATGAGATAGCACACCATGGGAAACCGGGATGTTTCCACATGGACAGTCCTACAGCTATTCACTGTAGACCCAGCATGTAATAATGAGCTTATGACACACTTCGGCGATATTTCCTTCTTCCTAGGATCATGGCTTTCTCATACTCCCCTAGAAACTGTTAAATATCGCGCCTCTACCCCACTTATCCAAGCGAGGTTGTATTCAATTATTGTTCATAGTCTACAGGACACATTCCTATCTGTCAATATTCCACCACTAATTTTATAGATTAAAGGAAATTCAACCGATTATTTACTAGTAAAATTTTTACAAGAAAAAGGTCAGTAGCTCTTTTAGATCTGTTGGTTATTGATCACTTTATTAACTCTTTCTGAACTAATCTTTCTTTGTCATCTAAATTAAATCCTCCTGGCACATGAGTGGGTAGATAACCAGATCCCCCTATAATCTCCCCTTTATACTCATATATATATGCCATTAAACGCTGACCATCTGTAGCCTTTTGCTTTAGTGTATACTCATAGTTCGTTACTTCTTTGCCGTTGTATTTCCTCATAAAGTGTATGCCACTTGCATCTAAACCTTCTAGTATCTCTTCTGCTAACTCTAGTGTGTATGTGTTCGTTTCACCGATTTTTTTAATCTCCCAGCCCCGTGAAGAGAGGTATTCTTCATGCTCTTCCTTAATATCCGCACATCCAATTAAAAAAAGTGCCAGCAAAAGAAGTAACATACGTTTCATTTGATCAGCCCCTATATGTTGTTATTATATAGACGTTGTCAGTAAAATTTTAGTTACGTTATTATTCATTTGAATACTTATTATGGCATCTTATTCTTATCCGACTATGGTGGCTGAGAGACTGCCTCCTCGCCGTCCCCCATTTGCTTGTCGGGGCAGACATAGGCGCTTGCGCTTTTCTTATTGTCCAGCGCAAGCACCCTTGCCCCTCGAGGTCAAATAGGTGCCGGCTGTGGTGGCTGGGGAGCTGCATCCTCGCCGTCCCCTATTTGCTTGTCGGGGCAGACATAGGCGCTTGCGCTCTTCTTATTGCCATCTTTCCTCGAATATATGGAATGTTAATAACTTGGGATTTACATAGTCTTCTGGGTCTGAGAGAAAAATAAGCTCTGGTACCACATCTGTTAAGTTATCCATTTCTTTTTCTAGCGCTTCCTTATAGTTATCTGCCGTTGTTGTAATCGGAGGAGCCCAATTATCGTGATGTGTCGGTACAAAGACTTGAGGTTTTACTGCTTCTATATACATTCTAGGATCTCTTAAGCCATTTGTGTATTGATTAAAGCCCATTATCGCCCCAAGTTGAACATCAGTTTCAGGCAAAGAAGCTAGAACCTCGGTTAAATCAGGAGCTTCTTCTTTTATTGGACCAGCCGAATCATTCCATGTAAAGACGAACTCTCCCACTTGGAACTGATACATTAAGGTTCCTTCCTCATCCTCCCCGATAGATCCAAGAATATCTGCTAGATTTCCATTTGGTGCCTCACTTTGTCTATTTTTTTTTGGAAATAATGGAGCTGATGGGTCTTCCTTATCAGGAAGCTTTAATGAAGAATGGACATGAGAAATAGCAGTCACCTTCACACCTTCTAGAAAGTTTAACTTCTGTAGTGTACCGGGCTCGGCATCATTCGGCATTGCCTCTAAGCAATTAATATCTTCCTCAACCTGAGCATCCTTTTTTATTTGATCACAATGGCCTGTTGTACCTACCAAGATAGCTCCAGTCTTTTCTATGATTTCAGCGGCATGATCAGCATGGTCAAAATGAGCATGGCCGATAAAAATTGCTTCTGGCTGAAGAGCTGCCAATTCATCGGGAGTTGCTGGAACATATTCAAATTCCTCTCCCCCTGGAATCCAAGCGTCTAATAGAATGACATGCCCGTTTACAGCGACCGCAAAGTTAGAGACCCCGACCCACGAAAAAATCACCTGAGCTGGATTAACTTCTCCTGTATGTTCATCTACATATTCTTCTCCAAAAAATTTCTGTCTAGTTTCTATCATTTTAATTTCATCATCAGTCATAGATTCTGCTTCTTCTGTTTGGAAGCTTATTAAGCCGACACATATTATCCCAAACATAATAACTACTAGGTAACGACGGAACTTCAAGATGACTCCCTCCTATATCGTTTTCACGTCCGTATCTTGACCTTCCTTTTCCCTAGTAAGTTAGAAACAAACCTTTATGTAATCTTTGTAAAGGTAATGTAACCTTGTTTATGCTTTAGAAATAACCTATTTACAGTTAATTATAAATTTATAAGGAAACGATAAAGAGAGGGAAACATCACTGTATCAGAAAATAAATACGAAAAAGGGAGCTGAATAGCTCCCTTTTTAGGCTTCTCATCTTTTATTTATTTTTGGGTAAACATTTGTGTCCAGTAATGACCATCCTTCACATAGCCAATTCCAATATGAGTATAGTTTTTATTTAAGATATTCGCACGATGCCCCTCACTATTCATCCATGCTTTTACTACTTCACTTGCAGAACGTTGACCCATTGCAATGTTTTCTCCAGCTGATTTATAGCTAATACCAAAGCTTTTCATCATTGTAAACGGAGAGCCATATGTTGGGCTTGTATGACTAAAATATTTTTTGTCATGCATATCCTGAGATTTATATTCTGCAACTCTCGCAAGCTCCCAGTCATATTTCAAAGAAGATAACCCGGCGTTAGCTCTTTCTACATTTACTAGACGTACAACCTCTTGCTCAACAGCATAGTCCTCATTAGTTGGTACATTTAATTTTTGCCCTGGGTAAATTAAATTAATATTGTTTACCTGTGGGTTTGCTTCAATTAGCTCGGAAATGCCAGTTTGTGTTTTTACTGCAATTTTCCAAAGAGAATCTCCTGATACTACGGTATATGAGTTAGCCGCCATAGCGGAAATAGGTAAAATCAGAGATAAAGATAAAACAGAAGCTACTATTACTTTTACTTTCTTAAACATTTTATCAATCCTTTCATTTTTCATATTTCCATACTAAATTAGTAACTTCTATTATTCATCCATAAATATTTGGAAGCATTTTTACATTTATGTTACAAAGAGAGAATTGATAGATTAAATAATTGGTTTAAAGGGAATTACGAGCTGGTTTTTTGTAATATACCTGTAACAATATGATTGTTGGTAATTATTTCAACCCATCTGCGGATTTCTGTAAAAGAAAAGGGGTATCCCATAAGTTTTTTACTTATGGGATACCCCTCTTCAGACATTATTGTAATGTAAATTTAGATAAGGTGGTTTGCATTTCTTCCGCCAATATAGAAAGAGACTGGGCAGCAGCAGTAACTTCCTCAATAGTTTCCAGTTGGGTCTTACTGATCTGGGAGTTACCTCTACTTACTTTTGAACCTTCCTCAGCTAGTTCTTTCACAACTTCTATGGAGTCAACTATTTGCTCACTCCCAACGGACATTTGAGAAATAGAAGAAGCAACCTCTTGTACTCTTATACTTACTTCTGTTACGCGCTCGTTTATTGATTCAAAAAGATCTCCAAACTTATGAGTTTTCTCTACACCATTCTCCACTTTAACAGTTCCACTTTGCATAGAAGTAACTGCATCTACCGTTTCCTTTTGAATAGTCATTATTAGTTCAGAGATTTGTTGAGCTGAAGTAGCTGATTGCTCCGCCAGTTTTCTTACTTCATCTGCAACGACCGCAAATCCTTTTCCATGCTCTCCAGCACGCGCAGCTTCAATGGCAGCATTTAATGCCAGTAAATTAGTTTGGTTAGAAATTTCTGTAATAATAGAAACTATGTTTGCTATTTCTGTTGATCTGCTTCCTAGGCTTCCTATAATTTTGGATGTATTCTGTACCGTATGTTGAATATCATTCATTTGCTGAATCACATCTTGAACACTATGAGCTCCATTAGCCGCTAATTCTAACGTGTTATTAGTTAGCATAGAAACTTCTTCACTATGTGCTGCAATTTGTTGTATCCCTGAGGACATCTGGTTAATGGCTGTTGCAGCTCCATTAATGCTATTTAACTGTTCCTCGGACCCAAGTGCCATATGATACGTTTTGTCGGCTATTTCCTTAGCTGAATGGTTACTTTGCTCTGCACTTGCTGTAAGTTCCTCAGAAGAAGCAGTCAAGGTCATAGCTGATTGATTAACCTGATCAACTATGGAGCGCAAAGATAATACCATGTTATTAAAGCTAGCACTAAGTTTCCCTAACTCATCCCGTGATTTTACTTCAATTTGTTCGTTAAGATTCCCAGCATTAATCTTCTCTGTTGCTGATAATAACCGCTTTAATGGCCGAAGGATAGAACGAAGGATGAAAAATACAAGTATTGTAGCACCTAAAATAGAAAGTCCAATAACAACCAATGTATTTATAAGAATGGGTCTTGCTTGTGCTTCTATCTCCTTCGAATACATTGTTCCAGATATCTTCCATCCTGTAAGCTCATTTGTAGTGAACATAAGCTTCTTCTCTTCATTCTCTAGCATATATTCTGTCGAACCTGAGTTCCGTTCGAACATAAACTTATGCTCAGCGTTTTGTGCTGGTGCTCCTACTGGCTGATTAGGGTGGATAAGAAACTTGCTATTATTGTCTATAACCTGAGGATATCCTTCCGTACCAATCTTTGCTTTGTTCACCATTTCCTTTAATTGATCTACTTTTATGTCAAATGCCAATACTCCATCTCCACTTTTTAACCGCTTAGAGATAGTTATTATTGCGTCGTTTGTATTCTCCTTTAAATAAGGATCACCTATAATTACATTTTCAGATTGTACCGTAGCTGTCTTGAACCAATTCTGTGAGGTGGACAATCCTTGTACAGATTCAGAAGAGGAACTAACTATCTTTCCGTTATTAGTCCCTATGTATATAGACACCATTTCCGGATATTGTCTTTGGATTGATGGCAGTAATTGTTCAGAATCTTCCACATTAATAGTGTTGGATAGAAAATTCATTGTTCGAATTCTATCATCAAAATAAAGATTTATATTTTGGTTTATCAACTCCACATTCTGAGCTGCAGCATTCAAGATTTGTTCTTCTACCTTATTTTTAGCCGTTGTATATGAAAAACTACCAATTGCTATGCTAGGAATTAACAATACTAAAGCAAACGCATTAACAAGTTTAGTTTGTATACTAAAATTTTTTTTCATTTCCTACTCCCTTTCTACCCTTCAATAAATAGGTATTTGCACCTAACAAGAATCATTTTTTATATAAGATTATTTTCTTACTTTTTAAAAGTAACAGAAACTATACTACTATAATTAAATTACCAGTACAAGGGTTAAAACTAATAAAATGGGTATTATTCTTGAAAAATACATAAATAGAGGGCGTTTGTATCATCCTGTACTTCTAATTCACAGTAAGATATAGTAAAGCCAGGTGATGATATGAAAAATAAAATATATGTAAATAACGGAAAATTTGTAGCCGGGATTACTTTGAAGGATACATCTGCTCCAGAACAAAATAATATGGCACTCCATACATGCCAAACCCCAGAAGATGTCATTCATAATAGGAAAAATTTAGGTATTCTTCTTCAGTGTGGTATAAATCAACTGGTGTGTGCAAATCAAACGCATAGTGCAAATTTCCACAAAGTTACTCCTAATGATATTGGAAGAGGATCTACTAACATAGATACCGCAATTGAAGATACAGATGCCCTATATACTTATGAGCCTAATATCGTCTTAACAAGCTTTACTGCAGATTGTGTTCCTGTCATTTTTTATAATGAAGAAAAAGGTTTAGTAGGGGTGATTCATTCTGGATGGCAGGGAACTGTAAAGGAGATAACAAAGAAGCTCTTTCTCCATCTTATAAAAGAAGAGCATTGCGAACCGAAGGATTTTCAAATATTTATAGGAGCTGCTTTAAGTCAGGAGAAATTTGAAGTAGATGAAGATGTATACAAGCGATTTAAGGAACTTGGCTATGCGGAGGAATTTATCTATTTTAATACCTCCACTAAAAAGTACCATATTGATAACCAGCTAACAGTTAAACGCCAGTGTGAGATGATTGGGATTTCAGCCGAACAAATCACCATAGATCGCACCTGTACTTACTTGAGTGAAGATGGATTTTCTTATAGAGAAGATAAGAAGGCTGGTAGACATATTAGTTTTATTATGAGAAAAGAGGAAAAGCATTCGTAGTTCTTTACAAATAATAAGAAAAGCGCAAGCGCCTGTTCTGCCCCGACAAGCAAATGGGGGACGGCGAGGAGGCAGCTCCCCAGCCACCACAGCCGGCAC